>JBFGRM010000182.1:0-5315 GCA_041563675.1 Nitrospiraceae bacterium | reverse complement strand
CACGCTGACCGACCTCTGCAAGAACATCGCCGGCCGGACCGTCTGTGCGTTCGGTGACGCCGAGGTGGCGCCCATCATGAGCACCTTGCAGTACTGGCGCCATGAATATGAGGAGCTGATCCAGCAAGCGGAGTCTGCCAACCTCGTCCAGATCGAGATGGCGGGCGCGAAACAGTAGTCACCGGATAGCACGGATTGCGTACCGAGAGTATTTGATATGCCCGAAGTCATCACAGAGACGATCAATTTGACGATTGATGGTATCCCCGTGACCGTCCCAAAGGGCACGCTGGTTATCGAGGCGGCGCGGCGGGTCGGGGTGATGATTCCGCATTTTTGCTACCACCCCAAGCTCACACCGGACGCGAACTGTCGGCTGTGCCTCGTCGAGATCGAGAAGGTTCCACGCCTCCAGACATCCTGCAGCACCCCTGTCTCGGAGGGGATGGTCGTGCGCACGTCGACCTCCGTCGTCAACGAGTCGCATAAGTCCGTGCTCGAGTTCATCCTGGCCAACCATCCCCTCGATTGCCCCGTATGTGACCAGGGAGGCCGGTGCGACCTGCAGGACTATTCCCACGAATACACGCCCACGACCAGTCGCTTCATCGAGATCAAGCGTGTGTTCAAGAAGGAGTACTTCAGTCCGCTGATCGAAACGCAAATGAATCGCTGCGTGCAATGCCTGCGCTGCGTCCGGTACTGCGACCAGGTCATGGACGTCAACGCCCTCGCGCCCTCGGGGCGCGGCACGATGACCGAGATCAAGCACTTCGGGGATCACGCGCTCGACTGCGAGTTCTGCGGCGGTTGCGTGCAAATCTGTCCGGTGGGAGCCATCACGAGCCGGCTCTCGATGTACGAATTCCGGCCCTGGATGCTGAAGCGGGCCGACACCATCTGCACCTACTGCGGAGACGGGTGTCAGATCACGATTCAGACGAAAGACAACGAGCTGATCGAGGTCAACTCGGCACATGGCGCGGGACGCAACACGGGGGATTTGTGCGCCCGCGGGTTCTTTGGCTATCACGTCTCCACGCATCCGGACCGACTCAGGTCTCCGATGATCCGGCGCCAGGGCGAACTGGTCGAGGTGCCCTGGGAAGAAGCGTTGGAATATTTGGCCGAGGCCTGCGTGAAGCTCAAGCTCGCGCACGGAGCCCAAGCCTTCGCCGGGCTGGCTTCCTCGCGCTGCACCAACGAAGACCTGTACTTGTTTCAGAAATTCATGCGGCTAGCGATCGGATCGAACAAGATCGACAGCAGCGCGCGTTACGGCCACATCAACGCCGTGCGGGCCCTGCGTCGGGTCCAGGGGACGCATCGCTGGACCGCGACGTTCGAGGATATCGTCCGCGCAGATGCGTTGCTCCTGGTCGGCACGAACATCACGGAAACCAACCCGATTACCGGTCTCAAGGTGAAGGAGGCGGTCAAGAAGCACGGCGCGACGCTCGTGACCATCGAGTCACTGGAGCCGGCCGTCGGGAAGATCAGCAATATCGCGAATCTTTCCACTCATCATTTCTCCGCCCTCCCCGTCAAGTATTCGGACGTCGTGCTCGGCTTGATCAAGGCGGTCGTCGAAGGCGGATTCCTGCAGGCCGACCTGGCAGCGCGGGCTCCCGCCTACCTGCAAGCCCTGCGTGACCGTCTCGGGGCGCTCACGTGGTCGGCGATCGAGTCCGCGACCGGCGCATCCGAGTCCGCCCTCAAAGAGTCGGCAGGCGCCCTTGCTCAAGCCCGGACCGCCGTCATCATCGTCGGGCAGGGCATCCTGCGGACGCCGGGGGCCGAGGTTGTGACGACGAACCTGTTGGACCTGCTCATGCTGACCGGACATCACGGCCGACCGGGCTGCGGGGTCGCACCCCTCGCCGAGGAGAACAACGACCAAGGTGCGATTGAGATGGGAGTCGCCGCGGAGTTCCTACCCGGTCCCTGCGACGCCACGGACGCGGCGGCGCGAGAGAGATTGGCCGCCGTGTGGAAGGAGGAGGTTCCCCCATCGTCGGGCTCCACGTTGGTCGAGATGTTGGAGGAGGCCCGTCTCGGGAAAATCAAAGGCATGTTCATCATGGGCGAGAACCCCGTCGAATCGCTTCCCACCTCGGCCGGGGTGAAGGAGGCACTCACACACCTGGACCTACTCGTCTGTCAGGAGCTGTTTTTGACCGAGACCGCGAAGCTGGCTCACGTCGTGTTGCCCGCATCCTCCTACGCCGAGAAGGACGGGACCTTCACCAACAGCGAAGGACACGTGCAGCAGGTCCGACGCGCCATGGACCCCGTGGGGGACAGCCGTCCCGATTGGGAGATCCTTTCGGCCCTGAGCAGCTTGATGGGATATCCGCTCGAGTACGGTGACGCGCGCGAGATTTTCAAGGAGATCCGGGGCACCATTCCGGGCTATCGCCTGATGGGGCCGGCGCCGCAGCCTCCTCGACCGGACCCGCAAGTGGTCGACCGGTATCTCCGGGAGGGGTATGCCGAGGACCTGGCGAGCCGCTATCGCCTCTCGCCGCCGCCGGCCGGAGGATCGGACGGGTTGACCTTGAGGCTCGTGCAGACCCTGTTCCACTCGGGCAAGCTCTCAACCTATGCGAAGGGTCTGCTCGCGGTCCAAGACAAGGGACGGCTGGCCATGAACCCGGCGGATGCCGAGCGGCACGGGATTGCCGATGAGCAGCCGGTGGTCGTCAGAAACGGGCAGGGGGAATTCCGCACAAGGGCGACGATTCTGGAGCGCGTGCCTCGGGGTATCGTCTGTTTCCCCGAGCACTTTGCCGCGGACGTTCGTCCGTTGCTGAGCGTCGTGGTTGACCCCACGACTAAATGTCCCTACTTCTCATCGACCGAGGTCGTGGTCGAGAAAATGTAATTGGGGAATTCCGTAACTGGGTCACTCGGCAACTGGGGAATTGGCTGAATCGATAACGGGGCCACCGGTCAATTACCTAATTACCCATTTACCAGATTACCTTACCTCTTTTGGGAGGAGCCGTGGTTGAACTCGGACTGAAGCTTGCGTTTTCACTCGCTCAGATCGTCACCGTCATGACGATCATTCTCACGACGGTCGCGATCCTGACCCTCGTCGAGCGCAAGGTCCTGGGGTGGATGCAGGACCGCATGGGTCCCATGGAGGTCGGTCCTTACGGCATCCTGCAGCCGCTGGCCGATGGCCTGAAGCTGTTTTTCAAGGAGGATATCATCCCAGCCGGCGCGAACAAGTTCTTGTTCAGCCTGGCACCGGTTCTGTCTCTCATTGCTGCGCTCATTGGGTTCGCGGTGATCCCGTTTGGACCGAACCGGACGATCGAGCTCTTCGGTTACGAATTCAAGCCGTTCGTGATCAGCGACCTGAACATCGGCATCCTGTATATCCTCGCCTTCACGTCGATCGGCGCCTACGGCATCATCCTCGGCGGGTGGGCATCCAACAGCAAGTATTCGCTTCTCGGAGGGCTGCGCTCGGCCGCGCAGGTCATCAGCTACGAGCTCAACGTCGGGCTGGCGATCGTGGGCGTGCTGTTGCTGGCGGGCTCCTTGAGCCTGGTGAGTATCACGGAGGCGCAAAGCGGCGGCTTCTGGAACTGGTACGTGTTCGCGCTGCCCTTCCCGCAGATCTTTGCCTTCGTCGTCTACGTGATTGCCGCCGTTGCCGAGACCAACCGGCTACCCTTCGACCTGCCGGAGGCGGAGAGCGAGCTTGTAGCCGGCTTCTTCACCGAATATAGCGGCATGCGCTTCGCCTTCTTCTTCATGGCGGAATACGCCAACATGATCCTCGTGTCCTGCATCGCTGCAATCCTGGTCCTCGGCGGCTGGCACGCCCCTTATCCGGGTACGTTGCTGCCGGAGCAGGTGGCCTGGATCGAGGGCGTCGTCTGGTTTGCCGTGAAGGTGTATTTCTTCATCTTTTTGTTTTTCTGGCTGCGGGCTACCCTGCCGCGGCTGCGCTATGATCAGCTGATGCGGTTCGGATGGAAAGTTCTGCTCCCGATCGCCCTGGGCAACATCGTCGTGACCTCGATCATGGCTTTTCTTTTCCCGGGAGGAAGGTAACGCTCGTGAAGGTCTCCCTTAACAGAGTGAAATCGTGGATCAAGACGATCACGTTCTACGAGATCGTCGTGGGCATGCTCGCCACGATGAGGCATCTACTCAGGTACAAGCCCATCACCGTTCAATATCCGCACGAGCGCCGCACGCTTCCGGATAACTATCGCGGCATGCTGGCCCTCCTGCGCTACGACGACGGAACCGAGAAGTGCGTGGGGTGCGACCTGTGCGAGGCGGCGTGCCCGTCGCGCGTCATCCGTGTGCTCAGCGCGGAGGTGCCCGGCGAGCCGACCAAGCGCTACGCCAAGGAATATTACATGGACATGACGCGGTGCCTCTTCTGCGGCATGTGCGTGGAAGCCTGTCCCGTGGATGCCCTGGGCATGACGCGGGAATTCGAATGGGCCGTGTACGACAAACGGAACCTGCATCTCAACAAAGAGCAGCTTCTCGCGATCGGAGATCGATCGTACCCCACTCGCGAGAAGCGGGTTGAATTCCAGCATCCGAACGTCGCGTTCTTCAACGTGGCGTTCAAGAACTTACCCCAGAAGTCGTCGTGACGCGTTTCCTTGCGCTCTCCCCTTCCCTTGAGCGACTCCGAGGAGGCGAAGCCCGGGGTGCACTGCCGCTGGAACGAGGCATGGACGGGGGGCGGCCGCCGCATGCGGTGTTGCGCCCCGGCGGCACCGGCTGATTGCAGAATGTGACCGCTGTAGTCGAGCCTGTCCAGGGCGAGCGGCTCAACAGGAGGGAAGAGGAGCTGTGGCACAAGCGTTCTTTGCATACCTCGCCGGCGTGATCGTCGTGACCTCCGCGATGGTGATCGCGCTGCGCAATCCCATCTACAGCGTCCTCGCCCTCCTGATCATGTTCTTCCACGTGGCGGCCTTGTACGTGACCCTCCACGCAGAGTTTCTGTTCGTCGTGCAGATCATGGTCTATGCCGGCGCGATCCTGGTCCTCTACCTGTTCGTCGTCATGCTGCTGAACGTCAAGCAGGAGCTGCGCTACCATCCGCAAGTTTTGATCGGGGTCCTGCTGGCTTTTGCGCTGCTGACCGAGATCGTTTTGCTGATCATGTACCGACGCGCGCCGGAGACCGCCGCCGCCGCGGAGGTGCGAAACACATTGCCCGCGGGCATAGGGAACACGGAGGCCATCGGGCAGGTCTTGTACACGACCTATTTGTTCCCCTTCGAGGTCGCGTCGCTCATCCTGCTCGTGGCAATGATCGGTGCGGTCAT
>JBFGRM010000181.1:0-5327 GCA_041563675.1 Nitrospiraceae bacterium | reverse complement strand
GCCCAGATCCCCCTCCCGCTCATCGTCGCGGCCTTGGGCTCGATCGTCATCACGCTGGCCCAGGCGGCCGGCTGGCGGATCGGAGCTGCGGCCGCACCACTATCCCAGGTGTCGACCGGCGTCTGGAACGTGCTGATGGTGCTGGCATTCGCCGTCTGCGCCGTGGATCTCGTGTGGCTGTCCCAGGACCTGTTGCTGGCGGGCACGAATTTTCTCATCGTGCTCATGATCAACAAGCTCTTCAATCTGCACCAGCGGAAAGACTTTCTCTACCTCTATGCCATCAGCTTTCTGATGCTCCTGGCGACCGCGGCGCTGACGGTCGAGGCGTGGTATGCCCTGGTCTTCGTCTCCTATCTCCTCGCGGCCATCTGGACATTGCTGCTCTATCATCTCAAGAACGAGGAAGAGGAACACCGAAAGGCCGGCACGCCGGCGGCCTCACACTCCCCAATCGCGCTCACCAGCCGCTTCTTCTGGACGACCAACGCGATTGCCTTCCTCGCGCTGATTGTGACCCTCGCCATCTTTTTTGTCACGCCGCGCGCCGGCGCCGGGTTCTTTCAGAAGGGACGCGGCCAGCCCATTCGCACATCCGGGTTCTCGCAAAAAGTGGATCTCGGCGTGATCGGCAACATCAAGCTCGATCCCACGGTAGTCATGCGGGTTGATTTCCCCGACCTCGCCGGACCCTCGGAGGCACGCGTATACCTCCAGGGTGCGGTGTACGACCATTACACGGGGCGTTCTTGGGTCAATACGCTGAGCCGCCGGCGGGCCGTGGGCCAGATTTATACCGGGTCATTCCTCGTATCCCGGAATCAGCGGGCCTGGATGAGGGGAAAGGTCGTGCGTCAGGAAGTCTTGATCGAGGCCCTCGACGTTCCGGTCCTGTTCGGCGTGTCGGTCGTGCAGCGCGTGAGGGGCAACTTCCCGCTGCTCCAAGCGGACGACATCGGCGGGCTCCATCTGCCCTACCCCCCGTCCTCGCGCTTCCAGTACACGGTCTTTTCAATTCCCAACGCGCTCCAGCCAAAGGACAAGAAGGCGACCGCGATTGAATATCCGCCCCGCATCACTAGCCGGTTTCTCCAGTTGCCGCCGCTCAACGAGAAACTTGCGGAGCTCTCGCGGGCCGTCACCAAAGATGCGGCGACGCTTTACGAGAAGGCGCTCGCGGTCAAGTGGTACCTGCTCGGCAACTACCGTTACAGCCTCGACGTCGGCCAGGCTGTTTCCGACAGCCCGGTCGAGGATTTTCTCTTCGACCGCAAGACCGGCTACTGTGAGCACTACGCAACCGCGATGGTCCTGATGCTGCGCAGCCTGGGCATTCCCGCCCGGCTGGTGACCGGCTTCATGGCGGGCGAATGGAATGACTTCGGCCACTACTACACGGTCCGCCAGCAGGACGCGCATGCCTGGGTCGAGGTCTATTTCCCCCGATCCGGATGGATCATCCTTGACCCGACACCCAGCCTGATCGCCAGCCCAAGGGATTCACCGCTCGAGGTTGTGGCCCGGCTCTTTGACTCGTTCCGCGTCAAATGGACGCGGTTTGTTATCCAATACAGCTTTCGGGATCAGCAGGCCGTTCTCCACGAGCTACGTGAGCGCAGCCAGCCCGTGCGGTCCCGGGCCGCGGAATGGCTGGCGACGGCAAAAAAGGTCGTCAGGAATTGGCGGGTGTGGGTCCTGACCCACGTCAAGGACTGGGATTGGATGGTCCTGGCCGGGTGGATCGCGGGGGGCCTGACGGTGTGGATCATCGTCGTCCGCTGGATGCGCCGGAGACGCATCCCCCTGCTGGCCGCGGTCTCGCGTTACACGCCGGAGCAGCTGGCGGCGACCCGTTTCTACGCCCGTATGCTCGAGCTCTTGGAGCGGCGCGGCCTGTCGAAGCCGCCGACTCTCGCACCGTTCGAATACGCCCGATCCGTCGCTGCGCAGCGGGTCGACGCCGCAGGTCCCGTCGGAGTGCTCACGGATCTGTACTGTCGGGGCCGGTTCAGCTCCGCGCCCCTCTCGCCCGATGATCTCTCCCTGGCGGAGCGCTTGCTCGACGAGCTTGGCAGGTTGTTGAATACCGATCGCGAGCAGGCTGCGGGGGCTTAGGCCCGTCCCTCAGCAAGACGCTGAAACCAAAACGAAAGATCGACGTTTCCTCCCGTCAGCACCACCCCGACCCGTTTTCCCTCCAGAGCCCGTTCCGGCCTCAACAGCGGCGCCAAGGCGACGGCGCTCGACGGTTCGATGACGATCTTCAGACGTTCGAACGCAAACCGCATGGCCTGAAGGATCTCCTCCTCTTCGACGGTGAAAAAGTCCGTCAAGTGGGCGCGAAGAATGGGGAGGGTCAGGTCTCCGAGACTGGTGCGGAGTCCCTCCGCAATGGTGTGAGGGTCGACCATGGGCACGATGCGATTCTCGCGGACGGAATGAAGCGCGTCCAGCGCGCCGGCGGGCTCGCAGGCATAGATCCCGAGTGAAGGGCTGAGCGCGTGACCGGCCAAGCAGGTCCCGGACAGGAGACCGCCACCGCCGATGGGCGCCATGATGACGTCGAGCTCCGGAACCGCCGCAAGGAACTCGAGGGCGCAGGTGCCCTGTCCGGCGATCACGGCGGGATCGTTGTAGGCATGGACATAATGGCCCCCGAGCGACGCCACGCGTTCCGCCAGGACCTGATCGGCCTGGTCACGGTCCTCCGTCTCATAGATTGTCGCGCCGTAGTCGATGACGGCGGCGCGCTTGATCGGATTGATGGGCGCTTGCATCACGATGTGGGCGGGCAATTGCTTCAGGCGACAGGCCAGGGCGACGCCCTGGGCGTGGTTGCCGGAGGACAGCGTCACGATCGTCGCAGACCCATGCTGGGCGTGATTGACCGAGATCCGCGAGACGGCGTTGTAGGCTCCGCGAAACTTGAAGGCTCCGATCCGCTGAAAATTTTCACACTTCAGGTAAACGCGGGCGTGGGAGGCAGCATCGAGTTGGCCCGAGGTGATGACCGGCGTGACATGAGCCGTGCCGCGAAGCGTCTCGGCGGCGGTTCTGACATCGGCGAAGCTAACCGGCAACATCGGCGGAAGAAAATGCTGAGCGAGGAACGAGGAGCGCTGAGCAAGAACGGTCTACGTTCTTCTGCTCATCGTTCCTCGCTCATCGCCCCGCCCTTCTTAATCGTGTCCTTTGAAGTACATGATCTGGTTGATCCGGTAGTAGTCGCGGTACTGATCCGACTGAATATGCTGGGAATGTGGCATTCGACCGTCGAAGATCACCAGACGGTTCGGCTTCATTTCGATCAAGTACAGGAGCTCCCAGTAGTCGTTGCCGTCATTGATGTAGACGTTGTCCTTCATCGCATAGTTGGCGTTGAAAAGGACCGTGTTCATGAACTCCGCATAGCCGTCGTCCCGCTTGAGCACGGCGGGGTTCATGCCGTGCTGCTCAGCCAGCGTGGTGATCTGGTTGTTCATCTCGATGGGCAGGCGATCGAGCCCCGTGGGACGATGCCGGTACAGGCCGGTCCCTCCAAAGCACATCCCTTCCGGGTTCAGGTACATCATGGCCGTGACGCCCTGATCGATGTGCGGCTGCCGTTGCCACACGTTCAACTTGTAATCGCGATTGATGATGGCGGAAAAGATGACCGGGTGGTAGTTCGAATGAAACGGCACGAGGGGTTCCCCCCAGAGCTTGGCGAGGGCCCCGATCAGGGGCACCGTATCGAGCGTGATCACCGCCCGCGAGCCGGGATAGCCGCCCACGAGCGTCCTGTCTTCGTGATAGTAAAGATTGAGCGCAAGCTGCCCGACGCGATCGAAATGTCGGAAGAAATTGTCGGCCAGCACGACCTTGTGCTTGCCCGGCCCCACATGCTCGACCGTCACCTGACAGTCGGGATTGACCTCGAGAACGTCCTTGCTCCAGAGCATGACTCATGACCTCGCGAGAGTTGACACATCCGTCGCAGAGTTTGCTTTGTCCAGTCAGTGGAAGTCAAATAGCACGGATCGGGCTCGGGCCTCGGGGAGGGTGCCGAGGACAGGGGGTTTCGAAGGGGGTGCGCCGCCTTCGTGGGGAGCCTGCGAGGGGGCTGGGCCCCCTTGCAGGAGCGAGCGAAGCAGGCTGCAGGGCTGAGCTCGCGACGGAGGGAGTTCAAATCCCCTGACTCTGTGTTCCCGTGGGTAAGAGAAAAAAGTTGGAGCGGGAAAGGGGATTTGAACCCCCGACCCTCGCCTTGGCAAGGCGATGCTCTACCACTGAGCTATTCCCGCTCTCTCAGGAAGGTTTTCGGATTCTACTGAGGGTCTCGGAGCCTGTCAAGAAAACCGCTTGCAGCGCCATCGTTCTTCACGGTCGAGCTTCTCCCCACCCGTCATTGACCGCCTTCGAAACCCGCCCCGACCACTCGATGACAATCCGCCAGTTGCCCTCCCTCGGTGAGCCTGATCCGTCCCTGGCGGATCGGGATCCCGGGGTTACCTGAGCTAGCTGGCGCTACCTTTGGGTAACGCTCAAAAATTTAACTTAACATATTGTTTTTAAATGTCTTTTTGGCGTTTTTCCATGATCCCATGAAACCATGGCACCAATACTTCACATTTCGCTCCAAAACTTAGACGTCATCCAATAAATAAATCATTACTTATCAATTAGTTATCATCTGAAAGCAGTGCCAGATGATGGTGCCAATATTGCTATTCTTCTAGGTCCGGTGGACTATCCCGTGATGTCTCTAGGACCCAAGAAGAGAAACAATCCTGCCAAGTTTCACGGGCATTTCTCACAGCCAGTCCACCGCAAATCCATCCAAAACGGAGGTGGTGATTTTTTCGGTCGTCGTTTCAGCAGTCATGGGTCTGCTGGTTCACCAGCGCTCAACTTAGGAGGTGTGATCGATGTTTCTTTCTAGGCGACAATTTTTGAAAGTCTCCGCCGGGACCGTGGCGGCGGTGGCCGTGGCCGACAAGGCCTTGGCCTTGACCGCCCTGCAGCCGGTCATCGAGGTGGGCAACCCCCTCGGCGAATACCCGGACCGGTCCTGGGAGCGGGTCTATCATGACCAGTATCGGTATGACTCGTCGTTCACGTGGTGCTGCTCCCCGAACGACACCCACGGCTGTCGCGTCCGCGCCTTCGTGCGGAACGGCGTCGTGATGCGCGTGGAGCAGAACTATGACCACCAGACGTACGAGGATCTCTACGGCAACCGCGGCACCTTCGCGCACAACCCGCGGATGTGCTTGAAGGGCTACACCTTCCACCGTCGCGTGTACGGCCCGTATCGCTTGAAGGGCCCCTTGATGCGGCGCGGCTGG
>JBFGRM010000180.1:0-5334 GCA_041563675.1 Nitrospiraceae bacterium | reverse complement strand
TTGCCCCTGAGGGCCGCGGTCTCGGGCCAGACGGCAGGCGCGGGTGAGATCCACGCGCCGCGCGCGAAGCAGAGCGAGGTGGTTGTCCTTGATCAGGATGCCGTCTCCCAGCGATCCGCGGTGGTTGCGCCCTCCACCCAGGCGGACGGCCCACTTCTCGAGCGCGCGCAACCCGGGCAGGGTCTTTCGCGTGTCGAGGATACGCGTGCCGTAACCGCGTACCGCCTCGCAAAACCGAGCGGTGAGCGTGGCCACGCCCGAGAGGTGTTGAAGAAAATTCAGAGCCACCCGCTCTCCCATTAGAATCGAGCGTCCGTCGCCCTCGACCTGCAGCACGACGGTCCCGGCGTTCACGCACGCGCCGTCCTCGACCATTTTACGCAGGCGCAGGGTGTCGTCGACCTGATGGAACACCTCGCGCGCGACGGCGAGACCGGCCACGGTCATCGATTCGTGCGCGACGATGGCGCCGCGGGCGGCGATCGGTGCAGGGAAGAGGGCCGCGGTGGTGGCGTCCCCGAGGGCCAGATCTTCGGCCAGGGCGGCCTGGACGGCCCGACGGACGTGCTGCGCGGGCGGCGCGATCATGAGCCCCCCATCCGGCTCAGTTGCTCCTCGCTGCTGGCGAGGATGGCGGCCTCGTGCTTGAGGCTTCGCACGCGCTCCTCGTGCTCGGCCACCACCTCGCGCGGCGCCTTGCTCGTGAAGGACGCGTTCGCCAGCTTCGCCTCGATCCGGGCGACCTCCTTGGCCAAGTCCTGGCGTTGCTTGGCCAGGCGACCCACGGTCTTGTTCAAATCGACGTCGCCTTCGACCGCGAGCCCGACGCTCAACCGCTCCTCCGCCAGTCTGAGCACCCGCTCGGTCGGCCAGTCCGGGACCGGCTGGAGACGGAGCGCGGCCTTGCTGAGCAGCTCGGCTGACGGGCGTAGGTGCGTCAGCGTGTCCAGCTCCTCGGCGTCGGTGCTGGTGCCGTAAAGGGTGACGCGCTGGCCCGGGGGGATATTGAGCAGCGCACGGCCCAATCGGGCGGTGGACACGAACTTCGAGAGCACCTCGAAGCGCGTCTCGGCGTCCTTGGCGTCCCAGTCCGATCGGCGGATGGGAAACGGCTGCAGCATGATGCTGTCGCCCTGGTGCGGAATCTTTTGCCAGATCTCCTCCGTCAGATAGGGCATGAAGGGATGGAGCAACCGCAGAATGGCGTCGAACGACTCGACCAGCGAGTGCCGCGTCCTGCGCGCCTCGTCGGACTCGGTCTGGAGGGCCGGCTTGATCAGCTCCAGGTACCAGTCACAGTACTCGTGCCAGATGAAATGGTAGAGGTGGCTGGCCGCCTGATCGAACCGGTATTGCTCGAGCGACGTGGTGACCTGCTGGACCGCATGGTTGACGCGACTCAGGATCCAGCGATCCGCGAACGACCGGCCCGACGGGGGAGCGGCTTCGCGCTCGCCCTCCAGGTGCATCAGGATGAAACGCGCAGCGTTCCAGATCTTGTTCGCGAAGTTGCGATATCCTTCGATGCGCTCCTCGGCGAGCTTGATGTCCCGCCCCGGCGACGCCATGGAGGCCAAGGTGAAGCGCAACGCATCGGTCCCGTATTGGTGCATGACGTGTAGCGGGTCGATCACGTTGCCCTTGGACTTGCTCATCTTCTGGCCCTCGGCGTCGCGCACCAGGGCGTGGATGTAGACGTCTCGAAACGGCACGTCGCCGGTAAATCGCAGGCCCATCATGATCATCCGCGCGACCCAAAAGAACAGAATGTCCAGACCGGTGACCAACGTGGAGGTCGGGTAGAACCTCCGCAGCTCCGCGGTCTCGTCCGGCCAGCCCAACGTGGAGAACGGCCACAGCGCCGAGGAAAACCAGGTGTCCAGCACATCCGGATCACGGAGGAGCGCGGCGCCGTTGCAGTGGGGGCAGGCCGTTGGCTCGGTCCGTGACACGATGGGTTTGGCGTCCGAAGGGATGATCCAGCTGCCGTCCGCTCGCTGCTGCAGCGAGCTGCCGTGGCAGGTGCGGCAATACCATGCGGGGATCTGATGTCCCCACCAGATCTGGCGGGAGACGCACCAGTCTTTGATCTCGCGCATCCAGCCGAGGTAGTTGTTCACCCACCCCTCCGGAACGATGCGGATGCGTCCCTCCTCGACCGCGCGGATGGCCGGTTCCGCCAGCGGCGCGATTTTCACAAACCACTGCGGCGACAGGAAAGGCTCGACGACCGTCTTGCATCGGTAGCACCTGCCGAGGGCCATCTTATGGTTCTCGACCTTCGTGAGTGACCCCGTCTCCTTCAGGCGCTGCTCGACCTTGGGCCGTGCCTTCAAGACGGGGAGGTCGGCGATGTCGTGGATGACCGCTGCGTCAACCTCAGCGGTCCGCAGGCCTTCCGCGTCCAGCTTGCCATGCATGTCGAGGATCGCCAGCCGCGGCAGACCATGCCTCTCTCCGGCCTCGAAGTCGCTGAAGTCATGGGCCGGCGTGATCTTGACGGCGCCCGTGCCGAACTCACGGTTGACCAGAATGGCGTCGCCGACGATCGGAAGCTCCCGGTTCGTCAGCGGAAGACGAGCGCGCTTGCCGATGAGATGCTTGTACCTGGGATCGTCCGGGTGGACGGCGACGGCCGTGTCGCCGAGCATCGTCTCGGGCCGGGTGGTCGCGACGGTCAGCGTGGCCGCCTCATCCCCGACGACGGGGTAGACGATGTGGTAGAGCTTGCCGTTGTGATCCTCGTGCTCGACCTCGATATCGGACAGGGCCGTGAGGCAACGCGGGCACCAGTTGATCAAGCGTTCGCCGCGGTACATCAGCCCGTCCTCGTGCAGGCGGACGAACACTTCACGCACGGCTCGAGACAGGCCGTCATCCAAGGTGAAGCGCAGGCGGTCCCAGTCACAGGACGCGCCAAGCCGCTTCAACTGATCGATGATGATCCCGCCGGACTGCGCCTTCCATTCCCAGACCCGCGCGACAAAGGCCTCCCGACCGAGCGCGGCCCGCGAGGTGCCTTCGGCCTGGAGTTGCTTCTCGACCACGTTCTGTGTGGCGATGCCCGCATGGTCCATGCCGGGCATCCACAAGGTGTTGCGCCCCTGCATCCGCCGCCAGCGGATGAGGATGTCCTGAATCGAATTATTGAGGGCGTGACCGATGTGGAGGGAGCCGGTGACGTTCGGCGGAGGAATGACGATCGTGTAGGGGGTGCCCTGATGGTCGACGGAGGCGTGCCCGTACCCGCGATCGATCCAGATCTGGCACCATCGATCTTCGACCGTTTTCGGGTCGTATGTCTTGTCGAGATGAACCTGTGACATGCAGAACCACAGCGTGAGCCCGCGCCGCGCGCCGCATCTTAACACGCGCCTCGGAAGCCAGCAAGAAAACAGCCGGCGTCTCGCCCGCTTCGGCTCCTTGTGTCGGATCGAAGACGTATGCTATACACGCCCTCGCTCAAACAGTTCCAGGTTCCAGGTCCCAGGTTCCAGGTTTGCGAATAAGTGACGGTGATTCGCACCGATCTCTCGTGGAACCTGAAACTTTGAACCTGGAACGTTCTTGCAACAGTGAGAAGCCGAACGAGGAGACGAGTACACTATGGCGCGAGGACGGGAAAAAGACCGTAAGCTCCGCAAGAAGCATCGGAAGAGCGTGAAGAGGGTGAAAAACCTGGCGAAGGCGCGACGCGAGAAAGCGAAAAGGAGGTAGAGAGGGAAGGGGCTCAGTCGGAGGTTGTGAGGCGTTCCAGCTCTTTCTTGATCTGTGCTTCCGCGATGTCCGCCACGGCGGTGGTGACCCACTGGCCGACATGCTCATCCGCCACCTGCCGCACGATCTGCTCCGCGACATCGCGCGTGTAGCCGACAGCCGCTTCCTTCGCCGCATCCTTGACGAGGCCGTCCACCGATCCCATGTGCTGCTGCACCATGTCCGGCAGGTGCTTCTGGACGGCGGGCTCCGCGAGGTCCCGGACGAGCTTCGTGGTGATGTCCTCCACCATCGTATGCGCACGGTTGCTGAGGTCCTGTCGAAGCGATTCCTCCAAGGTGCCGACCCGTTCCGCGACCAGCTCGGGCAGTCTTCGCTCCGCGGCCTCCCGTGCGGCTCGCGCGATCTCCTCCTGCGCCAGCGCGGCTGCGACTTGCGCGGCGACCTCCGCCTGGATGCGGCGGGTGAGCTCGGCGTTCACATGCTGGGCGACCATCGTGGAGACGAGCTGGCCGATCTGCCCCTGCGAGCCCGCCGAGAGCGAGGCAAGCAGATTGGACAGGAAGTTCCGCATCGACTCTTCCACGGATGACGGAAGACCATTCGCGCTCTCAGCCGCGGCGGGCGGGCTGGCCGGTCTTCGCGGCGGCAAGGGGAGCTCGGGCTCAGGCGGCGGCTCCGAGGGCTTGAACTGGAACGGCTTGTCCTCCGGCGGGGCGGTCGCGGCGAGGACGGCCGCGACGGTCCCAGAGTGATCCTTGGACGGATCCCGTTCTTGAACGGGTGGCTCGGATGGAGTCGTCGGCTCGACCGTCTGTTCGACACGAGGCGGCTCCTGGACAGGAAGCGGCTCGTCGACAGGAAACAGCTCGGTGACAGGAGGCGGCAGGTCGACCGGAGGCGGCTCGTCGGGAGGAGGGGGCTCGAACTTGAGCTCGGATTCAGACTGACGCCTCTTGTTGCCCTTGGCCGCCGCGGCTGCGGCGATCGCCGAGGATGTGGCTCGCAAATCCTCCTTGATCGGCTGGGCAATCGGAGCGAGCTTTTTTGCCGGCTCGCGAAGCTCCAGAGGCGCCTCCTCCTCCATGACGGTCGGACCGTCTTCACCCATCGTCACGCTTGTCGGCGGCCACGCTTTTCGGGCGCCCGCCGGCTTGGGCTGGGCCTTTCCCATTCGGTTTTCGTTCAGCTCCTTGATGGTCTTTCGGAGATCCAAGACCTGCACCGGCTTGCGGACGAACGCGTTGACCCCTCGAGCCCGCAGGCCGCTCTCCTCGACCCGGTCGGACGAGTTGACCAGGACGATGAGCATGGTCGAGGGAATCAGGTTCAGGGCGTTGAGCTTGTCGCAAAAGGTCGTAAAAGTGATCCCCTCCAGGTGAAAATCCGCGATGATCATCCGGGGGGCGCTGCGACCGGCCTCGTCGAGTGCCGAAGGGCCGTCGCTGAAGGCGGTGACGCGGAATCCTTCGGTGCTGGCGGCTTCTTCGACGAGGCGACGGATGGCAGGGCTGCTGTCGATGACGTAAAGGCTCAAGTCCACGTAAGTCTCCAATTTTATTGGACTATTGGCGAAACTAGCAGAGGGTCTGGTCTTTGTCAAGAAAACGAGCGTTC
>JBFGRM010000179.1:0-5339 GCA_041563675.1 Nitrospiraceae bacterium | reverse complement strand
TCGTGCGGCACGACGGCTTACGACGCGCGGCAGCCGACAAGGTCATCACGCACGCAGCCGGGCTCGGCTTCACACCGGTCGGGACTCTGGACTCGCCCGTGCCCGGCCAGAAGGGCAATCGAGAAATCCTCGTCGGTCTTCATCGATCAGCCGGACTTGATGGCGAGCGCGACGGCTGAGTCACTCGTATTCGGGCTGCGAGGTCCCGTCGTGGTCGTGCGCGTCCGCAAGCTCATCTGGGGGAGGATATAACCGTTCGTGAAAGTTCTCGTGACAGGCGGTGCCGGCTTCATCGGGTCGCATCTGGTCGATCGGCTGCTCCTGGAGGGTCACGAGGTGGCCGTCGTGGACAATCTGTCGACGGGCAAGCGAAAGAATGTGAATCGGCGCGCACAACTCTATAAGGTGGACATCCAGAGCTCGCGGATCCAACGGGTGTTTCGGAACGAGCGTCCCTCGGTTGTGATGCACCTGGCTGCGCAAATGGACGTGCGTCGCTCGGTCAAGGATCCCGTCTTCGACGCGCAGGTCAACATCCTCGGCACCCTCAACGTTCTGGAGCAGGCGTTCAATCACGGGACCAGGAAAGTGGTGTTTGCCTCCTCGGGCGGCGCGATTTACGGAGAGCAGGAGGCCTTCCCGGCGCCCGAAACCCACCCCACGCAACCGGTCTCCCCCTACGGCATCAGCAAGCTGTGCGGCGAGCATTATCTGTCCTACTACCAGCGCATGAGCGGCATGCAGGTCGTGAGCATGCGCTACGCCAACGTCTACGGGCCGCGCCAGGACCCGCACGGCGAGGCCGGTGTCGTGGCCATCTTCATCCAGAAGATGCTGGGTGGCGAGCAGCCCGTCATCAACGGGAACGGCCGTCAGACCCGGGATTTTGTGTACGTCGACGACGTCGTGGACGCGAACCTGGCGGTGATGGGGCAGGGCGTTCAGGGTGTCTATAATGTGGGAACTGGAACGGAGACCACCGTCAATGAGCTCTTCGCTCTGTTGCAGGAGCTGACTGGCTCATCGTCCCGGGAGGTGCACGGTCCCGCCCGGAAGGGCGAGCAGATTAGAAGCGTCGTCGATCCTATGCGGGTACGAAAGGACCTCGGATGGGAGCCGAAGGTGCCACTGAAGGAAGGTCTGAAGCGGACGGTCGATTTCTTTCGACACTGACCGCTGTCGTCCTCGCGGGTCGTTGAGGCCGTCTAGCGATAGCGTGGCACGGCCGGATCGACCTGTACCGACCAGGCGTCGATGCCCCCGACCAGGTTTTTGACGACGGAGTAGCCCTGCTGAAGGAGAAACTGCGTGGCGTCGGCGCTCCGCATGCCGTGGTGGCAGTACGCGATGATCTCGGCACCCTTGTCCAGCTTGTCCATGGACTGCGGAAGCGTTCCCAACGGAATCAGCGTGGAGCCCTCGATCTTGGCGAGCGAATGCTCCCAGGGCTCCCGCACATCCAGCAATACCACTTCATCCCCTTTATCGAGACGTTCTTTCAATTCTTTCGGTGTGATCGTAAAGCTCATGGCGCCCCTCCCTCGAATTGGGGCATGATATGACAGGGGTCGAAACCCTGTCAATGTGGAGCCCCACGGCTTCAGCCTTCTCCGGCGGAATAGCACCGACTGCGAAGGCTAGGGAGCCGAGGCGCCCGTAAGAGCTTGGGCGAAACCCGCCGAAGCTTCAGCGCAGGCGGGCGGAGGCCGAGGAGGACGGTGCCGGTCGTTCCGGGCCGTGCGTGCGGAGGGAGTCATGGCAGAGATTGTGGTGTTCGTCACGACGTCGTCCGAGGAAGAGGCGTCCAAGATCGCGCGCGAGCTGGTGGAACAACGTCTCGTGGCTTGCGCGAACATCCTCGGTCGAGTGCGCTCCGTGTTCAGTTGGGAAGGCAAGGTGGCCGACGAGCAGGAAGCTCTGATGGTCCTCAAAACCCAGGATCACCGTTTTGATAAATTATCACGTAAAATCAAAGAGTTGCACAGTTATTCGGTCCCGGAAATCATCGCAATTCCGATCAGCAAGGGCCTTCCTGAATATTTACAATGGGTTCGGAATATGACCGATTCCGATCCCCCTGCGCGCCGATAGCCACGAGAATTCAAGCCATTGCATTGAGAAGGGAAAATCAATTGACGTCTTGCCCGAGGTTGGGTAAGCTCCGAAATACAGGAGACCACGCGGCGTGGTCTGTTCACGGGTGTAGTCGGACAGTGGGTCAAGCACCATGACGCCGAATCAGGCGAACGACGCGTACACGATCGTCATTTTCCGAGGGGCGACGTCCAAGCCCCTGCGGATCAGTATTCCCAAGGGGGTCCTCAAGAAAGTCCTCATCGGCATTGCCATCTTGTTCGTCGCCGACCTCGCGGTGCTCTCCCATTACGTCGTCCGGACCCATGAGGTCCTCGAGTTGCGCTCCCTGCGCACGGAAGTGTTGAGCGCGCGCCAGCAAATCGCGGCGTTCTCCGACGCCGTCCAGACGCTCAAGCGGCGGACGCTCTCGATGAAGGAAATGAACCAGCGGATGCGCGTGATGCTGGGCATCGAGGTCGATCAGCCGGAAGGCGACCTGCTCAATGGCCAGGGCGGTGAGGAAACGCCGATCGAGGGCGGCATCCTCACGGACCACACACCGTCGCTGACACGCCCGCAACCCAGCCCCGTCGATGCCGAGCCTCCGACCGAGCCGTTGATTCAACTGACACCCGGCAAGCCCATCACCTCCTCCGACGCGCGGGCGCTGGAGCGCCACGTGGAGAAAGAAATCGACTGGCTGGTGGGGCAGATTGATGTGCAGGAGGACGCCACGCGACTGCTGCTGGCCGAGGCGGAGAAGAAGTCCGCGCAGTGGAAGGCGACGCCGTCCATTTGGCCGGTGAAAGGTTGGGTCACGTCGGGCTTCGGGCCGCGGGTCTCACCGTTTACCGGAAGACCGGCCCTCCACGATGGGTTGGACATCGGGGCGGCACCCGAAACACCGGTCCGCGCGCCGGCGAACGGCCGAGTCACCGCGATCGGCTACGACTCGAAACTGGGCAACATCGTTCGCCTGGACCACGGGTACGGCCTGCAAACGCTGTACGGGCACATGGCCAAATATCTGGTCAAGAACGGGCAGCGCGTGAGACGTGGTGACGTCATCGGCCTGGTCGGCACCTCGGGGCTCAGCACCGGACCGCACCTCCACTACATGGTGAAAGTTAAAGGTCGGCCGGTCAATCCCCGCAAATACATCCTCGAGTAACTCGCAGTTCGACGGTTTCCACCCTCCCGGCTCTCCACCCCTCCTCCCCGTAGGTTCGATACCATCATTGGGACGCTCGCCGGTGCATCCGTCCGGTCTTGTGTCGCCACGTGCTAAGGGGTATAGAGTGGGGAGCACAGTGAGTCGTTCCCCACGATCCCCTTCGTGAAATCGTGACCAGACAGACACCCCGCCCCATTGTCGAGGTCGGCGATGATCTCGGACTGCGACCCGACGAGCTGGTCCCGTACGGTCACCGCAAGGCCAAGGTCTCGCTCGACGTACTGCGCCGACTCGCCGATCGCCCCAACGGACGATACATCCTTGTCACGGCCGTCAACCCGACGCCGCTCGGGGAGGGAAAGACCACGACGGCGATCGGTCTGGCGATGGCCTTGCACCGGCTCAATCAGCGGGCCGTGGTGACGCTCCGCCAACCCTCGCTCGGTCCGGTCTTTGGGATCAAGGGCGGTGGCGCGGGCGGAGGCCGCGCCCACCTCGTGCCGATGGACGAGGTCAATCTCCATCTCACGGGCGACGCGCACGCCGTCACGTCCAGCCACAACCTGCTCGCCGCCTTCGTCGACAACCACCTCTTCCACGGCAACGCCCTCGGCTTGGACCCGGCCCGCCTTCTCTGGCCGCGCGCCGTGAACGTGAACGATCGCGCCTTGCGCAACGTGCGGCTGGGAGCATCGGGCACCTCCGGCGGGCGTCGTGGTCGCTTCGTGCTCACCGAAGCCTCGGAGGTCATGGCGATCCTGGCCCTGGCCTCCGGCTACGACGACCTCAGACGCCGGTTGGGGCGTATCCTCGTCGGCTTGGGGGCGGACGACCGTCCGGTGACCGCCGAGGATGTACGCTGCGCGGGGGCGATGGCCGTCCTGCTGCGTGAGGCCCTCCAGCCGAATCTGGTCCAGACCGCCGAAGGCACCCCCGCGCTGGTCCATACCGGTCCCTTCGGGAACATCGCGCACGGTAACTGCTCGATCCTGGCGGATGCGATCGGGCTGAAGGCAGCCGATTGGGTGATCACGGAGGCGGGGTTCGCCAGCGAGCTCGGCGCGGAAAAGTTTTTCAACATCAAGTGCCGGCAGTCGGGGTTCTGTCCCGACGCGGCGGTGGTGGTCGCCACCTTGCGGGCGCTCAAGCTCCACGGGGGCGGCGGAAGCGTCAGGCCGGGGAGCCCCGTCCCGCCGGCTCTGCGGGAACCGAACCGTCAGGCGCTGGACAAGGGGTTGGCGAACCTCGAGCAGCACCTGGCCAACGTGGCGGCGCATGGCGTTCCCGCCGTCGTGGCGATCAACGCTTTCCCGGAGGATACGGAGGAGGAGCTGCGCTATGTGGAGGAGAAAGCAAGCGCAGCAGGGGCAAGGGGCGCCGCGGTGACCACCCATTTTCTCGAAGGGGGGAAGGGGGCGGAAGGACTGGCGGAGGTGGTCATGCGGGTCTGCGAGCAACCTGCCGGATTTCGTTTTCTGTATGAAGAGGAGGCGTCCATCAAAGAAAAGATCGAGCGTATCGCGACACGGATGTACGGTGCATCAGGGGTGCGATACGACGATCTCGCCCTCGAGGGGATCGCCCTGGCCGAGCGCCTGGGATTGGCTCGCGTCCCCGTCTGCATGGCCAAGACCCCGCTCTCCCTCTCTCATG
This sequence comes from Nitrospiraceae bacterium, assembly GCA_041563675.1. Classification (GTDB taxonomy): domain Bacteria; phylum Nitrospirota; class Nitrospiria; order Nitrospirales; family Nitrospiraceae; genus JBFGRM01. Next base: position 436 of record JBFGRM010000179.1, on the reverse strand, counting down.
ACCCGTCGCTGAAGGGACGTCCGCGAGACTTCGTCGTGCCGATCAAGGACCTCAGAATCTCGGCCGGCGCTGGTTTCGTGACGGCGCTCTGCTCCGGCATACAGTTGCTCCCTGGTCTGCCGAAACGACCGGCCGGCGAGCACATCGATCTCGATACGGAGACGGGACAGGTGAGGGGATTAACGTGAAGCGGCAGAGGACCTTCTCCTCTCCGTCATTCCCGCGGAAGCGGGAATCCATCTTCCGGCTATCGCGGGGGCGAAGCCTGGATGCCTGCGTGCGCAGGCATGACAGAAAAGGAAGCCGGAAGCGGAGAGAGGAGTAGAAGAAGAAAGGGACGCGCGGGAGACGTCCGGCGTGGAACCCGGAACGCTGGCTATCGCGACTTGAGATATTTGAAGAACTCGGAGTCAGGACTGAGGACGATCGTGGTTTT
>JBFGRM010000178.1:0-5349 GCA_041563675.1 Nitrospiraceae bacterium | reverse complement strand
TTGACCGAGTTCCGCATCAGCCTTTTAAAATTGAGAGTAGCGTTGCCTCAACCTTTGCCTCACCACTTCGGCAATCGTGTTCACGACCGAGGTAAAGATGAACAAGATGAGCCCGGACAAGAACAGCAGCCGGTACAGGGTGCTGCCGTGGGGGGCCTCCGGCATCTCGACGGCGATATTGGCGGACAAGGTCCGGAAGCCGTTGAACAGATTCATCTCCATCACAGGGGTGTTGTCCGTGGCCATCAGGACGATCATGGTCTCACCGACCGCGCGGCCCAGCCCGATCATGAGGGCGGAAAACAGCCCGGGGCTGGCGGAGACCAAGACGAGACGCCACAACGTTTGCCAGAGCGTCGCGCCCATGGCCAGGGAGCCCGCGATCAAATGCCTGGGCACGTTCGAAATGGAGTCCTCGGAAATGCTGAAGATCGTCGGAATGACCGCGATGCCCATGGCGAAGGCGATGACCAGTGCGTTGCGCTGATCGTAAGCCGTTCCGAACACGGACTGGAGGAACTGTTTATAGTCTCCTCCGAACATCCAATTCTCGATGCGATCGCTCATGGCGAGGCACAACCAAACCGATCCGACGATGACGGCCATGAAGAGCGTCAGCTCGAGGAGCGAGCCGGATTGACGGTGAAACCATGGCGGAAGGGCCTGCGAGGCCACACAGGCAACGACGATCGCCGCCGGAACCACCCAAAACGCCGCCGCGACACCGGGAAAAATCTCCTCGAGCAACGGCGCAAACCACAGTCCGGCCAGGAAGCCGAGCACCACGGTCGGCAGCGCCGCCATGATCTCCACGGCGGGCTTCACGACCGCCCGCAGGTTCGGGCTCATGAACATGGCCGTGTAGATCGCGCCGAGCAAGGCGAGGGGCGTGGCCAAGAGCATGGCATAGAGGGTGCCTTTCAAGGTGCCGAAGATCAGCGGCCACAGGCCGAACTTCGGCTCGAACTCGTCCGACCCGCTGGACGATTGCCAGATGTGCTTCGCCTCGTCGTAGCCTTCATACAGGACCGGAGTGAAGAGGGTCTTGAGCGTCGCCTCCGGGTGCTCGTTGTCGATCGCATAGGCATAGAGCTGACCCTGCCGATCGACGGCGACCGCTCCATTCGCCTTGGGCGAGAACATGAGCCCCTCGACGGGGCTTTTCCCCGTGTTCACCTTCACCAGAGTCTCACCGGAGGTCGAATAGTGGACGAAAATCTGACCCGTCGTGTCAGCCGTCAGAAAGCCCTTGTCGCGCTGAGACGGGGAGATGACCGTCACCGGTCCCTCGTGGCTGGCAAAGGTGCGAATTTTCTCCAGCCGAGGGTCGCCCCCACGGTCAGGGTCCAGCATCGGCATCCACACCGACACCGCTCCCGTGCTCGTCCCGACGATGAGGGATCGGTCACCGATGAGGTAGGACAGGGCGGTCACGAACTCGCCTTCACCCGCCGCTCGATAAGTTCCCATGAGGCGCGGGCTTTCGGCCTCCTCGATGTTCCAGTAGAACAAGTGTCCGTCTTTCGATGCGACCAGCAACCTCTCACCGGCACGATCCAGCAGGAGCGCGGTCACCGCTGCATCGGGCAGAGGCGTGAGTTCAGTCTGGACGAGTTCGGTTTTTTCCTCGAGAGCGAACAACCCGCCGGCTTGCCGTGCCTTCGTCAACCACAAGCGGCCGCTTCGGCTCAGCGCGATCGCCATCGGCCCTTGGTCAAGCTCCTCATAGACCAGCCGCGTGATCGCATCGGCCTGGGGGAGCGCCCGGAAGGACTCTCCAATAATGACAGTCGGATGAATGCTACGCACGTCGTCAACGAATCTGCTCCTGAACTCGATCTCGACCGGGATGACCGATCCCTGATCAGTCGCAAGCCCCAAGCGGTGCCCCTTGCCGCCAGCTCTGGCGACGGCCGTGACGTGGCTCCAATCGACGACCGTGCTCACCTTTATCTCGAGTGGATCTCCCGAGGGCAATCGCCGGAACTCAATTCCATCCGTCTTCACGACGTAGGCGATTTCAAGGTACTCGTCAGCACCCGCGACGATCGATTGCGGAGCGTTCTCCGACAGCGCGCCATCGGTGCGAATCGGCTCGGCCCCGAGGTTCTCCACTGAGGAAGCGTGAAAGAGGGGAGCCACCTCGATGAAGAGATAGACGAAGATGCCGAAAATGGCGAAGATGGTCGCCAGCCCGCCCGCCGTGATGGTCGCGGTGGCCGCATGGTCGAGAAACGCGCGGACCCGCCTGGAGGCCATCGCCTGGAGGCCGCCGGCCGGCTTCATGGACGGGCGGGGGGTGGTGTCAACCCAATCAGCTGGTGTGTCGGTTGGAGGCGTCATGGAACGAAAAAGCCATGCTCGATCGGAATCAGAGGGTCGAGCATGGCTTTTTACCTGTGCGTGTGAATGTCTTAGAAATCGCCGAACCCCTCGCTAGGAGCGGGTCTTGCGCAAGAGATCGTTGGTCAACTTTGCCGGCAAGGGGAAATACCCGTCCTTGACCACGACGGTTTGCCCCTCGCGGCTGTACATGTACCGGATGAACTCACTCACGATCGGGGACAACGGCTTGCCGGGAGCTTTGTTCACATAGACATAGAGGAATCGCGCCAATGGATATTTCCCTGACGACGCATTCTCAAAGCTCGGTTCATAGCACGGCTCGCCTTTCTTTGCAGAGAGTTCAATGGGGCGGACACCGGACGTCCGATACCCGATCCCGCTGTAGCCGATCCCGTTACGATCCTCGGTCACGCCCTGCACGACAGAGGCGGAGCCAGGCTGCTCCTTCACCTGATTCCGGTAGTCTCCGTTTTTGAGCACCTTCTTCTTGAAGTACCCGTATGTCCCCGAGGCCGAGTTTCGACCGTAGAGGCTGACCGTCCTGTTCATCCATGTCCCGTTGAGGCCGGCCTTGCCCCACGTCGTGATATCCGTGTTGTGCCCCCGCCGTCTGGTTTTGGAGAAGATGGCATCGACCTCTTCCAGGCTGAGGCAGGAGAGGGGGTTGTCCTTGTTCACGTAGACTGCCAGGGCATCGACGGCCACGGGAAACACGGTGGGCTTGTAGCCGAACTTGGCCTCGAACTTGTCCATCTCCTTGGCCTTCATTTTTCTCGACATGGGTCCCAACTGGGCGGTGCCCTCGATCAACGCCGGCGGCGCGGTGCTCGACCCCTTCCCCTCGATCTGAATCTTGACGTTCGGATACTGCCTGCGGAAGCCCTCGGCCCACAAGGTCATCAAGTTGTTGAGTGTATCGGACCCGATACTGCTGATGTTCCCGGAGACCCCGCTGACTTTGGAATAGGCGGACAGAGCGGGATCGACTTGGACAGGCTCCTGGGCCTCGAGCGAACGGGTGCTCATAAGCCCGGCCATAAGCAACGCGAGCAGAAACCTTATGCCCGCCCGACAGGGGAAGCTCATCATGAAAACACTCCTTCGTTAGAGGACTTTACCAGCGCCAGCGTTTCATCCATGTTGCATACGGGTTAACAAATTGTTAACTGACCCGCGCCCCACATATGACGTCGGCCCTGCGGAAATCGGCCATGCCCCGACCGAGTCGGATCAGCGCGCTTCGAGGATGACCGTCTGCGTCCGGAACATCGCACCGCCACACAGTCTGGCTCGCGACTGTTCCCTGCCGGTTATCGGTTCGTTATTTCCGGGTAAACGTTCCAGCCCGACAGGGGCGGGTGTGGCCCCAAGCCGTTTGGTTCTTGCGAGGCCTCGAGAAGAGCAGGTGGGGGCTTGCCGAGGGGAAGGGGAGACCGTTGTTTTCCACTACACGCCGCCGCCGGGCGGCACATCATCGGGGTGCGTCGAGCCGGCAATATGGGCTGCGTGGTGAAGGGCCTCGATGCGCATGGCGTAGCGGTGCCCGGGCCGGATCATCTGGAGCACCCCCATGCCATCCAGCACCTTGGCTACCTCCGGGTGCATGCCGACGAAAAAGAGGTGCTGCCCATGGCCCTGCACCATCCGGAGCATGTCCTCGACGGCCAGCGCCGCCGTCCCGTCGAAGTGCGGCACGTCGGACAGATCAAGGACGACGCACTTAAAATTCCGGAGGTCCGGAGTGCCTTCGAGGCGTCGCACCATGTTCTTGGCGGACCCAAAGCTCATCGGGCCGTCGACGTGGATGAGAAGAATCTTGTTGGGATTGCGCGCCAGGATCTCGGCCTCCTGGCGGCTGAGCGGGGTCTCCGGCGTGCGTTGCGTGATCAATTGCAACTTTTCCAACTCCATGTCCGCCATCTTCTTGACGAAGAGAAGACTGGCCAGCACCACGCCAACGCCCACGGCGGTGATGAGGTCCACCAGGACGGTGATCAGGAACACGATGGCCATGATCGTCACGTCCGCCCGCGGGGCTTGGAGGACATGGCGGAGGAACCGCCAATCGATGATGTCGATCCCGACCTTGAAGAGAATCCCCGCCAGGACGGCAAGCGGAATCTGCTCCGCCAGCGGGCCCAGACCCAACAGCGTGGCGAGGAGCACAACAGACATGAGCGCGCCGGAAATCGGCGTGCGACCGCCGGTACGGATGTTGGCGACGGAGCGCATCGTCGCGCCCGCGCCCGGCAGGCCACCGAACAGGCCCGAGAACATGTTCCCGATTCCCTGACCGATCAGCTCCCGATTGCTGTCGTGCTGGGTCCGCGTCATGTTGTCGCAGACGAGCGAGGTCAGGAGACTGTCGATGCTGCCCAGCAGCGCCAACACCAGCGCACCTTCGATGATGAGGGCCAGCCCCTCGAATTGCAGCGTCGGCATGATGAGGGAGGGAAACCCTTCGGGCACGTCCCCGATCAGCATCGCGTTCGGCAGGAAGTAATAGGTGACAGTGGTGCTGACGAAGAGGGCCAGCAACGCCGGCGGAATGATTTTGGCCACCGTCGACGGCGTGAAATAGACGATGCCCAGGGCAAGGAGCCCCGCAAAGACCGCGTCGGGCACCGGATTGGCGAAGAACTCCGGAAAGGCCTTGAGATTGGCGACGACGCCTTCGGTCTTTGCGGGCAAGCCGAGAATCGGACCGACTTGCAGGATGAGAATGATGGCGCCGATTCCGCTCATGAACCCGGAGATGACCGGGTAGGGAACGAGCGTGATGTAATGTCCGACACCGGCCATCCCGAACAGAATCTGGAAGGCGCCGCCGAGAATGACGATGGTAAACGCCACCTCCGGCTTATCCAGGAACTGCGCGTAGATCCCGGCCATGACGACGGTCATGGGGCCCGTCGGCCCGGAGCACTGGGCCGGTGTTCCGCCAAACAGCGCGGCGAAGAATCCGACGAAGATCGCGCCGTAGAGCCCCGCGATGGCGCCGGC
>JBFGRM010000177.1:0-5361 GCA_041563675.1 Nitrospiraceae bacterium | reverse complement strand
GCTCCGCCAGCACCTGGTTCAAATTCTTCATCTCCGGGAGTCACCCCGGCGCACGGCGCTGGCGTTTGCCGTGGGGGTGGGCATCGCGTTCTCCCCGACCTACGGACTGCATACGATTTCGGTCTTCCTCTGCGCGTGGCTCTTCCGGCTGAACTTTGTCGCGCTGTTCGGGGGCGCGCTGGTCAACAATCCCTGGACGCTCGCGCCCATTCTCGGCCTGACCTTTTGGACGGGCTCCGCTATGACACAACGTCCCGCGGTGACCTTCGACTGGAATGCGCTCACGCTGGCAAGCTTTTACGACCAGATTGAACCCTACCTGGCTTCCTTTATCGTGGGTGGGCTGACCCTCAGCGCACTCTTCGGTCTGCTCAGCTATCCGCTGGCCTATCTTGCGATTGTGCGATATCGCGCACGCCAGAAACTCTCCACGGTGCCCGAGAGCCCGTTGCCACCCCCGGGCCAACTGAGCTAAACTGCCAAATTATGAGTCGCCTGGCCGCTGTCGTGCAGCGGAATGAAGACTGGGAGTCCGGGCCGATCGGGTCTCCACCTCACACCGCTCCCTACGACGGCTCCGCCCTGATTGCCGATCCCATCCACGAGTACATTTCGTTCACCGCCCCCTTCGCCAGCCCCGACACCGCCGAGCGCACGGAGAAAGACCTGATCGACTCTCCGTGGATGCAGCGCTTACGCTACATTTACCAATTACAAAGTGCCCGGTGGGTCTACCCTTCGGCGGAGCACAGCCGCTTCCAGCATTCACTCGGTGTGATGCATGTCGCCGGCCGTTTTGCCCGGCATCTGTACCCGACCCTGGCACGTGTCGTCCCTGATCTCCCCTCGCCCTGCTACATCGAGGAATTGCTCCGCGTGACGGCACTCTTGCACGATATCGGCCATGGTCCGTTCTGCCATTTCTTCGACCACAACTACCTGGAGCAGTTCGGCCTGATGCACGAGCACATCGGCCAAGTGATCATCCGAAAACATCTCGGAAAAATTATTCGCAAGATTCGCCGCAGCCCGAGCGGATCGTTTCTGCCAGGGGAGCAGCTCGATCCCGAGCATATCGCGTTTCTCATTCTGAAGGATCCCGACAAGCAGAGCGCACAGCATCCCAAATGGTTGTCGTTCCTCCAACCCGTGATCGCCGGCATTTACACCGCCGACAACCTAGACTATGTGCTGCGCGACTCCTACATGTGCGGGGTCGCGATCGGGCCGGTGGACCTCACCAGGCTCATCCACTACACGCTGGTGACCCCGCAGGGTCTGACGATTCACCGCACGGGGCTCCCTGCCCTGCAGATGTTCCTCAACGCCAGGCTCTACCTGTACTCCAACGTGTATTACCATCGTACGACCAGGGCCATCGACATTCATTTGCGCGATATTTTTCATGACACGATGGCCTTCCTGTTTCCCTTCAATCCCCTGGAGCGAATGGAAGACTATCTGTCCCTGACGGACTGGTCCTTGATCGAGTCCGTCCGGCGCTGGCCACGGTCACGCCACAAGCGGAAGCGGGCGCTGGGCCGTGAATGGGCTCGCATTTTGGGTCGCGATGTAAAATGGAAGATGGCCTACAACACCCTGCTGCCGACCCGAGACGATGAACGCGGCCGCGTACTCATGGACGGACGCTCCATCGAGCACAAGATCAAGGAGGCCCTGCCGGCCCATCTCAAGAGACTGGAGTTCAGGGTCGACATGGCGAATCAGGATCCGCGCCCCATCAACCTGCTCAACATGGGCGAGTTCCAGATCTATGTCTACGACCCTGCCACCGGAACGGTGTCCAAGGAGGCGCTGCGCGAGTTTTTCGACTACCTTCCGGCACGCATCGTTCAATTTCGCGTCTTCGCCAAGGACCATCAGGCCGACGCAGCCCTCGCGAAGGCGGCCGAGGCGGTTCTCATCTCCGGCGGCCACAGCATCAAGACCCGACTTTAGTCGACGTTTGTAGGGGTGCTTGCCCGCCGAAGCCTTGGCGAAGGCGGGAGGCGTAAGGGGTAGAAAGAGGAGTTTCCTGCAGAGAGTCTTCCCTCCGACTTTTTTCCTTTTGAATTTTTAATTTTGCGTTCGCTGAGGTCGTTAGTGTAATGGCGAGACACCGTCGAGTGGCAGATCGACCAGCGCGTAGGGGTTGACGCGTGCGCCATTCAAGCGCACGCCCCAGTGGAGATGAGGACCGGTGGCCCGACCGCTGGATCCAACCCGCCCGATCGGTTGCCCCCGCCGGACGGCCTGCCCATCTTCGACCAGGATTTCAGAGAGGTGAAAGTACATGGAGTGCAGCCCGAGTCCGTGATCGATGAACACGCCCTTGCCGGAGAAAAAGTGGTTCGCGGTCAGACGGACGATTCCATTGTTCGTCGCGAGCACGTCCGTGCCGGCCGGTGCTGAGATATCCTCCCCGCTGTGAGGGCTTCGCGGCTGCCCATTGATGAGCCGTTTCCGGCCGAATGCCCCCGAGATATCCCCCTCCAACGGTTTGATGAACCCACCCTTCCAGAGACGGTGGTCGGAGGCGCTCTGCAGCACCTTCCGCACCCGACGCTGCTCGGCTCTGACACGCACCAGAGTCTTCCTGTCGAGGTCCACCTGATCCTTGGGTAGCGTCAGGTGCTGCACGGGGAATTGCTCCTGGACCACGAGAATATTATAGCTGAGACGCTGTGATCGTTGCGGCATCGCCACCTCGACCACCAGCTCGTGGGTGCCCGGCGCATCCAGCATGTCGATGCCAATCAAACCCAAGTACTCGCTGGGCGCATCGGAGCGCGGATCACGGAAAAAGGGGATGCGGCGGCCCAGGAAGCGTCCCGTCACGGCGTGCGGGGCCTCGTCGAGGAAGAGGGGAATCAGCAGCACCTCGCCCTGCTTGCCGCTGAACTGCCCGTCCAGGCCGGGAGATTGTTGGCGGGGACTTGGCTCAAGGTCGACGGGGAACACGCTCGCCGCGACGACGATGAGGGTGATGAGCAGACGATCACTGCTCGAGAGACCGGGCCGGACCACCTCGCCCTCGCTCCTCATCAGCGGTACGCCCTCAGCCCGGCAACTTGCGACACCAACTCCTCGACCCGGCGATTCACTGCAGAGAACGGATCCATACAGAGGATCGTTTCTTCCCAGTACCCATTCAATTTGAGATACGTCCAGTCCACGGTATACGAGCGGTTTTTCGCACGAGCGAAGCGGATGAAGTCGCCGCGAACCTTTGCGCGGGTGGTTTGCGGCGGCACGGACATGGCCCGCTGCACCGCCTCCTCGTCGACGATGGAGCTCACCATGCCCCGCGACTCCATCAGGTAATACAGTCCGCGCGTTCGCTTCACATCGTGGTATTGAAGGTCCATCAAGAACACGCGGGGGTCATCCCACCCACAGCCCTTCCGGTCGAAATAGGATTGGATGATCAGCTTCTTGCTGACCCAATCGACCTCCCGGTGCATCTGCATCGGGTCTTTGTCCAGACCCTCGAGAATGGACCCCCATTTGTCGACGATGTCTTCCAACACCGAATCGCGTGGCTGAGTCGTCAAATAATCCTGCGCCCGCTCGAGGTAGACCCGTTGAATGTCGATCGCGGTCATCTGCCGCCCGTCATCCAGCTTGACCTTCTTCTTCAGGGTGGGATCCCGCGAGATCTCCCGGATGGCCTTGACGGGATCTTCCAGCTCCATGCCGTTGACGCTGTAGCCGTCCTCGATCATGGACAGCACGAGAGCCGCCGTCCCCACTTTGAGATAGGTCGCGTACTCGGACATATTGGAGTCCCCCACGATGATGTGCAGGCGACGGTACTTTTCCGCGTCTGCATGCGGCTCATCGCGGGTGTTGATGATGCTGCGGGAGGACGTGGTCGAGCTCGAGGTCTTTTCATGAATATGCTGCGCCCGCTGCGAGATGAAATACTGCGGCTTGCCGGAGACCTTCAGAACCTTGCCGGCCCCCGAAAAAATCTGCCGCGTGACGAAGAACGGGATGAGTTGCTCCGTCACCTTCCAGAAATCGACATCCCTCCGCATCAGGTAATTCTCATGACATCCGTACGTATTGCCCAGTGAATCCGTATTGTTCTTGAAAATATAGATGTCCCCCGAGAGTCCCTCTTCTCGCAGGCGCTCCTCCGCCGCGGGCAAGCAGGCCTCAAGCAGACGCTCCCCGGCCTTGTCGTGCACGACGAGGTCGATGATGCTGTCACACTCGGGTGTGGAGTATTCTGGGTGGCACCCCGTGTCTTGATAGAAGCGGGCGCCGTTGACGAGAAACGCGTTGGAGGGCCAGCTGTTCGGAATCAACCCTTCGAAAATGTACCCCAGCACCTTCTCCATCGGGAGGTAAATCCGCCCGTTGGGCGAAAAAATCAGTCCGTACTCGTTCTCAAGGCCGAAAATACGCTGTCTCATCGATAATGCCCGCTCCCTTCGATCGAATTCAGCATACACCGCCGTCTGGGGTTCTTCAACCGGAAGCACGATTCACGCTCCGCCCCGGTGCCAAACCGTGCACGGTGGCAGTGGTCCCTCCCGGGACGACTCGAGAGGAGGCTTCAGGGCGTCTCCGGGCTCATTCCGGGCACGGACTGGCTGGGACAGACCGACACGCCTGGGTCAGGGGTGGCTCAAACGGAGTCGTGGGGCCAGGGCGATGATTAGGCCAGAAGCTGGCTGGACTCGGGAGGCAGTAGACGACGAAATTTGCGTCCGGGGCGCGTTCGGTCCAGGATGGCGACCTCGAGCCCCTCGGGCTGCAGCTTTTGGTTCGTGACGCTGTCCAAAGATTGGACACAGAGTGCGAAGGCCTGCTTGAGGGTCAAAACCGGCTCGGACACGCGATCCTTCAGAAAGATCTGTACCGCTTCCGATCGGCCACCGATCACGGCAAAACGGCGCTCGTCGATGATACTGCCATCGAACGAAATGCGATACATCTCATTGGCCTGTGTGCCCTCTCCGACCTGCGCGACCAAGATTTCCACCTCCAGCGGTTTCAGCTCCTGGCTGAAAATGGTGCCGAGGCTCTGGGAATACGCGTTGGCGAGCGACCGCGCCGTCACATCCTCCCGGCTATAGGTGTATCCCTTCAGGTCCGCGTGTCGGATTCCGGCTTTGCGGAGGTTTTCAAACTCGCTGTACTTGCCGGCTCCAGAGAATGCAATGCTGTCGTACACTTCGGAAATTTTATACAAGGACGCGCTGGGATTGTCCGCTACGAGCAGTATCCCATGCTCGTATTCCATGGCGACGATCGAACGACCTTTGGCGATGCCCTTCTTGGCATACTCCGCCTTGTCCTGCATGACCTGTTCGGGCGACACATAGTAGGGCAGCGGCATGGCTCAGGTCT
>JBFGRM010000176.1:0-5365 GCA_041563675.1 Nitrospiraceae bacterium | reverse complement strand
CCCAGCTCATTCAGATCGAGCGAAGCTCGGGCGTCGCGGAGATCGACGAGGCGGGTCTCCAGGCCGTGCTTCGGGCACACCCCTTTCCCCCCTTTCCCTCGGACCTCGACGAAGAATCGGTCGACATGCACGTCGAGTTCGATCCGGGGTCCACCCCCTCACCCTCCGCGATCCCGCAGAACCGCTCCCTGGTCGGTCGTTGACCGCCGCCTCGCTTGACCACACCCTGAAAAGCCAGTAGGCTGAGTTGGCGAGCCTCAGGAGCGGTCAATAATTCGTCTTTACCCAGAACCAGCATGATGGCCAACCAAGTCGGCATAGCAGGGTCGATCGTCCCCACTCGCTATTGGCATCGTTTGGAGGACGGACGGATCCAGTGCGATGTCTGCCCGCGCTTTTGCAAGCTGAACGAAGGACAGCAAGGGCTGTGTTTCGTCCGTGCGCGACAGGACGATCAGATCGTGCTCACTACCTATGGTCGTTCGAGCGGGTTCTGCGTCGATCCCATCGAGAAGAAGCCGCTCAACCATTTCCTGCCGGGAACCTCGATCCTGTCCTTTGGCACGGCCGGCTGTAACCTCTCCTGCCGCTTCTGCCAGAACTGGGACATCAGCAAGTCGAGAGAGATCGACACACTGGCCGACCAGGCGTCGCCGCAGACCCTCGCGCGCGCCGCCCAGGAATTGGGCTGCCGCGGCGTCGCCATGACCTACAACGACCCGGTCATCTTTCACGAGTATGCGATCGACGTGGCGCAGGCCTGTCGGGAGCTCGGCATCAAGTCCGTGGCCGTGACCGCCGGGTATGTGTGTGAAGAGCCGAGGGCGGAGTTCTATCGGTACATGGACGCCGCGAACGTGGACCTGAAGGCGTTCACGGAGCGCTTCTACAAGCAGATCTGCGCGGGCAGCCTCCAGCCGGTGCTCGAGACGCTGCTCTACCTCAAACAGGAAACCCGCGTCTGGTTCGAGATCACGACGCTCTTGATCCCCGGAGAAAACGACTCGGAGGCCGAGCTGGAAGCGCTCACGCAGTGGGTCGTGGAAAAGCTCGGGCCGGAGGTCCCGCTTCATTTCACGGCGTTCCATCCGGATTGGAAGATGATGGACAAGCCCGCCACGCCGCCCTCGACGCTGACCCGCGCCCGCCAGATCGCGCTCAAGAACGGCGTGCGATACGCCTATACCGGGAACGTCCAGGACGAGGAGGGCGGGAGCACCTACTGCCACGGCTGCGGGCGGAAGATAATCGGGCGGGACTGGTATGTCCTCACGACCTACAACCTCACCAACGACGGCCATTGCACGTTCTGCGAGACCCCCTGCGCGGGGCTCTTCGACGGACCACCGGGAAACTGGGGGGCCAAGCGCATGGCCGTGCGTCTCGCGAACTTCTCAGCCCCCTCGACCTGAGTCCCCCTCGTCGGTCCGCTACCCGCCCGGGGCGAGCACGCCCGCGCCCGAGATCCGGCCCTCCTTGAGCGCCTGGAGGGCCTCGTTCGCCTCCTCGAGCTTGAACCGCTGCGTGTGCGTGCGGATCGGGATCGCCGCCGCCTCGCGGAGCAGCTCGACGCCGTCCCGCTTCGTGTTCGCCGTCACGCTCCGAATCGTGCGTTCGCCGAAGAGATCACGGTCGTAGTCGATCTCGGGGATGGGGGTCATGTGGATGCCGGCGATCGCGAGCGTTCCTCCGCGGTCGAGCGCCCGGAGCGCCGGGGGAACGAGCTCGCCGGCCGGGGCGAAGAGGATCGCGCCGTGCAGCTTCTCCGGCGGCGCCTCGTCGGCGGTGCCGACCCAGACGGCGCCCAACTCCCGCGCCAGGGTTCGGTGCGACTCCTTCAGCGAGCACACGTAGACCGAGCACTGCCAGTGTCGCGCGATCTGGATGACGATGTGAGCGGAGCCGCCGAATCCGTAGAGCCCCAGCCGCTGGCCAGGCCGGACCTCGCTGAGGCGGAGCGCCCGATACCCGATGATGCCCGCGCAGAGCAGGGGCGCGGCCTCGTCGTTCTGAAAGATCGAGGGGATCGGGTAGGCGAAGGACTCGGGCACGATCGCGTGCTCCGCGTAGCCGCCGTCCTCATGGTAGCCCGTGAATCGCGCCCGCAGGCACAGGTTCTCCCGTCCGGTCCGACAAAAATCACACCCGCCGCAGGTGCCCCGCAGCCAGGCGATGCCGACACGGTCGCCTTCCTTGAGGGTGCGCACCCCGCGGCCCAGCCGGTCGACGACGCCGACCACTTCGTGACCCGGAATGATCGGGCGCGTGGCGCGCGGCAGGTCGCCCTCGACGACATGCAGATCGGTCCGGCAGACGCCGCAGACGCGGACCGCGACGCGGACCTGCCCCGGGCCGGGCTCCGGGGCAGGGACGTCACGCAAGACCAACGGATGCCGCTCGGCCGGCGCCGTTTGCTCGAAGACCATCGCTCTCATTCCGCGCTCCGTTGGTCCTGACCGCGCGCGCGACCCCGCGAGAGGCACGCGATCACCTCGTCGTCCTCGGTTTGGGCGAAATCGTCATAGAAGGGGCCGATGGCGAAAAACCGCTCGGGCTGATACAGAATCACGATCGTATCCGCCTTGCCCTGCAACTCCCGCCGGGCATCCGGCGGCGCGACGGGGAGTGCGGCCACGAGGTGGGACAGCCCGAGCGAGCGGAGGCACCCCAGCGAGGCCAGGAAGGTCGCCCCCGTCGCGAAGCCGTCGTCCACCAGGATCACGGTCCGTCCCGAGAGCGACGGGAGCGACTGCCCCTGGCGGTACCTCGAAATCTGCCGGTCGATTTCCTGCTGCTGCCGGACGACCTCCGCGTCGACCTGGGCGCTCGACACGCCATATTGCTGCATGACCGTCGCATTGACGTGGCGATGGCCGGTTTCCGTGAGGGCACCCATGGCCAGCTCGGGGTTGCCCGGGGCACCCAGCTTTCGCGTGATGAGGACGTCGAGGGGAAGGTCCAGGGCCCGGCTGATCTCGTCCGCGACGATCACGCCGCCGCGGGGCAGCGCCAGCACCCGCACGCCCGGCGCCCGGTCGTATTGCTTGAGCGCGTCAGCCAGCCGACGTCCGGCGTCTCGTCGATCCCGAAACAAGACTCCACCATTCATGCGTCACGAACCGGGTGGGTGAATACGGTGAGCACAGTACCCGGCGGTCGTCGAGGCTCCTCCGAGCCCCGCCGCCGCTCGCGGTAGACTAGCACGATCCGCTCCTGGAGTGGACACCCAGGCCGAGCGGGGCACAATATCGGTTCCGTCTCACGATCCGGCGGTGGCAGTGGTATACTTGGCGCATCAAAATTGCTCTGTCGAGCCATGCCGGCGACGATCCCATCCACAAACGACGTGTTCCGGCATCATTCTCCCACCAATCCCATGTCCCCGCGTTCAGGGCAAGGAGCTGGCGTACAACGATGAGTGCCGAACGGATGTCGATGCACGGAGAATGGTCCTCCCGGTGGACCTTCATCCTGGCGACGACGGGTGCGGCGGTTGGGTTGGGGAACATCTGGAAGTTTCCCTACCTGGCCGGGGAGCACGGCGGCAGCGCCTTCGTCCTGGTCTACCTCGTCTGCGTGGCGTTGTTGGGTATCCCCATGATGATGGCGGAGGTCATGCTCGGACGCAGGGGGCGCCAGACGCCCATGTTCACGATGCGCTACCTCGCGGAAGAGACGAACACGACGACCCACTGGCAGCTGCTCGGGCTCGCCGGAACCGTCGCCGGTGTGCTGATCCTTTCCTATTACAGCGTGATCGGGGGCTGGACGCTGGCCTATGTCTTTCGGAGCGGGAACGGTGATTTTCAGGACGCGACGCCCGAGCACGTGTCGGGTGTCTTCGAGAGCTTCGTGGGTGATCCGCTCAGCGTCATCGGTTGGCACACGGCCTTCATGGTCATGACCATGCTGATCGTGGCACGCGGCGTCCAGGGAGGCCTGGAACAGGCCACGAAGTATCTGATGCCCGCACTCGTGGCCCTGCTGCTGGTCATCGTCGGATATTCCGCCACGACCGGATACATGCAGGAGGGCCTGACGTTTCTCTTTGCGGCCGACTTCAGCAAGTTGACCGGGACGAGCATGCTCGCCGCGATGGGTCAGGCTTTCTTCAGCCTCAGCCTGGGGATGGGGACGATTATGGTCTACGGTTCCTACCTGCCGGCGGGGACCTCGATCGCGCGGACCTCGATTCTCATCGCGCTGGCGGACACCTCCATCGCGGTCATCGCCGGCATCGCCATCTTCCCGATCGTCTTCGCCAACGGTCTCGAGCCCGGCGCGGGCCCCGGCTTGATCTTCGAGACCCTTCCGCTGGCCTTTTCACAGATGCCCGGCGGCATGGTGATCGGCTTGCTCTTCTTCGTGCTCCTCCTGGTCGCGGCCTGGACGTCCTCCATCTCGCTGATCGAGCCGGCCGTCACGTTGCTCATCGAAAAGTTCAAGCTGACCCGGCATCAGGCCTCGGTCTGGGCTGGGGTCGGCACATGGGCGCTGGGGATGGGCACGGTGTTTTCGTTCAACATCTGGGCCCACTACACGCTCTTCGGGAAGACCTTCTTCGATCTCCTCGATCACCTGACCTCCAACATCATGCTGCCCCTCGGCGGGCTCTTCATGGCCGTCTTTGCCGGCTGGCTCATGGCCCGCGAGATGAGCGCGGCCGAGCTGCGGCTCGAGGGCTGCCGTGGGTTCACCGTCTGGCATAGCCTCATCCGCTACGTTGCCCCCGTCGCGATGGTCATCGTCTTCGCCTATGCGGTGGGTCTCATCGAGCACTAGCACGACGCTGAACCAGGTCTCTCGTTCCCTCTCCCCTGGTGGGAGAGGGGAGGGTGAAGGGGACGCTCACATCATCCATTATCTGAGGCGCGAGTGCCTGAGCAAAGACAAACGGTTCGGCAGCAGATCGCCGAGGCGATTCGAGGGACTCTTTGCACGGCGCATCAGCTTGCTGCAATGCTGAGAATTCGAGAGCGCGAGGTGGAGGAGCACCTGACTCATGTGGTCAAGACGGTGGCGCGGGATCGGACGAAGCGATTCGTCATTGATCCGGCGAGCTGTGTCGGATGCGGGTACGTGTTTCGCGGAAGGACGAAGCTCACGACGCCGAGCCGCTGCCCGACCTGCAAGAGCGAGGGGGTTTCACCGCCAAGGTTCGGCATCCAAACGCGGACCTAGCCCTGATCCGAGAATATGGTTTCACTCCCGACTGCCTCCATGTGCGGCGCGGGGCCCTGCGCTGATGCGGTTGCTCGGACCGATCAGCGCTTGTTCGCCAGGAGCTCCTGTGCTCGCTCGCTTGCCTCTTTGACCAGAATTCCCATCTTCGGGTGGGAAGGCTCGAGATCGACCTGGAGCCCGT
>JBFGRM010000175.1:0-5369 GCA_041563675.1 Nitrospiraceae bacterium | reverse complement strand
CAGGGTGGCCAGGACGTCCACCGTTGCCAGCGTCACGCCCATGACGTGAACGCGCGCAGACGCTTCCGCGACCTCGCTCCGCACCTGCTCGAACAGCTCCTGCTCGAGCTTGTTGAGCTTTTGCTCCGCCCCTGTGACCAGATCCTCCAGTTGCTTGAGCTCAGCCGTGGTGAAACGCTCGGCGTTGGCGAGCGTCTGTTTCCTCACGTAATCCGCCGGGACGCGGCCCAGGTTCGCCTTCGTCACCTCGATGTAGTAGCCGAAGACCTGATTGAATCGAACCTTGAGGGACTCGATCCCCGTGCGCGCGCGCTCCTGGGCCTCCAGCTCGGCCAGTCGCCCCTTGCCGTCTCGGGAGGCGGAGCGCAGCTCGTCCAGGTGGGGATGGTAGCCGTCCCTGATGATGCCGCCGTCTCGGATCGACGCGGGCGGCTCGGGCAGGATCGCCCGGTCGATGACATGGACAATGTCCTGGAGGTCGTCCCATGTGCCTGCCAGATCGACGAAAAGCGGCGCGCGGAGCCTGCTCACGATGGTGGCCAGACCCGGAATGGCCGCGAGAGAATGTTTCAGTGCAATGAGGTCGCGAGGCGTCGCGCTGCCGATGGAGATGCGGCTGCTCAATCGGATGATGTCCTGCACGGCCCGCAGGGCCGTCCGCAGCGCCGCGCGGGGCTCATAGAGGTCGTGCAACTCCCCCACGGCGTCGAGCCGTCCCCGGATGGCATCCGGGTCGACCAGCGGGCGGACGATCCATTCCCGGAGCAGACGACTCCCCATGACGGTCACCGTCCGGTCCAGCACCGACAACAGCGTGGGAGGCCGGCGTCCGCCGGGCTCGTGCTCGGCGGGGAAGGACGTCACGAGCTCGAGGTTGCGGATGGTGACGCTGTCCAGGTGCATGTGCTGCCCTGGGCGACGCACCTCCATCCTCCGAATGTGATCGAGGCGCGCCGCCGGTTGGGTCTCCTGCAGGTAGCGCAGTACGACGCCTGCCGCCACGAGGGCTGCGGTCTGATCCTCGCAGCCGAAGGCCGCGAGGGATCCGACACGGAAATGTTGGAGCAGAAGGCCGGACGCACGCTCGAGGTCGAATCGTGCGAGATCCTGTGCGCAGAGGCGCGGGCCGCGCGGTCCCGGCAAGAGGCCTTGCAGGCGGCCCTCCAGCTCGGGCGCGTAGAGCACCTCTTTCGGGCTGACGCGGGCGAGCTCGTCCCGCAGGTCCGCCAGTCCCCGGTCACCGGTGAACTCGAGGATCCAGAACTCGCCGGTCGAGAGGTCCAGCACCGCGAGTCCCCAGGACGCGGAGGCCCCGACGGAGCCGGATGTGCCGGGAGCTGCCGCGACCGCGGCGAGGAAACAGGATTCGTTGGCTTCCAGCAGCTCGCTGTCGGTGAGGGTGCCCGGCGTGTAGAGGCGGACGACTTCCCGTCGAACAAGGCCCTTCGCGAGCTTCGGGTCCTCAACTTGCTCGCACAGCGCGACGGTGCGACCCGCCTGCAGGAGCTTGGCGATGTAGCCGGTCGCGGCGTGGTAGGGCACGCCGCACAGGGGGACCGGGTCCGAACGGGACTTGTCGCGGGAGGTCAACGCAATCGAGAGGATGCGGGACGCCTCCTCCGCGTCCTCGTAAAACATCTCGTAGAAGTCCCCGACCCGGAAAAACAGGATGGCGTCCCGGTAGGCGCGCTTGATCTCCCGGTACTGCCGCATCAAGGGAGTGAGGTCGGTCTCAATCATACAGCTGTGCGCGCTTCATTCCCCCTCTCCCCCGTTTCGGGGAGAGGGTTGGGGTGAGGGGGCAAGGAGGGACGGCCATGTTCGCTGTCCACCCTCACCCTCGCCCTCTCCCTCCAGTGAAGGGAGAGGGAAAAGCAAGTGTCAAGACCGCCGGGCGCCGCGCTTGTGGGCGCCGGGTTTTTTGCCGCGCGGGGCGGCCTGGGCATCGAATCGCTTCCTCAGCTTGCGGTACGTGGCGTCGAGGTGCTCGGGAATGACTCGCGTCTCGCCGAACAACGGCATGAAGTTGGTGTCACCGTTCCATCGCGGCACGATGTGCAGGTGGACGTGCGCGCCGATGCCAGCCCCGGCGACGCGTCCGAGGTTGATGCCCACGTTGAACCCCTCCGGTCGAAGCTCCTTCCGAAGGACACGCACGGACAGGTTGGTCAAGCGCAGGAGGTCCAGCGCCGCGTCGTCCGGCAGTTTATCAAGGCTGTCGACGTGTGCATAGGGCGCGACGAGCAGATGGCCGCTGTTATAGGGAAACAGATTCATGATGACGAAAGCATGCCGGCCCCGGTACAGCAGATAGTTGCCGGCGTCGCGGCGCTGCCGGGGCTTCACGCAGAAGATACAGCCTCGCGGCTTGTGTGCGGCTTTGATATAGGCCATGCGCCATGGCGCCCAGAGCACCTTCATCGCTTGTGCCTGCCCCTCGGACGTGTCGGCGTGGCCGATGCAGCGGCCTGGGCGTTGAAAGCCCGGGTGAGCAATCGGGCGGCCCTGGGGCCCGTGGCGATAAAGACGGCATCTCGCTTCGAGGGGCTGTGATGCGCGAGGCGGACGTCGAGCCGGTCCTGCGGCAACTCCGAGGCGGCTTTCTCGGCCCACTCGACGGCCACGACCCACCGCCCGTCCCAATAGTCCGAGAGCTCCAGGTCACGCAGCTGTCGTGGGTCATCGAGGCGATAGCAGTCGGCATGTGCAAGGGGAAGACGACCTTTGTACGTCTGAATCAGGACGAACGTGGGGCTCGACACGCGTTCGCTCGGAATCTCCAGCCCGGCCGCAATGCCCCGCACGAGCGTCGTCTTGCCGGTTCCCAGGTCCCCGTACAGAGCCACGACGTCGCCACCGTGCAGCGAGCGCCCGAGAAATGTCCCGATGCGGTGGGTGTGTCGTGCGGATCGAAGCCTGAGCTCCCACCGGGTCTTCGGGGTGCGGAGGGTCGCGCTCCGGACCCCCGGGCGACGGGATGAGGACCTCTTGCGGCGATGCGGCCGAGACCGCCGGACCGAGACCTCACTCCGCTTGCGTGAGGGCATGGGGAATCTGATCGAGCACGTCGCCCGCAATCATGCCGGCGGGGCCCACCTCGGCGGCGGCGAGGTCTCCGGCGAGGCCGTGAAAAAACGTCGCGGCGCAGGCCGCGTCCCAAGTGGAGAGGCCTTGCGCCAAGAACCCCACCACCATCCCGGTCAGCACGTCCCCGCACCCCGCCGTCGCCATGCCCGGGTTGCCGGTTGGGCAGACCGCCACGCGACCATCGGGGTGAGCCACCACCGTCCGTGCTCCCTTCAAGACCACGACGACGTGGCGGTCGCCTGCGAACCGGGCGGCATGCCCGATTCGATCGTGATTGATGGTACTGGACGTCGCCCCCTCCACCAGTCGTGCCATCTCACCCGGGTGCGGCGTGAGGATGAGCGGGGCTTTGGCCTGAGTCAAGACCGGGACCTGTGCCGCCAGGGCATTCAGGGCGTCGGCATCCACGACACAGGGCTTCGTGAGCCTCGGAATCAACTCGCGCACGAGGCGGACGGTCTCGCTCTGCGTGCTGAGGCCCGGTCCGACGGCAGCGGCCGTGCGTGCGTTGACGAACGCCAGCAGATCGTCCAAGGCGCCATGCGCCAGCGTGTGCTCCGCCGTCTCCGGCATGGGCACCGACATGGCTTCCAGCAGCTTGCCTTCGAGGACGTGATTCACGCCGGCCGGCGTGGCGACGGTGACGAGCCCCGCGCCGGTTCGGAGTGCGGCTCTGGCCGCCAGCGCCGCCGCACCGGTCTTACCGACCGACCCGGCGATGATGCCCGCGTGTCCAAAGGTGCCCTTGTGGCTGGACGGCAGCCGTTCCGGCATGCTGCGCCTGGCGTCGCGCAGGGTCATCAACGACAGGCGACCCGGGATGCGTTGCACGAACCGGTCGGGAATGCCGATGTCGACGATCTCGATCGCGCCCGCGAGGTCGATCCCCCGCCCCACGTAGAGGCCGATCTTCGGCAGCCCGAAGGTCACGGTCATGGCGGCGCGGACCGCTTCGCCGAGCACGTCACCCGTGTCACCGTGCAGTCCCGATGGCAGGTCGGTCGCGACCACCGGTCGTCCACATCGATTGATGGCCTGGACGGCTCCGCGGTACGGATCCGTCACCGGTGAGGACAGTCCCGTGCCCAAGAGCGCGTCGACGACGAGGTCGCTCGCGTCGAGCAGACGCTCGAGGTGTTCACGATCGGGAAGCGTCACCAGGGCGGTCTTGCCCGCAGCCTTGAGGAATCGTCCGTGGTTGGTCTTGGCGTCCCCGCGCAGGTCCGCCGGCCGGGCCATCAGCACCACCCGGGCACGGGCACCTTTGCGGATGAGGAGCCGGCCAACCACAAACCCGTCGCCGCCGTTGTTCCCCTTCCCGCAGAGGATCGTCACCCGCTTGCCCTTCATCGGGCCGAACCGGCGCTCCATGGCGTCAACGACGCCGCTGCCCGCCCGCTCCATCAGGGTGAGACCCGGCACACCTTCCTCTTCGATGGTGCGGCGGTCGAGTTCCTGCATGTGGGCTGTGGTAACGAGACGCATAGCAAATAGAGGACCGTGGTGAGCGAGGCGGACTTGGACCGCAGCCGTTCGGGAAGGCTACGTATGGATCCGGACGGAGCGGCCGCCGGAGTTGCCACTCAGCGGTCGGCTACGAGGATCGCCTCGGCGACGGCGTAATCCGTATCATGGGACAGGCTGAGTTGAATGTTCGTGACGCCGGCATCGCGCAGCAGACTCCCGACGCGGCCATCCGCCGTGGCGACAGGGCGTCCGCCGCGATCGTTGAGGACCTGGATCTCGGTCCACCGGATACCGTTGGCCCATCCGGTCCCCAGCGCTTTCAGCACGGCCTCCTTGGCCGCGAAGCGCCCCGCGAGGGACGCGTAAGGCGACGCTTTCTTCAGGCAATACGCACGTTCTTGTTCCGTGAACAGGCGGGTCAGAAAGCGGTCCTGCCAGCGCTCGGTCATCGCGCGCATGCGGGGAATGTTCACCAAATCCAGACCGATGCCGACAATTCTCATGATAACAAAATGGGCTCGTGGCAAGCGGCTAGAGGCGAGTGGTCAGAACAATGCCCATCATTAGCAACTCGAGCGTTGTGCCCTCTAGCCGCCGTTCTGGTTTCCCACTCGCCACGGGCCCCGTGCCCCGCGCCCCCCTTCTTTAAGCGACCAGTTCTTTCATTTCGCGTACTGCCCGTTCGAGACCGACCAGCACCGCCCTGGCGACGATACTATGTCCGATGTTGTACTCGACGATCTCGGGGATCTGCGTGAGCCGCCGCACGTTCCGGTAGTTCAACCCGTGGCCCGCGTTCACGCCCAGCCCGAGCT
>JBFGRM010000174.1:0-5416 GCA_041563675.1 Nitrospiraceae bacterium | reverse complement strand
GGTGATGAAGGGTTTTTCGCGCACCGAGACGATGACCGCGACGCCGCCGAGAACCGGCTCGGTTTCCACCTGTACGTCTTCGAAAAATCCCATATCGTAAAGGAGACGGATCTGATCTCTCAGGGCTTCGGGAGACACAGGATCGTTGACCGCCAGCGTGAGCCGGCTCCTGATGGTGCTTTCGTCGATGCGCTTGTTGCCCCGCACGTCGATCGCCTTCACGGGGGGCGGGGGATCCTGCGCGATCGCGACGGGAGGGAGAAGCGACACGATCCACACAGTCACCAGTGTCAGCCAGACCTGACGCATCACGCGACTGTGCCCGGCCACGGGTCAACCTGGTCGCTTTGCCGGAATCTCCCTGGAGCAACGCCCCTGACACGCTTGATGGTGGCGAAGAGGACCCGGTGAAGGGCGCTCACCGAGTGATGGTACGCGGTCATCACGTTGGACGAATAAGGACGAGTATAAGGAGTTCCGACAGCGGAGCCACCGTCCACCATCCGTCCACGACGGCTTCCGCGTTCAGCCACGACGAATTTAAGGCGTTGAAAAACTTGTGAATTATATGCATCGCCTCGGGAAATGTAAAGAAAATTCGCCCCGCGGGGCCGCTGCGCGCATCATCGGTGCTCATTCCGTAGTATTCTTGACTTTGCGGAACCCCATCACATAGTATGCGTTGCTCGATGCTGCCCGCACTCCGTAAAGCGGTCATTCCCGCCGCCGGTCTCGGCACTCGGTTCCTGCCCGCGACAAAGGCTTCTCCCAAGGAAATGCTTCCGCTGGTCGACAAGCCGTTGATCCAGTATGCCGTGGAGGAGGCCGTCGCTGCTGGGATCAAGGATGTCATCGTGGTCACAGGCAGAGGGAAGCGCGCGATCGAAGACCACTTCGACCGGAGTGTGGAGTTGGAGGAATCGCTGAAAGGCGAAGGGAAACAGCAGCTTGTGAAGGAGCTACGCCGCATTTCCGAGCTTGCGAACTTTTGCTACGTGCGGCAGGCGGAGCCGTTGGGCCTTGGACACGCGGTCCTCTGCGCCCAGCCTCTCATCGGGGACGAGCCCTTTGCGGTCCTGCTCGGGGACGAGGTCATCGACGCCCAGGTTCCGGGGCTGGCGCAGTTGGCGGAAGTGTACGAGCCGGGTATCGGCGCCGTGATTGGAGTACAGAAAGTCCGCCGGCAGGAGGTCAAAGCCTACGGGATCATCGATCCGCAACGCATCAGGCCCGGCGTGTTCAAGGTCCTGGACCTGGTGGAAAAGCCCGATCCCGAGGACGCCCCCTCGAACTATGCGGTCATCGGGCGCTATATTCTGTCACCGGAAATCTTCCCCGCGCTTAAGCGCACGCCACCCGGAAAGAACGGTGAGTTGCAGCTCACCGACGGTCTGCGGCTGCTTAAGAAGAGAGCGCCGTTGCTGGCCCGGGAAATAGAGGGAGCCCGGTACGATGCCGGAGACAAGCTGGGCTTCTTGAAAGCAACGGTCGACCTTGCGCTCAAAAATCCCGCGCTCGGCCCTCGATTCGCCCGCCACCTTCTCCGGATCCGAGGGCGGATGGCGGGGCCGCCCCGTCGTTGACAGCAAGCCGTCGCGACGGCCGACCTAACTTTCGGTTCCTGCTGACCGAATCGCCCATATCGGGTATAGTGAGGGTACTCTCAGGAGGTCTGCATTACCGTGTCTGAAGAAATCGAGCACGACGCCCCGCAAAACCAAGACGTCGAGATCCCCGACCAACTGCCCCTGCTGCCGGTACGGGATATCGTGGTGTTTCCCTACATGGTCCTCCCGCTGTTCGTTGGGCGCGAGATGTCCATCAAGGCGATCGAGGCCGCCCTGGCCGGCAATCGCATGATCTTCCTCACGACTCAGAAAGCGCTCGATGTGGAGAACCCGACGCCGGAAGATATCCACACGGTCGGCACCGTCGGGATCATCATGCGAATGCTCAAGCTGCCGGACGAGCGGATCAAAATCCTGGTGCAAGGCGTCGCGAAAGCAAAGATCGAGCAGTACATTCAAAGCGATCCCTATTATTCTGTCCGGATCAACAAGATCCTGGAATCAAAGCCGTCCGTGCCGCCGCTCGAAACCGAAGCCGTGATGCGCTCGATCAAGGAGCAAATCGAACGCATCGTGAGCCTCGGAAAGGTGCTGATGCCGGACGTCATGGTCGTGATCGAAAACCTCGAAGATCCCGGCCGGCTGGCCGACATGGTGGTCTCCAACCTCGGGTTGAAGGTGGAGTTGACCCAGGAGGTTCTGGAGATCATCGATCCGATCACGAGGCTCAAGCGTGTCAGCGAGATCCTGTCCAAGGAGATCGAGGTTTTGTCCATGCAGCAGAAGATCCAGGCGCAGGCCAAGGGCGAAATGGACAAGACACAGCGGGAGTATTTCCTTCGGGAGCAACTGAAAGCGATCCAGAAGGAGCTGGGAGAGCTGGATGAACGGGCCGAGGAAATCGCGGAGTTTCGGAAACGCGTCAAAGACGCCAAGATGCCGGAGAAGGTGCTCAAGGAAGCGGAAAAGCAACTCAAACGGCTCGAGAAGATGCATCCGGACACGGCCGAATCCGCCACGGTGCGCACCTACCTCGAATGGATGGTGGAGCTCCCCTGGAGCAAGAAATCCAAGGACAACTTGGAGATCAAACCCGCCGCCAAGGTGCTGAACGAGGACCATTACGATCTGGAAAAGGTCAAGGAACGGATTCTGGAGTATCTCGCGGTCAGGAAACTGAAGGAAAAGATGAAGGGGCCCATTCTGTGCTTCGTGGGACCTCCCGGAGTGGGCAAGACCTCATTGGGAAAATCTATCGCGCGCGCCCTGGGTCGTGAGTTCGTGCGCATCAGCCTGGGCGGCGTGCGGGACGAAGCGGAGATCCGCGGGCACCGTCGCACCTATGTCGGTGCTTTGCCCGGGCGCATTGTTCAAGGGATCAAACAGGCCGGGACCAACAACCCCGTCTTCATGCTGGACGAGGTGGATAAGATCGGCATGGATTTCCGGGGCGATCCGTCCGCCGCCCTGCTGGAGGTCCTGGACCCCGAGCAGAACAATGCCTTCACGGATCACTACCTGGGGGTCCCGCTCGACCTCAGCGACGTCATGTTCATCACGACGGCCAATCTGATGGACAGCATCCTCCCGGCATTGCGCGACCGGATGGAGATTATCGAAATCCCCGGCTACACGGAAGAGGAAAAGCTCGGCATCGCCCAGCGCTACCTTGTCCCACGTCAGCTCAAGGAGCACGGGATCACCGACAAGCACATCCGCATCAACGAACCGGCGCTGCGGCAGATCGTGTCGCACTACACGCGAGAGGCAGGCGTGCGGAACCTGGAGCGCGAGATCGCCAACGTGATGCGAAAGGTCGCCAAGAAGGTGGCGGAAGGCAAAGTGCGATGCTACGCGATCACGCCCCCCACGCTGCACAAGTACCTCGGCGTTCCCAAACACGTGCCAGAGGCTGAGCAGGAAAAGGACCAGGTCGGAGTCGCGACGGGGCTCGCTTGGACCGAAAGCGGAGGGGAGATTCTCTACATCGAGGCCACGGCGGTAAAGGGCAAGGGGAATCTGACGCTGACAGGTCACCTGGGCGATGTCATGAAAGAGTCCGCCCAAGCCGCGCTCAGCTACGTTCGCTCGCGGGAGCGGTTTCTTGGCATCAACCCCGATGTGTTCGCCAAGACGGACCTCCATATCCACGTGCCCGCCGGGGCCATTCCCAAAGATGGACCTTCGGCAGGCATTACCATGGCGACGGCGATCGCCTCCGCACTCTGTAATATGCCGGTCAAGCACGAAGTCGCTATGACGGGTGAAATCACCTTGCGGGGTCGCGTGCTGCCGATCGGCGGTCTCAAGGAAAAAATCCTCGCTGCCAAGCGAGCCAAAGTGACCACAGTGATTCTTCCCAAGCGGAACAAAAAGGATCTCGATGAAATCCCGAAGCACCTTCTGCGGGGCACCCACCTGATCTTCGTCGATACGATGGATGAGGTGGTCAGGGCCGGCCTGCGGCGGAGCACCGCCGCACGGAAGTCCATCCCCGAGTCGCCTCGAAAACGTCGTCCGTCCAAGCGCCAGCGGCCAAGCATCGAGCCGAGAGTACCGCGCCCGAACCGTCCGCGCCCGGTTTCCCCGTCCATTCCGTTGTCCAACCGCCCGTCTTCGTGACATGCCTCGCCGAGCATCCTCCGTGTTGCTGCGGAACCTTGGTGAATTTGGATTGATCGAGCGCATCGTGCGGCGGGTCGGCCGATCCCGGCCACCGGTCATCCGAAGCATTGGTGACGATGCCGCGGTCGTCTCCCTGGGGTCCCAACACGTGCTGCTGCTTACTGTGGATCTGCTCATCGAGAATATCCACTTCAGCCGTTCCACCGCGCGTCTGGAGGACGTGGGGTACAAAGCGGCCGTCTCCAATTTCAGCGACATTGCCGCCATGGGTGGCGCCCCTCAATTCGCCCTGACCGCCGTCGCGGCGCCCCCCTCGACCCCCGTGAGGCAGATGGACGCGCTGTACGCCGGTCTGCTCGAGGCCTGTCGCCATTACGGTGTGCAGCTCCTCGGGGGTGACACGTCCGCCTCGCCGCGCCACCTTTTCCTCTCCGTGACCGTCACCGGGACCACGGCGGGCGGCCGGATTCTGACCAGGGACCGCGCCTCCGTCGGCGACGACATCTACGTGACGGGCACGGTCGGCGACTCGTGCGCCGGCCTGCGCGTGCTCCAGTCTTCGTCGCGCCAGCGACTGCTCGGCGGCGCCGGTCGGAAGCATGCCCGTTTCTTGGTCCGGCGTCACATGCGTCCGACAGCCCGTATCCGAGAAGGCCAATGGCTCATTCGACACCGCTTGGCCACCGCCGCGATCGATCTCTCCGACGGATTATCGGGCGACCTCCGCCATCTCTGCGAGCAGAGCCGGGTGGGCGCCGAAATCGAGGCCGCATCGCTCCCCCTGTCCGCCGCCTGCCGCTGGTTCGCCGGTCGCATGCGAAAGGACCCGGCCACGCTTGCCTTGGCAGGGGGGGAGGACTATGAGCTGCTCGTGACGGTCTCTCCAGGCAAGCGTCGACGGCTCGAGCGGCTCGCGAGGCGGGCGAGGATAAGGATGACCCGCATCGGCACCATTCGCCCCCGACGTTTCGGGATCCAACTCAGGCTCGCTTCCGGCCGACTCCGCAAGCTGACCCCGTCCAGCTTTCAACACTTTTCGGCAGGCGGCTAAAGGGGAACCGCCGCCACCCTGTGATGACCAAGCTCCGCCAGCACCTGGTTCAAATTCTTCATCTCCGGGAGTCACCCCGGCGCACGGCGCTGGCGTTTGCCGTGGGGGTGGGCATCGCGTTCTCCCCGACCTACGGACTGCATACGATTTCGGTCTTCCTCTGCGCGTGGCT
>JBFGRM010000173.1:0-5426 GCA_041563675.1 Nitrospiraceae bacterium | reverse complement strand
CGGCCTGGTCGATTTGATCCGAAAGACGGCCTTTGCGGTCGGGGACAACGACGCGCGGTACATCCTCAACGGCCTGCTCGTGACCCTCACCGTCACCGAGAAGAAGACGACCCTGCGCCTGGTCGGCACCGACGGCCATCGCCTGGCGGTGGCGGAGCAGGAGATGGGCGGGCCTCCCGGCAAGGACGGGCCCCGGGAGGTCAAGGCCATCATCCCCAAGAAAGCCGCGCACGAGATGCGCCGGCTCCTCGAGGAAGGTGACGGGGAGCCGTTTATCGGGTTCACCAAAAACGTGATGATCTTCCGCAAGAGCGGGCTGCTGCTGACCTCCCGCCTCATGGAAGGGAACTATCCCAACTACCAGCAGGTGATCCCGAAAGACCAGGACCGGAAAGTCACGCTGGACCGCGGGGAGCTGGAGGGCGCGTTGCGCCGCGTGGCGGTGCTCTCCCGGGATAAGACCAACGCCGTGAAGATGAGCCTGTCCTCCGGTCGGGTGACCCTCTTTTCCAGCAATCCGGACTTCGGCGAGGCCACGGAGGAACTGCCCGCCAAGTACGCGGGCGACAGCCTGACCACCGGATTTAACGCCCGCTACCTGCTGGACGTGCTCGGGGTAGTGGACGGCGAATCGGTCTCCCTGCAGATGGAGACCGCGCTGAGCCCCTGTCTCATTCGGGAGCCGAACAACCCACGCTTTACCTGCGTGGTGATGCCCATCAAAGTGTGACAAGGAGAGAGATGGCCACCGAAGACCAACACTTAGGGACACCTGAGGGGGACCAGACCCGAGAGGGATACAGCCCGGATCAAATCCGCGTGCTGGAGGGCCTCGACGCGGTCCGAAAGCGGCCGGCCATGTACATCGGGAGCACGGGCCCGGACGGGCTCCACCACCTGGTGTATGAGGTGGTGGACAACAGCGTGGACGAGCACATGGCGGGGTTCGGGAACACGATCGAAGTCACGATTCAGATCGACGGCAGCGTGATCGTCGTGGACAACGGGCGCGGGATCCCGACCGGCATGCACTCCACCCAGAAGAAGTCCGCGGCCGAGGTCGCCTTGACCATGCTCCACGCCGGCGGCAAGTTCGAGCAGGGCGCCTATACGGTGTCCGGCGGGTTGCACGGCGTGGGGATTTCGGTGGTCAACGCGCTGTCCGAATGGCTGGAGCTGGAGATCTGGCAGGACGGGCAGGTCTTCGAGCAGGGGTACGAGCGGGGCAAGCCGACCGCCTCCCTCAAGGTCACCGGCAAGACGAAGAAGCGCGGGACGAAGATCACCTTCAAGCCGGACAGCCAGATCTTCGAGTCCCTGGACTTCAGCTTCGACGTGCTCGCGCAGCGGCTCCGCGAGCTGGCCTTCCTCAACAAGGGCCTGGAAATCACCCTCAAGAAGGAAGACGAAGGGAAAGAACAGGTCTTCTGTTACAAGGGCGGGATCGTCTCCTTCGTCGAGCATCTCAACGAAGCCAAGACCCCGCTCCACAAGCCCATCTTCGTGTCGGTCGAAAAAAGCGACATGATCCTGGAGGTAGCGCTCCAGTACAACGACGGGTACGCGGAGAACATCTATTCGTTCGCGAACAACATCAACACGCGGGAGGGTGGTACCCACCTCATCGGCTTCAAGGCGGCACTGACCCGGACCATCAACAACTACGCGAGCGCCAACGACCTGCTGAAAAAAGAGCTCGAGTCCCTGACCGGCGACGACGTGCGTGAAGGGCTTACCGCGGTCGTCAGCGTCAAGCTGCGGAATCCCCAGTTCGAAGGCCAGACCAAAGCCAAGCTCGGCAACAGCGAGGTGAAGGGGCTGGTCGAGGTGGCCGTCAACGACGCCCTGGGATCCTATTTCGAGGAAAACCCGACCGTCGCCCGCCGGGTCATCGCCAAGGCGGTGGACGCCGCCCGGGCCCGCGAGGCGGCCCGCAAGGCCAAGGACCTGATTCGCCGGAAGAGCGCGCTCGACGGGAGCTCCCTGCCCGGCAAGCTGGCCGACTGTTCCGAGAAAGACCCGGCGCACAGCGAGCTGTTCATCGTGGAGGGCGACTCGGCCGGCGGCTCCGCCAAGCAGGGCCGGGACCGCCGCAACCAGGCGATCCTGCCGTTGAAGGGCAAGATCCTCAACGTGGAAAAGGCCCGGTTCGACAAGATGCTATCCAGCGAGGAGATCCGGACCCTGATCATGGCCGTCGGGACCGGGATCGGGCGCAAACGGGAGGATTCGGACAAGGGCAAGGAGGAAAAGGAAGACAAGGAAGCCTTCGACATCGCCAAGGCCCGGTACCACAAGATCATCCTGATGACCGACGCCGACGTGGACGGGAGCCACATCCGGACCCTGCTGCTGACCTTCTTCTACCGGCAGATGACGGAGCTGATCGAACACGGCTACATCTACATCGCGCAGCCGCCGCTCTTCCGCGTGAAGAAAGGCAAGACGGAAAAATACCTCAAGGACGAAGGGGTCCTGAACGAATATCTGGCCGATCTGGCGGTCGACGAGGTCGAGCTCTATGTGGACAACGCCGGCGGGTACGTCACAGGCCGGCGCCTACTCCCCATCCTCAAGAAGCTGATCGCATTCGAGGGGCTCGTCGACTTGTTCCGGAAAAAGCAGCATGAGACCGGCATCCTCCGGGCGTTCGTGGACGAGCCCGGGATGGACCGGGACCTCCTGAAGAACGCCGCGGCCCTCAAGAAAGCCGTGGCGAGCGCGAAGAAGACCCTCACCGGGCTCTATCCCAAGGGGGACATCACGCTGGAGATCGTCGACGATGAGGAGCATCAATCCAACAAGGTGCTGTGCCGGGTCCAGGCGAACGGCCTGACTCACAGCCTGGAAGTCAACCACGAGCTCGTCGCATCGGCCGATTTCCGGGAAATGCAAAAGCTGGCCCCGTCGGCCATCGGTCTGGGCCCGCCGCCTTACAAGCTCAAGGCGGAGGAGGCCCAGAAGGACTATGCCGGCACCGCGGAGCTGGTCCAGGCCATTTTGGAAGTCGGGAAGAAGAGCCTCACCATCCAGCGGTACAAGGGGCTGGGGGAGATGAACCCCGGCCAGCTCTGGGAGACCACCATGAACCCGGAAACCCGGGTGCTGATGCAGGTCAAGCTCGAGGACCTGACCGGAGTGGATGAAATCTTTTCTATCCTCATGGGGGACGAGGTGGGACCCCGGCGGGACTTCATCCAGCAGCACGCCCGAGAGGTCAGAAACCTGGACGTGTAAGAGGCAACGCTGAACGCGGAACGCTGAATGATGAACGAGGGCTGCAGGAATCTCCGACACCCAGCGCTCAGCGCTCAGCACTCAGCGTTTGACCGAAGGGAAAGACATGCCTGTCGATGAACGCATGATCCAGATCGCCATCGAAGACGAGATGCGCTCGTCCTATCTCGACTATGCGATGAGCGTGATCGTGGGCCGCGCCCTGCCCGACGTGCGCGACGGGCTGAAGCCGGTCCATCGGCGCATTCTCTACGGCATGAACGAAATGGGCCTGGCCTCCAACCGGGCCTACCGGAAATCGGCCAAGATCGTCGGCGAAATCATGGGGAACTACCATCCCCACGGCGACACGGCCATCTACGACACCCTCGTACGGATGGCGCAGGACTTCAACATGCGCTCTCCGCTGGTGGACGGGCAGGGAAACTACGGCTCGGTGGACGGCGATCCGCCGGCCGCCATGCGATACACCGAGGCGCGCCTCACGAAGCTCGCCGAGGAGATGCTGGCGGACATCGACAAGGAAACCGTCGATTTCGTTCCCAATTACGACGAGTCGCGCGAGGAGCCGGTGGTGCTCCCCGCCAAGGTGCCGAACCTTCTCATCAACGGGGCAGGCGGCATCGCGGTCGGCTACGCCACCAACATCCCGACCCACAACCTGGCCGAGGTCATCGAGGGCCTGACCCTCCTCATCGACAACCCCGACACGACCATCAGGCAGCTCATGGCGAAAATTCCCGGCCCCGATTTCCCCACGGCCGGATTCATCTACGGCACCAAGGGGGTCAAGGACGCGTACGAAACCGGGCGCGGGCTCCTGACCCTGCGGGCCAAGGTCGGGGTGGAGACGGATGAGCGGACCGACCGGGACCGGCTGGTCGTCACCGAAATTCCCTTCCAGGTCAACAAGGCTAAGCTCATCGAGAAGATCGCCGAGCTGATTCAAGAGCGG
Organism: Nitrospiraceae bacterium; assembly: GCA_041563675.1. Classification (GTDB taxonomy): domain Bacteria; phylum Nitrospirota; class Nitrospiria; order Nitrospirales; family Nitrospiraceae; genus JBFGRM01. Next base: position 1,234 of record JBFGRM010000173.1, on the reverse strand, counting down.
CGGATCGAAGGCATTTCGGACCTCCGGGACGAATCGGACCGCGAGGGCGTCCGGGTCGTCATCGAGCTGAAGAAGGGCGAGATTCCCCTGGTCATGCTCAACCAGCTGTACAAGCACACCCAGCTCCAGACCACCTTCGGCGTGATCATGCTGGCCCTGGTGAACAACCGCCCCGAGGTCCTGAACCTGAAGCAGATCCTCTCGGCGTTCATCGAGCACCGGCGGGAAGTGGTGGTGCGCCGCACCGCCTTCGAGCTCCGCAAGGCCGAGGAGCGAGCGCATGTTCTGGAGGGGCTGAAGATTGCCCTCGACAACCTCGACGCGGTGATCACGCTCATCCGCCGGGCCCAGTCCCCGGAGGAGGCGAGGACCGGGCTCGTCCAGCGGTTCCAGCTCACCGAGATCCAGGCCAACGCCATTCTGGACATGCGCCTCCAGCGCCTGACCCAGCTCGAGCGGGAGAAGCTGGTCACTGAATATCAGGACACGTTGAAGAAAATGGAGTATCTCCGGTCGGTGCTCGGCAGCGAGGCGCTGGTCCGCAAGATCATCAAGGACGAGCTCCTGGCCATCCAGGAGGAATACAAGGACGACCGGCGGACGAAGATCGTACCGGAAGAGGCGGAGATCGGGATCGAGGACCTCATTGCAGTGGAAGAGGTGGTGGTGACGATCTCCCACGCCGGGTATATCAAACGGAACCCGGTCTCCCTCTACCGGGCCCAGCGGCGGGGCGGCAAAGGCAAGATCGGCATGGGCATCAAGGAAGAGGACTTCGTCGAGTCGCTCTTCACCGCCTCCACCCACGACTACCTGCTGTTCTTCACCGACGCAGGCAAGGTGGCGTGGCTCAAGGTCCACGAGATCCCCGAAGCCGGGCGGGCCGCCAAGGGCAAGGCGCTGGTCAATCTGTTAATGCTCGGGCATGAAGAACGGGTGACGGCCGTCCTCCCGGTGAAGGAGTTTCGTGAGGATCGATTCGTCGTCATGGCCACCCGCCAGGGCGTGATCAAAAAGACCGAGCTCTCGGCCTTCAGCAATCCCCGGCAAGGAGGCATCATCGCCTTGACCCTGGACAAGGGCGATAAGCTCATCGGCGCGGAAATCACCGACGGCGAAGCCGACATCGTGCTGGCCACCCACGACGGCCAGGCGATCCGCTTCGAGGAGGAGCAGGCGCGCGACACCGGCCGCGCCACCCAGGGCGTGATCGGCATCCGCCTGCGCGACGGCG
>JBFGRM010000172.1:0-5514 GCA_041563675.1 Nitrospiraceae bacterium | reverse complement strand
TGGGAATCTGTCGAAAGACGGCGGCGCAGCCGTATTTTTGATTGAAAAAATTCGCCCTGAAGCGTGCCAACCCTTCGATCTCGTATCCGAAGTCGATGTCACCCGTCTGCTCGAACACCTGCATCTTTTCGGGGGGCGTGATTTCGTAGAGCAGTTCGCGAAGGAAATCGGGCTCCAACACACCGTAGCCATCCATGCGCTGCAGTGCGCCGTGGAGACGCAGGACAGGCTGCTGCCCTGACACCAGGTGCAGATCAGACGCGCCATGATCGAACATAACTTTGAAGAGCTCGTCTATCTTCGCCATTCACGCCCCCTTACGACGATCATCGCGGCGGCCCCGCCCCATCCGCGCACATATGTGTCTCCGTCCGGTATCCGCGAGGGGAGGGTACGGGATCGTGTTTCTGAGACCGTTCGATTGGTTAATCGGCTGAGGAGGTAGGGTTCTTGAGACCACGACGGCTAGGTCGCGGGCCCCTCCGGCGGCCTGTCTAGGAGAAGTATAGCCGATGAAGAAAAAGCTGGTTGGCGGAAGCAGTCGAACAATATCTCATTAAATCCATGACTTACGGGCCAATCGAAGGTCCGGCGCTAGTAGCTCTCGTCCGCGCCCGGGAACTTGCCGTTTTCCACTTCCTCCCGGTAGCGACGCAAAGCCTGGAGGGCGTCAGCCTTGAGGTGGGCGTAGGGTTTCACGAACTTCGGGACGAACTCGTCGAACAAGCCGAGGAGGTCGTGCAACACGAGGATCTGGCCGTCGCAGCCAGGCCCGGCACCGATGCCGATCGTCGGGATGGTCACCGTCTCGGTCACCCGCTTCGCCAGGCCTGTCGGGATGGCCTCGAGCACGATCGCAAAAGCACCGGCTGACTCAAGGGCCCTGGCATCCTCGATCACGGCACGGGCCGCCTGCTCGTCCCGACCCTGGACCTTGTACCCGCCGTAGCGGTGGACGGATTGGGGCGTCATCCCGAGATGACCCATCACGGGCATCCCGAACCGGGTCATGGCCTCGACGCGATCAAGCACGGCCTGCCCACCCTCGACCTTCACGGCGGCCGCCCCGGCCTGCATGAATCGTCCGGCGTTGCGGACCGCCTCTTCCACGCTGACCTGGTAGGACAGGAACGGCATGTCGCCGATCACCAGCGCGCGGCGCGCGGCGCCGGCCACCAGCCGCGTATGGTAGAGCATGTCCTCCATGGTCACCGACAGGGTGTCTTTCTTCCCCTGAACGACCATGCCCAGCGAATCGCCGACAAGAATGGCCTCGATGCCCGACTCCTCGACGATACGGGTGAACAGCGCGTCATAGGCCGTGACCAAGATCAGTTTCTTGCCGCTGTGCTTGGATTTTTGAAAGTCAGGAATGTTCATGATCCCAACTCCGCCTTGGCGAGGATCTCGGGGATACGATCCATCGCTTTGATCGCCATGATGTGAACACCGGCGGCGTGCGGTCGCACCGCCTTGATCGCCCGGACCGCGATGTCGATCCCGGCATCCAACGCATGCTTCTCACCGGCCGCCTTCAGCTCGGCGATCATGTCGCTTGGCACGGACACGCCGGGGATATTGGCATTCAAATACTCGGCCATTTTCACACTGCGAAGCAAGAGGATGCCCGCCAGTACCTTCACCTTGTATTTCCTGATCGACTGACTGAACGTCGCGAAACCCGCGGGGTCGTAAATGGCCTGCGTCTGGAAAAACTGCGCTCCCGCATTCACCTTCGTCTCGAACCTGGCCAGCATCGTGCCCGAGGGATCCGCCTCTGGGGTCACCGCCCCCCCGATTCGAAAGGCCGTGGCTCCATCGAGGGCGTGCCCGCTCAGGTCGCGCCCCTGATTCATGCCCTTGATGACCCGCATGACCTGGACGGCATCCAGATCATACACCGGCTTGGCGTCCTTGTGGTCACCGACCGTCGGGTGGTCTCCGGTCAGGCAGAGCACGTTTCGCACCCCAAGGAGGTGCGCACCGAGGAGGTCCGACTGGATCCCGAGACGGTTGCGATCCCGACACGTGACCTGCAGGACGGGGTCGTGTCCCATCTCATAGAGCAGGCGGCAGATTGCGGTCGAGCTGGCCCGCATGACGGCCGCCGTGTTGTCGGTGACATTCACCCCGTGGACCAGTCCGAGGAGCCCCTTGGCATGATCCAGCAGGGGGGAGACGTTTGTCCCCTTCGGTGGGTTGAACTCGACCGTGACGGCAAACCGGCCGTTGTCCAGCGCCTCGCCCAGGCGTCCCAATCCTGTTTGACTCAACGCGGCTCCCTGCGGGCTCGATCCTGATGCACTCTGGGTCAGCCTTGGGACGATCCGCCCTCCGCCGCGACACGTTTGGCCGACTCCAACGTGTTGTCGAGCAGCATGGCGATCGTCATCGGGCCCACCCCGCCGGGGACGGGGGAGATCCACGCCGCCCTTTCGCGAGCCGGCCCGAAGTCGACATCGCCCGTGAGGGTGCCGTCTTGCAGTCGGTTGACGCCGACGTCGATGACCACGGCGCCCGGCCCGACCATCTCACCGGTGACGAACTTGGGTCGGCCGATCGCCACGACGAGAATCTCGGCGCTCCGGCAGACCTCCGCGAGGTCGCGCGTGCGGGAATGGCACACCGTGACCGTTGCGTTCCGATGCATGAGCAGGAGGGCGGCCGGCTTACCGACGATGTTGCTCCGCCCGACAATCACAGCGCGTTTGCCCTCGATCGGCACCCCGGTGGACTCGATCATCTTGATCACGCCGTGGGGTGTGCAGGGCACGAAGGTCGGCTGACCCTGGACGAGCTGCCCCATGTTGAATGGATGGAACCCATCGGCGTCCTTCCGCGGAGAGACGGCCTGCAGGATCGCAGCGCTGTCGATCTGCTTGGGCAGCGGAAGTTGAACGAGGATCCCGTGGATCCTGGGGTCCTCGTTGGCCCGGTGGATCAGTGCAAGGAGCTCGTCCTGGGAGGTGGTGGCCGGAAGCTTGTGATCGTCGACCACGATGCCGGCCGCGTCGCAGGCCTTCTGCTTGTTCCTGACGTAGACTGCCGAGGCGGGGTCTTCCCCCACGAGAAACGTCGCCAGGCCCGGCCGGAGGCCGGACCGCGCGTGAAGATCGACCACGTCCTTGCCGATCCGTTCACGAATGCTCAAGGCGAGAGCTTTGCCGTCGATAAGCTGTGCAGGCATCGCGTCTTCCTCATGGAGCGACACGTCAATGGGTCGGGACACGATAACAAGGGCTTCGAGATCAAGTCAATTGCAGACTTCCTTGACAGCCTTTTGAAGCGTCCATTAGGATGCACGACCTTGCGCGGCGAAGACGCGAGCCGATACGCGCGGTGCAAGGGACAGGAAGGCACCCCATGCGACCACTCCGCCTGCGCGCGACCATCGACGGACCCTCAGGGCGACGGGCCTTGCCCCGACGCATCCTCGCCGCCGCCGCGGCCGCGTTTCTCGTCTCCGCTCTAGGCATCTCCGGCGCGCACGCGCTTCAAATCAAGAACCTCAAGAGTCCGCAGAGCTTTCTCGCCACGCCCTCCGGGCAGATCTATTTCATCACCAACGTCAACGGCGAGCCAACCGAGAAGGACAACAACGGCTTCATCACGAAGCTCGACAAGGAAGGGAAGCTCATCGAGTTGGAGTTCATTCGCGGTGGTCGAGGCCAGACGGTGCTCCATGCGCCGAAAGGCATGGCCATCGTCGGGAACGTCCTCTACGTGGTGGACATCGACACCTTGCGGGGTTTCGACGTCGAGAGCGGTCGCCCCCTCGTCGCCATTTCCATCGCGGCCGACCCGGCCGGCGAGGCGACCAGCGGGTTGACCGATGTGGCCTTCGACGGCCAGCACATGCTCTATGTCTCTGACACGGACACGAATGCCATTTATCGCGTCGACCTTGCGAACGAAGGTCATACACTCTCGCTCCTCACACGGGACGAGCGGCTCGCGGGCCCCAGGGGGCTGGCGGTTCATCCACGGACCGGGCATCTGATCTGCGTGAGCTGGAATCAGGGCAGCATCATCGATATCTCGCCGGCCGGCGTGATCGAGGTCCTGGTGTCCAACTCGTTTTTCTCCCGGCGATTCACGAACCTCGATGGCGTGGACTTCGACACATGGGGAAGCATGTATGTGTCGGACTTCACCGCGGGGAAGGTCTGGCGCGTGACCCCGGACGAAAACTTCAAGGTCATTGCCGAATACCTGCCGACCCCGGCGGATATCAGTGTCGACAGGGCGAACCACCTGATCCTCGTCCCTTACATTTATGGCAATGCCGCGGAGATCAACGGGCTCGAGGCACCGGTTCAAGCCAAGCGCAAGAAGAAACGACGCACCTTGAGGGACTACGGATTTCCCTTTATGAAGCCCAAAGTGGATCAGCAACGGGATGGCGATGAGTAAGTGCGTCTACTGTCATGTACGAAAAGGCAAGCGGCCCTGTCCAGCGCTGGACGGCCTGATCTGCAGCCAGTGCTGCGGGGAGCACCGGATGACGCGGATCTCCTGCCCGAGCGACTGCGTTTACCTGGATACGAACACCGAATACCAGCAGAAACGTACCGGCGAGCGGTTCGCGCAGGCGCGGCGCGAGTTCTACAAGGAGCTTTTCGAGGCCGGAGGGGAGAAAGCGGCGGCGCTGTTCAATTTGATCGAGGTGGTCTCGTTTTCATACTTCATGAACCGGCGGGACGGCGTGGACGGAGACGTGCTGGGGGCCATTCAATCGCTCCGCCGGAGCCTCAGTCCCCTCCATGTTCCTCCGGCGCCCGAGTCGGTTTTTGCGGAGAAGCTGAAGAAAGAATATGAATCTTTCGCCAAGGCGGAGCCCCAGCAAAAGCCCGATTCCCAGATGGCGACGGACGTCCTTGATCGCGCCCTCAGGTTCGTGACGGAGTTCTCGGGCGGCGGCATCCACTCCCAGCGCTTTCTCAGCGGCTTGATCGGCTACATCCGGACCCATCACCCGGCCATCGCCGAGCAGCTTGCCCACCAACAGGACTCCGGGCGCATCGTCCTCCCCGGCCAGTTCACTCCGCCCGCGGGCGAGGCCTTGGGCCACACCCACACCCACGACCATCCCCACGCGCACCACCATCATTCACACTGACGTCCCACTGCCGTCCAACACGTCACCGGCCTGGGTCCTGTCCCCGCACGGCTTCCCACCCGTGCTCGCTTCAGCAGCCTTCGCCGAGCCTTCGGCCGCCATGCCCATCGACCGGCCCTTCCGGTACGATCGCCTGGGAAGCCGCTGGGGGCCACCCAGGCCTGACGGGACGAAGGGAAGCCCGGCTGGCGACCTCCCCGCGGCGGGTGGGACGGCGGCCGCGACGGCCGGGGCCATGGCGGGCGATTGCCTGCTGTGAAGCCAGACCCGGTGCCGCGGCGACGATCCCCCTTCTTCTTACGAGGAGCCGTGGCCAACCACTGCCCTTTCAGCGGACGACATTCTCGAACGCATAAACATGGTGCCGCCCGAGCGGATGCCGTTCGTCACCCGCC
>JBFGRM010000171.1:0-5575 GCA_041563675.1 Nitrospiraceae bacterium | reverse complement strand
GCTCCTTCTTTACGCGTGCCTCGAGACGTCCAGCCGCGCGGACACGCGCCTCGGAGAGTGAGCGCGCCAGGGCTCGAACCTCCTCGGCATTCCGGTCGACCTGCCCCTGTAATTCCTCGATCCGAGCCTCGGAGCCCTCAAACTGGGTCAGCTCCTCGCGCAATTCAGCGGCTTTCGCCAGCACGGATTCGAAGCTGCCTCCGTGCTTGCGCTTCAACTGCTGTATGGCATGCAAGCGGTCCTCCACGGCTGAGAGACGCTCCGGATCTTGCTCAAGCCCTTGGAGATACGCACGGAGCTGCCGGGTCACTTCCTGCAGATTCACCGTGGCATCACGGCACAGCGTGTTCCATTCGGAAGCGGTCTCGTCGACCGACGTGACTTCGGCGAGACGATTCTCCGCCACGCTCAATTCCTTGAGCACGGACGCATCCGAGCCGTAAAGGCGATCGTAGACTTCCTCGCCGAGGTCTCGGAGGCGCTTGACATGGGCCAGTCGCTTGCGCTCCACCAGCAAGCTCTCCTCCTCGCCCGGCGCCAGGGCTGCGGCCTCGAGCTCTCGAAACTGATAGCGGAGGTAGTCCTCACGCTGCGTACGCTCGTGCTGTTGCCGCTTCACCTCCTCGAGTGTACGCTGTCCGGCCTTCAAATCCTCATAGCGATGGGTGTACGCTGCGCGCGTCGCCGCGAGGCCGCCAAACTCATCGACGGCGTTCAGCTGCGCGCCCGCTGCAAGCAGGGATTGCTGATCGTGCTGCCCATGGAGGTCGAGGAGGGTCCCGGCGAGCGCTTCGAGCACGTGCAGGGGGGTCAAGCGCCCGTTCAGGTAGACCCGATTTCTGCCCGTTCTGGCGATGACTCGGCGGATGATGAGGTCGGTGTCCTGCGGCTCCAGGACACCGGAGTCCCGGAAGCGCGCGAGCAGGGCCTGGTGCTCCGGAAGCGTGAAGGCGGCTTCCACCTCGGCCTCCTCGGCCTCGGCCCGGATCACGTCCGTCGTGGCCCGCCCTCCGACCAGGAGCGCGATGGCATCCACCAGGATGGACTTGCCCGCACCCGTTTCTCCGGTGAACACGTGGAACCCGGTGGAGAACTGGAGGGTGAGTCGGTCAATGACGGCGAAATTCGCGATGCGCAGCTCGGTGAGCATGGGCGCCGGGCCCGAGCTGACACAGCCTCACGCCGTGGGGGAAGACTGGGCCAGCAGGGAGTCGATGACCTCCTTGAACTGTCGCTTGGGTCTCGCTCCGACCAACTTTTCGACCGGTTGCCCGTTCTTGAAGAACAGGATGGTAGGAATGCTCATGATCTGGTACCGGCCCGCGATTTCCGGATTTTCGTCCGTATTCAGCTTTCGGACACGAACCTTGCCCTCGTACTCGGTCGCCAGCTCCTCGACAATGGGGGCGACCATCTGGCATGGCCCGCACCAGACCGCCCAAAAGTCGACCATGACGAGCTCCGGAGCCTGAACGACCTCGGTTTCCCAAGACTTTTCATCCACTTTCGACGCGTTACTTGCCACTGAGCCTCCTCCTCGCAAATCAGGACCTTCTCAAACTGACTGGACGCGAAACGCACGCATCGTATACTAGCCCCGTTTTCGCTGTCAACCGGATGCGAGCGCATCTCTCCCCCTACCACCCCCACGCATCCGGCGCGCTCGCCCACCAGTCATCGGGGTGCGCCGCACGCCAGGCCGACTGCTGTTTCCACAGATGATTCACGGTTTCACGGTCAAGCCTTGCGGCCATCGCCGACGTCACATCGGCTTGCTTTTGCAGCGCGTTGTGCATGATCTCCTTCGCCATCCTGGCCAATACGTCGGGCGGGTCGATGAGGTCATTGGCCCCTCGCGCGGCGAGATTGAGGAACAAGTGCTCGACACCCACCCACCGATCCTGCGCGGCAAGATGCTCCATGTACCCATCGATCGCATGGTAGACGTACGTCAGATACACATAACTCTCCACCGACGGCTGCTCCCAGAGATGGAACAGGCAGGCGTCGAGGGCCCGGCGAAAGTCCCCCGCCGCCAAAAAGACTTGGGCGCGGCGGAGGTAACTGGGCTCCCCCCTTCGATTCTCGTCGTTTGCCATGACGGGCGCGCGCAATCGTGCGACCAGGCGAGCATCGTGATCCCTGCCCTGCCACGCCGTCTTCGTTTCGCCATCGATACCCGCGCCAGAGGCGGCGTGCCGCTGCTCGACCGGGGTTGCTGCAAATCCCGGCTCATGCAGGCAGATCAGCCCTGTCAACATGCAGATACTCAACACAAGAAAGGCGAACTGAATGTCGGCCGTTGTGCGGCACACTCGCCAGGTCATGATTGCACCTCCCAATGTTCCCCACTCGACGAACGTATCCATGACCAGGATAGGCACGTCACGGGGGTGTCCGTTACCACGGCAGACCCTTTTCGCCCTCGAGCAGAGGTCCGAGCAAGCTTTTCAGGAGTGCGGTCCCGAAGCTGTCGGTGCTGCCGATGTCGCGCAAGCTGACGAGGAAATTGACCTGTGTGCGACCCGGAACCTTCTGAAAATATAAACCGAACGACCAGCATCGGCAGGGATTCTGATACAGTCCGACGAAGTCGAGCTCGGGCGTCGTCTTCGCTTCGAAATCCCGGTAGATCCGACTGCCGACCGTAATATCGAAGGGAAGGCGCACCGCCGCGCTCGCTGTCACGAACTGAATCTCAGGCGTGGGATCAAAGGTCTGGCCGAAAGACAGAGGATTCCAGATATCGCCCCGCTCGACCTGCGGCCCTGACCTCGCGAATCGTTGTCCGATCTCCACGTACCACCGGCGTGCGTATTGCAAACGAAAGTCCGTGTTGATCTGGCTGAATTCCGTATTGTAGGGGTCAAAGAACGTATCGACCGACAGCATCTGGCTGGTTTGAGAGGGTAAGCCCAGCAGGCCCGTTCCGTTGAACTGACCCCGGCCCCATACGTTCGAAAACCTTTGGCTGGGCACACCGAACGCGGCGGTCCCCGGACTCGGCGGAGGGGGCGTACCGACGTGATAGCTTTGCCCTAGGGTGAGGTCGATCCAGGTGTTGGACGCGCCTCCGCGCGGCACATTGACCAGCCGATTGCGAAGCAGGTAGGTCAGGAGATTTTTTTTCGGTAGATTGTCTACGTTGTCGATTTGGACGATATCTGACTGATCGGACGGCGGCACGTACTCAAAGGTCACGTCCGGCTCGATCGTATGGATGAGCGTCTGCTCCTTCGACGGGCGGAACCGCCGCCGCAGTCGTGAGCTGGCCCGGAGGCTGCTCCAGATGGTTTCGCGGTGCACCACTTCCGTGGTGTTGACGCCTCTGGAATAGTAGATGACGCGCGGCTTCACGCTCGGGGTCAGGCTGACGGCGTGACCCGGGAAAAACGGCTGGGTGGTGAGGGCCGGTACGACGTCCACTCGGTTCAGATCAAAGCCCTGCTCGCGCCAGAAAAAGTCGTAGGTCGCATCGAATCCCATGAGGGCGGGGCTGTCGAGCACCGGCAACCCGGACAACCGGTAGCCGACTTCGGGTAGCCGTTGGAAGGTTTCATCTCCGCCCGCCTGGAGCGGCTGCAGATACTGCGCGAGGAAGAATGCGCGTCCGTAGGGCAAACGCTGGTTGATATCCAGCGTGGAGTCGGCGCTGGGGAGGGCTCGCAGCGCCCCGAGGTTCGAGAAGTCCTGCAAGTAAGTCCGGTCGCTGACCAAGTTGGCCTTCGTCCGAAGCGAGAGATCCGGCGTGACCTGCATGGTATGAGCCCCGCGGACGAAGCCACGGGCTCGGTCTTGATCCGTGTCCTGCAGGGCATTGAGCAGCCATTCGCCTCGGTTCTTTCGGCTGAAAATGTATCGGTATTCCAGATCTCCCCCGAAGCCTCGCTTGGTCAGGATATTCGGCGTGATGGTCAGGTCCTGACTGGGATTGATCGCCCAGAAGAATGACTGCCTGTAGTTGAAGCCGAACGACGTGTTGTAGCCCGGCGAGGGGAAGAGGAAGCCCGTCTTCCGGCTCACGCCCACGGGGTATTTGAAGTACGGAATCGGAATGAGCGGCACATCGTTGACGCAGAACCAGGCGTTTCGCAGCTCGAGGCTGTCACCAAATGTGACATCCACTTCTTCGAATGTGAACCTCCACGCCGGCGTCTGTCCCTCCATGGCGTCACAGTTCGTGAAGGACCCATTCTGGGCCCTGTAACGGGCTTCAGAATAGCGCTGGAGCTTGTCCGCCGTGATCAGCGCATTGGTATCCCTGTCGAAAATCTGCCCGCTCGTAATCAGGCCAGCCTCCGTGTTGAAATTCACGTCCAGCCGATCCGCCCAGACATCGGTCGTCTCCTGCATGAGATGGACCCGGCCCACCGCGGAGACATCGCCGGTCAACAGACGAATCGTGGCCTCATCCGCGACCAGGGTGGTGGCGCCTTGGACCATCTTGACGGAGCCTCGAGCCTTCATCAGCTCCGTCTCGCTCTCATAGTCGATCTGATCGGCGTGGATGACGAGGGCTCCGGAGGGAGGGGGACTGGCTTGGGCACCGGGGTCGGCGGGGGGCCTCTCTGTGGGTTCGGCCGCCGAGGAGAATGCGGCGGGACCCGACATGAGCGCAAGCGCGAGGATCAGAACGCCGGAAATCCGACTGTCACGGCTCATCTCACCCTCTGATGGGAGAAAGCCCGCATCCACGCAGCAGGGCCTTCACTTCACCCACCAGCATGAGCGAACCGGTCACACAGATCAGGTCCTCCGGAGCAGCAAGCCGCCTGGCACGCGCCAAGGCATCGGCGGGAAGCGGCACGCGGTGCGTAACGGCCTCCGCTTGCTTCAGCGACGAGGCCAGCTCGTCGACGGACGCCGCCCGGGGCAGGCTGGGCTCCGTCACCATGAATTCGTCGCAGACGGGTACCAGCTCCTGCAAAAATCCTGTCTGATCCTTGTCCCGCATCATGCCGATGATTGCAATCACGCGCGCGGCCGGGCGTGCCCGGCGAAACTGCCCCACATACGACGCCACAACCCGGGCCGCGGCGGGGTTGTGGGCCCCATCCAATAGCAAAATCGGACGCGTTTCCGCAATCTCTAACCGCCCTTCCCATCTCACCTCTGAAAGTCCCTGGCGAATGGCCGATTCCGGGACGTCAATCCCGGCCCGGGCCATCAGGGTGACCATCTCGATCGCGCAGGCGGCATTGGCGAGCTGGTGCTCGCCCTCAAGCCCACAGCGCAGCCCCTCGATCCCGCGTGGTGCCCCCAGAAAGGCAAATCGCCCGGGACCCTCGTGGCGATACCGAAAATGCTCGCCCAGGGCGTGGCGCGGGGCCTGCCGTTCGCCTGCGATGCTCCCGATGACCCGCGCGGCCTCCACGTCCAAGTCCCCCAGCACCACGGGAACGGTCTGTTTGATGATACCGGCTTTCTCGAAGGCGATCGACGCGAGGTCATGACCCAGGTACTGCTGGTGGTCGAGGGCGACATTGGTGATGGCACTGACCGACGGGACGACGACATTGGTCGCGTCGAACCGGCCGCCCATCCCGACCTCGAGCACGGCGACGTCCACCTGCTC
>JBFGRM010000170.1:0-5602 GCA_041563675.1 Nitrospiraceae bacterium | reverse complement strand
CGGAATCAGCGCGTAGGTCAGCAGGGCCTCCACCGCCGCCGGCTCCCGCCCCGCCGGCACCGCCAGCCGGAACGGCGCCCGCCGCGTCGTGCCCCCCTTGATGAACGGCTCCGGAATCGGCCCCCGCAGCAGCTCCGCGTAGCTCCGACCGTAGCGCTGCACCGCCTGCGCCAGCAGCCGCCCCGCCGCATCCTTCACCATCACCGTCACCGTAAACTGCTTGAGCACCGGATCGCCGTCCGGAAACAAATGCGGCAAGCTCCCCACCCGCACCAGCACCGTCCCCGCCACCGCCCCGCCCTCCCGGCTCACCTCCAGATCCACCCGCGGCATCCACTCCGCCTGCAGGTTCCGGTTCTTGAGCATGATCCCCGGGATCACCACCCCCCGGAACCAATGCCGCCCGATCCCCCGCGTCAAGGCGCCCCGCCGCGAGGTCGCGCTGCCCGTGGACTGCTCCATGTGGCAGTCCTGGCAGACCGTGCCCTTGAGGATCTCCCCGGGAATATCGCGGCGCGTCACGTCCTTGACCTTGTCGAAGTGGCAGGCCGTGCAGTAGTTCGCGCTGTTGTAGAGATCGACGTGGCCGGAAGGGTGCACGAGGTTCTCCTCCGGTTCCGCGAAGGGGCCGAAGAGGACCTTGCCGGGCTTGAGCTTGAAAGTCGGCGGGGGCGCCGCCGTCTCCGCGACGTCATGGATGAGGTGGCAGGAGGTGCAGCCGATGCCCTCCACGCTCACCTGGCCGTCGAGGATCTGCCGGCTGATCTTGTCCACGTGCTGCGGGAACGCCATCACCGCGGGCGCGTGGCAGGAGAGGCACTGCTGCTGCTGCGCGGTCGTGGGCTCCGTCTGCATCCAGAGTCCGAACACGGTGCGAAAGATCGGCGATTCGAATGCCGTCCCGTGCAGCAGTGCCGCATCGACGCGCCCGAAGGTCTTGAGGTCGGGGGTCTGCTCGCGCATCCCCTTCCACTCCTCGTAATGGCGGTCATGACACTGCTTGCAGTTCTCGGAGCGAATGAAGACCTCTTCCATTTCGCTGATCCACTGGTCCGGCTTCTCCCCGTCGCCCTTCTGAGCGATCGCACGCCCCTGGTCGAGCGCGCTCAGCCCGAGCACCGTCAGCGCCAGAATCCAGCCCGTTGCCAATTGAATTCTGCTCATGGTTGGGATCAGCTTACCACGACGAGGGGGCGCTCAATCTTTGAGGCAGCGTACGAGGTGGAAATTAATTACGCCCGCGACACCCTGGTTATCAGGATCGGCCGGCTCGTAGGTGCCGACGGTGAAACCGCATTGCCCCATGGCCTGCTTGAGGGCTCGGCCGAAATCAAACAGGTTGCGGACTTCGACCTTGTCGATCTCCTTGACGATCGCAGCGACCTTGATGCCGGACAGCTCCGCGGGTGTGCCGCCGATCACCTCGAAGATGACGACGCCCTGGGGTTTGGTCAGCCCGAGCTCTTTTTGAATCTCCTCGTCAACCTCCCCCACGATGATGCCGAATTCCTCCCCAAGGCGTATCGCTTCCTCCTTGGTCATCTCCCCGTTTTCCCGGGACAGGCCCTCCGTGGATGCCAGCAACATGCATGCTGCCGCCGCGACGAATCCGAGGACGAGCGCCCTCAGGACCGAGCGGGGTTCCTCACTCACACGCATGGCACTCCACCTCCTTTGTTTCAGCCCAGTCGCGCGACCTTGTCATGCCGCTTCGGTCACTCAGGTCTTGCCAACCGGATCGATGGCCAGCTGAAACCAGGGCGCGACGGCTTTCTGCCCGTTCCGCTCCCGGTTTTCCCCATTCCAGACGGCAAAGGCGACGGCTTGCAGGCGACCCGGCTCCAGCCGTGCCTCGTTCTCTTTTCCCTCACTCTCGAGCTCGCGCGTCATCACGACCTGCCAGACCCCGCGATGCCAGCGAGCCTGGCCCTTGATGCGTCCCTGGTCGCGCTTGCTGGTCAGGGTGCTGAAGCCTCCGCCGATCAGATCCTCCACGGACGAAGCGCGCCGCGGAATGACCTCGAAGCGGCGCACGCCACGACGACCTTTCTGCTCGGCACGCGCGGCCCGTCGGTCGACGTCGCTTTGCCAATCGGCCTTCCAGTGCCAGATGTTGATGTAGTGATCCAGTTGTCCCATGCAGAAGAACGCCGGCGCGTCCCCGAGCGGCAGCCCCACGGCCAGGCCGTCGCGAAACGTTCCCGGCGTGAGCTTGTCGTTTTTCGTGTTGTCATGCCACTCGAAGAAGAACGAGATCTGCTTGCCGTCGTGCACGGACCGCACGACCAACGCGCGCACCGTGGGCTCCGGCCAGACGGGACGGGTGAACACCTGCCCGCTGAGCGGCAACGTCATCGGCGGAATCTTCTCCCAGGCGGAGTCCTCCGGCTCCTTGGGGACCTCACCCTGAACGTAATGGGAGCGAATGATCATCCCCTCGGAGCTGACGACCGGGATGCCCAGCCAACCAAGGAGGGCGGCAAACACGATGAGACCGCCAAGGAGACCGGCGATCGAATGAACGCGACGCCTCCTCACCGTGGAACGCAGACCCTGACCGTTCGCATGATTTGTGCTCACCATAGCTTGGCTCTGCGTATCTTGTTCTCTCCTCGCTCGCAAATGTAGAGATGGCCCTGGCTATCCAATGTAAGGCCGACCGGCGCATTGACGACGGCTTCCGCGGCCAGACTGCCGTCGCCGTGCTTCAGGGCTCCGGCCGCCTCCTTGCTGACGAAGCGCGCCATGCCGCAACCGCCCATGTTCTTGTCCTCGTACCCACTGTCTCCGTTCCCGGCGATCGTGGTGATCAGGCCGGTCTCCGCATCCACTTTTCGGACGCGATGATTTTCCGTATCGGAAATATACAGGTTGTTCGCGGGATCGAAGACGATCGACTCCGGTGCGTGGAGCATGGACTGGGCCGCCGGCTTCCCATCGCCGTCGAAGCCGAAAAAGCAGACACCCGCGACCGTCGAGATGATCCCGGTCCGAAGGTCGACCTTTCGGACCCGATTGCTCCCCTTGTCGACGAAGACCACGTCGCCGTGATTGTCGACGGCGATATCGACAATGTCATAGAGCCGGGCTTCGGTCGCCGGACGCCCGTCGTCGAGATAATAGGTCATGTCGGCCTTGTCCGACCAGTCAGGCCTCAGCCATCCATGGTCATCGCTGAAATCGATTCCGATGGAATCCCCCGAGAGCACCACCAGGTTCCGTGCGACCAGCGGCTGCTCGCGGGCGTCGTCCTCCTCGGTCCACTGTCCGGCAATGGTCGTCACCATCCCCGTTCTGGGATCATACTTCCGAATGCGATGCGCCTGGGTGTCCGCGATGTAGAGGTTGTCCTCCTTGTCGAAGGCGATCGCGGCGGGATAGGTCAGGTTGACTTCGAGCGCGGGGCCATCACCGTTGTAGCCGAACTGTCCCGTCCCGATGACGGTCGTGATGACATTCGTGTCGCGATCGATCCGTCGAATTCGGTTGCTGCCAGAGTCACAAACGTAGAGGTGATTCTGGGAGTCGAAGGCCACATCGAGCGGCAGATAGAGACCAGCCTCACCGCAGGGTCCGGAATCGCCGCTGTAGCACGTCTCGCCGATGCCCGCAAAGTTGTGAAGGGTCCCTTCCTTCAGGTCCACCCGACGCACCCGGTCCGATCCGGACTCGGCAAAGTAGAGGTACCGCTCCTCCTTGTCCAGCGCGACGTGGTGCGGGAGTGGGGTACCTGCCTTGACTGCCCGCTTCCCGTCGCCGGTGCTCCGTGCCTTGCCATTGCCGGCAAACGTCTCGATGTATCCAACGCCAAGCGCAACATCCGTGCTCATATGAATCCCCTTGTAATGGAATGACGTGAACGAACGTCAGCCGCTGGCCCTCTCCCTCCGCGCGACCTGACGCGCTCAGGCATTGGACGCCGGCGGGATCGTGGCGGCCGGTCGATCCTGGCTTTGACCCGACGGGGGAGCGGTCTGGCCTTGCTCTGACTGGGGCTGGCCTTGGGGTTGAGGCTCCTGCGTGGCGGCCTGAGGCGCGCCTTGGGCCTGCTGCTGAAACTGGGCCTGCTGTTGCGCTTCGGCTTCGGCCTCGATCTGCTCGGCCTCGTGCACCGACTTCTTGAAGCCCTTGATCGCCTTGCCAAGGCCTTCACCGAGCTGGGGCAGCTTCCCCGCGCCGAAGATAATCAACACGATGACCAGAATCAGAATGAGCTCCGTAAATCCAAATGTTCCGAACATAACGTTCTCCTGTGTGAGAAGGGTCGGTTAGGCCTTTTTCGCTTCCCGACTTCGCTTGGCAAACCGATCCTTCAGTTTCTGGCGCGCCTGCTCCGCCTGATCGAACATCTTGGCTTTCTCGTAAGTACTGATCAGATTGTAATAGGCCAGGGGCTCGTCAGGGTTGTGCTGGACGGCATCCTCGATGACTTTCACGGCGAGATCCTGCTTGTTGTGCAACAACGCCAGGTCCATCAGTTTGAAGCTGGCTTCCAACTGGGCGGGATCCAGCTCCAACGCACGCAGGTAGCATTGCATCGCCATGTCAATCGTGTTGTAGTCCGAAACCTGCGGGTTATCGAGCTCCACGTAGACATTGGCGAGGTTGTACCAGGCGAGCGGATCGTCCGGAGTGGTCTCGATCAGGCGCTCGAAATAGGTCCTGGCTTCCATGAACTGCCGTTTGTCCGCATAGACACGCCCGAGATTGAACAGCGCGAGAACGTCATGCGCATAGACGTCCAACGCCTTCTTGAATTCGGCCTCGGCCTCTTCCATCATCCCTTTCGTCGCGTAGATGGTGCCAAGATTGGAGTAGTACATGGCGAGAGACCGGTTCATCTCCGCTCGAAGGCCTTCGGCCATCTCGATAGCCTTCTTGACCTCCGTCAACGCGTCGTCCAGCCGACCCTTGCTGAAATAGAGCTCTCCGAGCCGACAGCGCGCTTGAAAATCATCCGGCTCCTCCTGGAGGAATTTCTCGATTTCCGCAATCTCCTCCTCGGGAGCCAGGGGCTGATCGCCCTGTTCGACAGCGGCGGTGGCTGCGTCCGGTTGCGGTGTGCTCTGCGGTTGCTCATCCATAGTATAACCCTTATCCTGCGTTAGGTTTTCTCCCCCAGTAAAGGAACCGCGGGACTGACGAGGGGCCTCGCGCCCACTGATGCCCCCACGGCCACCTCGCTCCGACGTCGATCAAGATTGAGAAGCATGAGCCCCATGACGACCATGAGCGTCAGGTGAGACAACTGGAGCGCATAGCCAGCGATGAACATCAGGCCCAGGCCATATCCCGCCAGACGCCCGCTTGTCGTCAGCTTCAAGACTGTGTAAGACCAGCACAAGAGCCCGAGCACATACAGGGCAAAGGGGAGATAGAACGTGTAGCCCATGCCCATCTGAAAGATCCAGCTGATGCCCTCTCCCCCTTTACGCACACTTTCGGCCAGCGCCGCATCGTAGAGCCCGAGGAAATAGTCCATGAACAGCAACATCAGAAACACGGCGCCGCCGACCGCGGCGAACGTCAGGACCCGACGACGCTGCCGCCGATTCTTGGTCCAAAAACCTCCCGTCCCGTAGGCCCAGAAGGCCAGAATACT
>JBFGRM010000169.1:0-5619 GCA_041563675.1 Nitrospiraceae bacterium | reverse complement strand
TCGCTTGCGGTCCCCGACGGTCATGCCCTCCAATGCTCGCTCCAAGCCGCGCACGATTTGGTTTCCACCCTGCGTGTAGACCATCGGCTGGCCACCGACGTTCGTGTCATACACCTCGCCGTCCTTGGGGTCCTTGAGCCGTAGCGTATACTCGATTGACACCTGCATGCCATCTGACACCCTGAGTGGCTGCGACGCGGTTCCGTCTGGAGAGTCGCCTTGCGAGCATGAGGCGAGCAGAGCGGCTGCACAGATCAGGCTCACGTCTCGGGCTGTCATGTGTGCTCCTCGGTGGGTCCCCAAGGAAGGTACTCCCCGTCTCATGGATTGGGTATCGCGAGACCTCGATCGTGGCCATGAGGCCGCGCCGTCACTCTGGCACAATCTCTGCGTAGCCTAGCAGAATCGCCGTGCCGCTTCTACCGGAGCCTGATCCTCCTTGATCGTAAAGGGGGCGTCATCTGTTTCGGACCCATGATACGTCCGTCACACAACCTGCATCTGTCCTGCGGGAGGATCCAGCGTGCCCATCCCACGAACGAGGGACCTTGGTTTAAAGGAAGGGATATGCTCGCGTTCGGTTGTGGTTTCGCCCCCTCGCCCCGGAGCTCTGTTGCGACAGCAAATGCGGGCAACCGCGGAATAGAGAGTCAGTGTTTTTATAGGGAAAGGTTTTCAGCATGATCACCCTGAAGACGGATCCACGCGGATTCACCCTTGTCGAGCTGATGATCGTCGTCGTCATCATCGGCGTCCTGGCGGCGATCGCCATCCCCAACTTCTTGCGTTACCAGGCCAAATCACGACAGGCCGAGGCGAAGATGAATCTCGGCGCGGTGTTCATGTCGCAGACCGCCTACTTCGGTGAGGCCACGGCCTATGGAAACTTCGCCCAAATCGGATTCATCCTCGCCGGGTCGACGAACCGGTACACCTACCGGAGCGGAGGCGCCGCGCCGGATGGCGGCCCGTCGACGGGCATGATCGGGGCCGACCTCATCGACCCCGGCGAAGGCTTCCTGCCCACCCAGGAGAACAAGGTCCTGCCGGCGATGAACAGCAAGGCGGGCACGCTCAATCCGACGTTCATCGCCACGGCAACCGCCAACCTCGACGGCGACGAGTCCATCGACCAATGGCACGTGGATCAGATGAAACGCGACCTGCAAGACCCGGACGTCAATGACGTGACTAAGTGATGGGGGACCATGCGATTTCGACGCCGTCGCCCTCCGATTGAGACCCTTGTCCGCCCCTTTGGCAGGTGTCATAATGCCCACGCTCTCAACCCTGTTCGGGTTCGGTCCCCGGAGGGCGGACCCGGGCAAACCGAGGAGGTGGAGCCATGCGTGTCCGCGACGTGATGTCCACGGGAGTCCTAACGGCGCACAAGACCGACACGGTGCGCTCGGTCGTCATCAAAATGCTCAGCCGGCACTGCGGAGCAATCCCGGTGATCGGTGATCACAATGTCCTGCTCGGGATGGTGACGGTGCGCGACGTGATGCTTCCTCTCTACCCCAACTATGGGGATTACATTCACGACAACGTCCACAGCCGTGATTTTCTCGAGATGGAGCAGGGCTATGCCGAGGTGCTCGGCAAGAAGGTCGAGGAGATCATGAGCCGCAATCCCTTGACCATTTCACCGGACGCCGCGATTCTCGAGGCGGCCTCCTACATGGGCTTGAAGAATTTTCGCCGGATACCGGTGGTCGAGCAGAATAAGCTGGTCGGGATGGTCAGCGTCGGGGATGTGAATCGAGGTCTGTTCTTCGCGCAGCAGGTCGGCGCGTAGGAGGTGTCGGATCGCGGGTATCCGAGCAGACCCCGCGCGACGCCTTACTCGATGTCGAGCACCTTCACGTCGAAGTGTAGTCTTTTGCCCGCGAGCGGGTGGTTCATGTCCATCACAATCGTGTCCTGCTTGACCTCTTTGACCCGCATGTAAAGGGGCTTGCCGTGCGGGCCTCGCGTCTGAATCTGTGTGCCCGGCTCGCGGGCGTCGGGCGCCACGAGGGCGATCGGCACCTCCTGCACCCGCGCGGGGTCGACGAGGCCGTATCCATCCTTGGCCTCGATCACAATCCGCTTCTCGTCGTTGATCGTCATCCCTTCCAGGGCCGCCTCCAGCGCCGCGACCAACTCCCCGTTCCCATGGGTATAGGTCAGCGGCTCCTGGCCGACATTCGAGTCCATCACCTCGTTGTCGTCGAGACGGAGCGTGTATTCGAGCGAGACCAGGTTGCCCTTCTCGATTCTGGCGACGGCATCGGAATCCGGCGAGTCGGAAGAGGAGCAGGCGGCGAGCAACGCCCAACAGGCAAGAAGACAGAGACGGAATCCATATCGTGGTGAGATCCCATAGAGCATTTCTGAACTGTCCATCCGACCCAAGCTCTCGATCATGCAGCAGGCGCGTTCGGCTTCGCCCGTTCGACAGGATAACAGATCGAGACCCGCACGGGCCAGAGACAGATCGGACCAGCAGTGCCGAAGTGATAGGCGGCGAAGTTAACGGAACGCTTGTGTTTCTCAGCGGCCTCTGCTATAAAAACGTCCACTATTAGGGGAACTGTCTAGGAGCTTCATCCTAGCCCCGATTGATACCAGCCTTTATTCCAGCCTGATTCGGGAATTGCAAGCAGCTTGTCGGTTTGCAATTCACGCTCTGTATCGCGGTAGACAGTCTCCGTATCGTTCACCAGCTCTGAGGACAACCAGGGCACAACCCCAGGGATGGGGAGCAGCTATGCGCTTGCTCTATTCGGACGGGGTCTCAATCGGGCGGTCGGGGCCGATCCAGCTCCTGCATCTGGAAAACAAATGGTACGTGGCGGGCCCGGGTTTTCTCTGCGCGGTCGAAGGGGAAGACGAGGGCACGAGACTCGTGCTCAAGCTCAAGTCGGCACAAAATAGCGGCAACTCCCTGCTCGAGTGCCTGGAAAACGGGGTCAACGGCAACGGGGCTTCGCCCATCTAACGCCGGCGGCTTTCGTTCCCGTCATCAGCACGGGCCGGGCTCGAGTCGGAGCTCCTCCATCAAGTCTCCCGCAAGCCGAAATTCCTTCACCTCTCACGACCTCCCATGGGTGCTTCTTCCTTGGTCTACGCCCTCTGCGGGCCTCAGGGCGCCGCGGGCGGATTGCGGTTCGTGGCAATGCCCGCCAGGTAGCGAAAGAGCGCCACGGCACGATTCACGTAGGACTTCTCATGAGACTCCGCCAGCAGCACCGGCCCGTCGCCGGCGCGCGAAAGGCTGTAGTAGCGCCAGACGCGAGGTGATTCGCGCTCGAGCAGGTAAAGAAACTCATACTCCCCCGCATCCGCGAGTGTGAGGAAGGCCAGCTTCACCGCGCTCACGTTGTCGATGCTGAAAACGATGCGGTCGGGGCTTCGCTCGCGGATGTGAAGGCGGTAGACCGCGGAGCCTGCCGCGCTGCTCTCCTCCTGCCAGAAGTAGAGGGTCTTGCCGGCCCGAAGCTCGTCCGGCGCGAAATCCGGGCGCCGGGCTTCGCGATCCGGTCGTGTCAGTGCCACAGCGTCCGAAAAGAGCCGGTGCCACCGCCCTCGTGTCACGGACCAGTAGGCCACGCCCGTCAGGTCTGAGATAGAGGCCACACGTCGGATGATCTCATCCGCGCCTCCTCGGTTTTCGAATCGTCCCGCCGCTCCGACGAGGACGGTGAAGGATCGTGGCTGCCAACCGGTGCACAGGGGGGGCGTCCAATCCTTCGCCAGCTCCGACTCGAACCAGACGTGGACGTGGAGCGGCGCGTTGAGCGCGGCATGGGGTGGCACGGTCGGCCCAGGGCACGGCGGGACGGGACCCTGACCGGCCCTGCCGTCGGCGATTGTCACGAGGCACAGCGCCAGGCTCCACATGATACAGGCGCGGGCCGCCGGCCCGCCCCTGCCGTACAGATGAGGTGAGAAGGACATCGTCTTTCCTGATGCGGGGCGCCGGGCACACAAGCCGGGGACGGGCCGATTGGACTGAAGCCCATCCGAACGGTGCTACACTTGTATCACATGCCACGACAGGGAGGAAAAACCATGTGGTGCAAAGCTTGGCTCCGGCCTCTCGCGGTTGTCACTGTGCTCTGGGTCAGCCTTATTCTGGTGCCTGCCATCTCAGCGCCGGCAGGCGAGGGACAGGACAAGAAGTCCGGACAGAAGAAAGAACAGGGCGACCTGCGGGTCGATGACCTCCCCAAACCGATTCCTGGCTTCATGAAGGCCTTGCAGCGTGCCGGCAACTCAGCGGGAAAGGGGATTTCCAAGGGGGCGAGCGAGGGAGCACAAGCCGTGAAGAAAGCGATCTCTGGCTCGAAGGATCAGAAGAAATGAGCGTGAGTCCGGAGTCTACATCAACAACTCGGCCAGCCCGTAGATGGTGTGCGTGTGCCTGCCGTCGTTCAGTTTGCCTTCGACGATCGCGATGGCCGCCCCGCCGACGACCCAATTGCTCATCACATGCTGGTCGATGAGTGTGAGCTCTGCCATCCGCACGCCGTTCACTCCCTGCCACTCGATCCGCCATCGGGTCGGCCACCGGAACGCACCCAGCGCGAGCTCACGACTCAACACTTTCACTTTGGCGTCCTGTAACTGCTCACCTCTTCCGTTGGTCGCGTGGAAGCCATTCTGCTCGCCCAGGAGGGGTGACAGCCTGCCGGCCTCCTGGCTGTGGACGTAGAAGTCAGCACCATTCTCCGTGCGGATGAAGAAGCCTTGAAAGTCCTTCCATGTGCCGACATACACGCGGTTGAGCGGGTTGTATTCGGGAATCAGTCGGTGCTCGTAGATGACTCGTCCCTCGATGACTCGAGCGCCCCATCCCAGGACCGCGGCGGCCGAGCCCATGCGGTGGATTCCGGATGTCTGTGTCTGGGATAGATGCTCGACGATGGGACCGATGCGGAGGGTCATCGCATTCGGGGTGCTGGTGATGATGAATCCAAAGGCCGGGCCTCCCTGAAACTCGAACGCCTCGGTGCTGGGTATTTTCAGCAAGTCCTTCTGCTTGTTCTTGAAGCTGCCGCTCCCCTTGAGCTCAATCCACCCGCGTCCCTCCTCGTGAATGACGACTGCATGCTCACCCTGCCAGACGTTACCGTCCCGCCCGCGCCCGCTTTGAAGCGAGAGGACGACCCTTCCCCGCTCGTCCTGCCCGACGAAGAAGAACCGATCAGAGACGTAGATGACGTCGTGCGCCTCGATATCAGGCTCAGCAGCCGTTTCCGCTTCCTCGCTTGTCGCCGGCGCCGCTTCCGTTTGAGCGGCTTCCTCCGACGGCACCTCTTGCGCAATGCTGGGAATCGGCCAGAGGAAGACACCGGCTAGGCCACAGATCAGCCGTGCTCGTCCCCACCTTGTCATCGAAGGCCCCTTCCTTTTCATTGGTCGCGTGGTATTGGCCCCGGAGAGGAGGAAAGGCAAACTGCGCAGGGATTGCCGGCTAATCTCCGTCCCGTCGAGGTTTCGGCCTGTTTGGTCGCCTCGACCAGGCAGGCTTGGGGGCCACCTATAAGGATAGCAGAGCGGAAGAAAGTCGGTCCCCCGCCCCCTCCTCTCGAGGCGCGTTTCGGCTCGCTCGCGTATCCCGGCAGAATTTTT
>JBFGRM010000168.1:0-5673 GCA_041563675.1 Nitrospiraceae bacterium | reverse complement strand
TGACAGAGGTCGAAGTCAGAATGCTGGTGCCCGTCATGGTCCGCTGCCGCGAGCTGATGGTGCACGCCGAGCGCCACACCGAAAGGCGCCATTACCAGCATGGCCGCGAGCGCCGCAAGGGCGACCAGAGTGCGAGGAGTCAGCGAGGATCGTATCAGCAAGAGAAAACCCGTTCGAGCAAGTGGCTCTGTCTCTATCACAGGGTTTTCCATCGTGTCAATTTTCAACGGAATTCCCTGTCCGCGGATCATCGTTCCGCAATGCGCGGCAGAGCCGGCCCGTCGCATGATGCTCACGATCGTCCCTTCCCCAATCCCCTATACTTCCGCCGGCGGGTCACCATCGAATCGGGAATTCTTGATTCCTGCGTGAATTCAGGCATGGCGAGCCGATACTGCCAAGAGCCCAGAGCAAGAACTGAACTGCCATAGTTTTCAATAGGTTCAAAGGAACAAGGACCTCAAGCTCGACTCGCGAGGCGCTCCCCCCGGTCCCGGGTCCTCCTTCGGCCAGCCCCTACGCCCTACGTCGGGCCCCCGCCGTTGCAAATGTCGCCACTGCTGTGATAAACATGGCGTCCCTATCCACAGGTTCTTAAGTCTCGAACAAACAGAGTTTTAGCTGCAACATCAACTGCATTGATGAATTCATAAAAGGACGGACACGTATGTATCGTGGGATCGAAAACCAAAACGTCGTCGAAATCAAGCCCATGGCCACACCCCGCCTGGTGAAAGGCAAGCTGCCCATTACCGACAACGCGGCGGCCGTAGTACTCGAGACCCGGCAGGCCATTCGGGACATCATTCACGGCCGGGATCAGGAGCGTCTGCTCGTGATCGTGGGGCCCTGCTCCATCCACGACCCCGAGGCCGCTTCCGCCTATGCCGACCGGCTCAAGAGCGTCGCGGACGCCACCCGTGAGCACCTGCTCATCATCATGCGCACCTACTTCGAAAAGCCCCGCACGACGGTCGGATGGAAGGGGCTGATCAACGACCCGCACCTCGATGGCTCCTGCGACATCGCCACCGGTATCGAGCTGGCGAGGAAAATCCTGCTCGCGATCAACGACAAGGGCGTCCCCTGCGCGAGCGAGATGCTCGATCCCGTCACCCCGCAGTTCATCGCCGATCTCGTGAGCTGGGCCGCCATCGGCGCGCGCACCACAGAAAGCCAGACACACCGTGAGATGGCCAGCGGCCTCTCGATGCCGGTCGGCTTCAAGAACGGCACCGAGGGGAGCTTGCAGATCGCCCTGAACGCCATGGTCGCCGCCCGCCAGCCGCATCATTTCGTGGGCATCAACGCGGACGGCGCGACGTCGGTCATCAAGACCCTGGGCAATCCCGACCGCCATTTGGTGCTGCGCGGCGGCGGCGGTAAGACCAATTATGGCCCGGATGATGTCGCGCAGGCCGAAGCGGTGGTGGCCTCCGAGGGCGTCGCCCGCCCGATCATGGTGGACTGCTCACACGACAATTCTCAAAAGGATCACACGCGTCAGGGCCCCGTGGCGCGGGAAGTGCTGCGGCAATTCCGTGAGGGACGTCGCTCGATCATGGGGCTCATGCTGGAGAGCAATCTGCACCCCGGCAAACAAACCTGGCGTCAGGGCGCAGAATTGGCCTACGGCGTGTCGATCACCGATGCCTGCCTCGGCTGGGGCGACACGGAAGCGTTGTTGCTCGAGCTCGCCGAGGTGCGCGCAGCCAAGCTCGCCTGATCTTCTTTTCCCCCTCACCCTCCCCTCTCCCCCCAAGGGGGAGAGGGTTCGAGAAAAACCATACGCAGCGATTTCTGCTCCCTCCTTAGGGAAAGGGCTCAGCCCAAACAGACACGGGTCTTCTCCGCTCACCCTCTCCCTTTCAGGGAGAGGGCTGGGGTGAGGGTGCGTTTCTGTGTTACATTTGCACGATCGTGCTCATCGACAGCCACACGCACCTCGACGACGCCCGCTACGATGCCGACCGTGAGCAGATGCTCGCTCGGGCCCGCGACGCGGGTGTCGAGACGCTCATCACCATCGGCTGCGATCTCGCGACGAGTCAGGCCGCCGTCGGCCTCGCCGATCGATACCCCTCGGTCTACGCCACGGTCGGAGTGCATCCCCACGAAGCCCAGCACGTCGGAGATACGTGGTACGTGGAGCTTCAGCGACTGGGCCGCCACCCCCGGGTGGTCGCCTACGGCGAAATCGGCCTCGACTACCATTACAACCACTCCCCTCCGCATCTTCAGCGGGCGCGCTTCCGGGAGCAGATCGGGGTCGCGCGAGAGCTCCGTCTGCCCCTGGTCATCCACACGCGCGAGGCCCAACAAGACACGGTGACGATCCTCAAGGAGGAGAGGGCGCGCGACGTAGGGGGCGTCTTTCACTGCTTCTCCGGAGACGCCTGGCTGGCCAAAGAGGCGCTCGCCCTGGGGTTCTTTCTCTCGTTTTCCGGTGTGGTGACGTTTCGCAACGCCGACATGCTCCGCGACATCATCACATGGGTCCCGCTGGACCGCATTCTGGTCGAGACCGATTGCCCCTACCTGACACCCGTTCCGCATCGCGGCAAGCGCAACGAGCCGGCCTACGTCAGGCACGTGGCCGAGACCGTGGCGGCGGCCAAATCCCAGGAGCGACCGATCACCATCGAGGAAATCAGCCGCATCACCTCGGACAACGCAAGGAAGCTGTTTAGGATCGACCAGTCACGGCCCGGACTTCGATTACGCGAAGAGGGCGGGGCCAAAGAGGGGTGAGCGCGCGGCGTCTTGTGTTAGAAGGACTTGAGCTGGCGGAGACGCTTGCGAACGGCCTTGGGCAGCTTCTTGGGGTTCCCTCTTTTGTCGGGTCTCCGCCGAGGAGGCTCCTCCCTGTCCTTGTCCGGAGAAGCCGGGCGACGGGATGAGGCCGGGGCCTTTGTTGCACTCCGGAGCCGCCGCTCGAACTCCAAGGAACCGATGACGAAGGCGCCCTGCAGGCGCGCGAAGTCGGCCACCTCCCGGTCAGACGACACGACGGCGCAATCGCCGCCGAACTCCTCGGCCATCCGCTGAATGACCTGATCGGCGCGCTGCCCGCGACGCGAGTACACGACCTCGATCCCTGAGCGGTGCTCCCGGTGCTCGGCGCCGAGCCCCTGCTGCCAGCCGTCAAATACCACCGTCATGGGATGCAGCTTCCCCTGACGATACGCAGCCAGGTCCCTCAGGAGCCGGTCGCGTGCGGAGGCCGTCTCACCCTCCGCCGGGCCGACGCGGCCCCTGACCCCGAGGAGGTTGTATCCATCGATGATGAGATGCTTGAGCATGGTTCTCGCACGCTATCGGACCCTCGGACACCTGTCAACGAGGGAGACACCCCTCCACCTGGGTGTCTCATATCCCCTTGACAATTCAGCAAACTTCTGACACAAAGGTGAGTGGTGCCGAAGAAGCGAGGAGAAATGGGCATGACCGCACGGCCTCTTTTCCTACTGGTGGCTGCGTTCCTCGTGACCGCCTGGCTTCTGGAGCCCTCTCCGGCGGCACCCCCCTCCCCGACGGCCTGGCAGGAGGCTCGGGATCACGCCCCTCTGTTGGTCGCCAAGAAGTCGCGGAGGCCTTCGGCACGGACCTCCCCCACCCGCAGCCTGCCCGCTCTCATTCAAGATATCCGCGTCGGTCCCAAGAAAACCCATACCCGTGTGGTGCTCGACCTGGAACGGCAGGTCGCCTTCACCCAGACCCGGCGGAAGAATCCGGATCGGCTGGTTGTTGATCTCCACCGAGCACGCCTGACGAAGGCCGCACGCGAGAAGCTGGGAGCTGACGATTTTCCCGCCGAGGTGAAAGTCTTTCAATTGCTGTCGGGCGGTGTGCGTGTGTCGCTCGACCTGAACGCGATCTCGACTTACAAACTGCTTCCCCTCGCCAATCCGCCACGCCTCGTGCTCGACCTGTTCAGCCGGACCCAGGCGAACGGGCGGCAGCCTGAGCCTCCCTCGGCCGCCGCACTCAACGGCGCCTCCCCCTCCATCCTGGCACCTCCACGGCGCGTGGGATCGGAGATCAGGACGATCGTGATCGACCCCGGGCACGGTGGAAAAGACCCCGGTGCGGTCGGCCGCCGTGGAACCCGGGAGAAAGATATTACGCTGAAAGTCAGCCTCTACCTTCGCGATCTGATCCAGAAGCGGCTGGGGAAGAAGGTGCTGATGACCCGGCATCGCGACGTGTTCGTGGCGCTGGAGGATCGCGCCGACTTTGCCAACAAGCATGGCGCGGATCTCTTTGTCTCCATCCACGTCAATGCCCATCCGAAACGAAGCGTCAAAGGACTGGAGATCTATTATTTCGGTAAGGCGAGCGATCGACGGGCCATGGAAGTGGCGGCCCGTGAGAACAGGGAAAACGGCATCACGCTGGACCCGGACCTGGAATTCATTCTCGCGGACCTGCGGACCACGAAAATGGTCCAGGACTCCCTCGAGTTCGCCTGGACGACGTCGCAGCGCATGGTCCACCGTTTGGACGGCCGTTACAAGGTCGCCAATCATGGCGTGAAAACCGCGCCCTTCTATGTCCTGCGTTTCACGACCATGCCGAGCATCCTCGCCGAGATCGGCTACGTCTCGAACCCCACCGAAGAGAAGCGCTTGCGCTCCAAGGCGTTCCGGCGACAGATCGCCGAAGCCATCTTCGACGGCATCAAGGCCTACGTCAGCTCGACCCAGGTCGCCGCCCGGTAACGTCACTCGCCTCCCTTTCTTCCGACTTGGGCTCCACCCATGGCTACCTACAAGGTCACCCTGGAATATGACGGCACAGCCTATTCGGGCTGGCAGCGCCAGGCACGCCAGCCGACGATCCAGGAGGCGCTCGAGTCCGCTCTCGAGCGCATCAGCCAGACTCCGACGCCGGTCATCGGTGCCGGACGTACCGACGCCGGCGTGCACGCATTGGGGCAGGTGGCCAGCTTTCGGTCCGATCGGGGCTTGGCTCCGGACGAATGGAAGCGCGCGCTCAACGGTGTCCTCCCGGAAGACATCACCGTGCTGTCGATCGAATCGGTCGCCGAGGATTTTCACGCGCGCTAGTCGGCTCGGGCAAAACGCTACGCCTACCGCATCCTGAACCGTCCCGAGCGCGCGGCGTTGGAGCGCCACCGCCTGTGGCACCTCGCAAAGCCGCTCAACCTCGACGCGATGCGGCAGGCTGCCGGGCCCCTAATCGGCCGGCACGATTTTTCCTCGTTTCAGGGTTCTCCGACGGACAACGAGAACCCCGTGTGTGACGTCACGGGCTTGGAGGTCGAGTTGCAGGGGGAGGTGGTGCAGGTGGAGGTGGAAGCCGATCGCTTCCTGAAGCAGATGGTGCGGGCGATGGTCGGCACCCTGGTTGAGG
Organism: Nitrospiraceae bacterium; assembly: GCA_041563675.1. Classification (GTDB taxonomy): domain Bacteria; phylum Nitrospirota; class Nitrospiria; order Nitrospirales; family Nitrospiraceae; genus JBFGRM01. Next base: position 297 of record JBFGRM010000168.1, on the reverse strand, counting down.
TTGGGTTGGGGAAGCGGGCGCCAGGGGATATGAAGGACCTCCTTGCGGCTCGTGACCGCCGGGTGGCCGGGTACACGGCTCCGCCGCAGGGACTGTATCTGGTGACCGTGAGGTATTGAGCGGAGCAGGCGCCCCTGCGCTCCGAGGGTGGGGAGCAGACGCCTTAGTCCTGATTCTCCAGCTTCTTGCGCAGCTCGATGAGCTCGCGCTCGAGCGCCTCGAACCGCTCGGCGATGGGGTCGGGCAGGTTGATGTGGTCCATGGTGGCTTCCGGCAGGCGGGTCCCCTCCGTCTTGA
>JBFGRM010000167.1:0-5685 GCA_041563675.1 Nitrospiraceae bacterium | reverse complement strand
GACCAGCAGTACTTCCCTCCCTATGAAGCCGCCATTGCGGTCCGGGCCGAGGCGCTCGGGGCGCATCCCGGTCTGAAGGACGCCTTGGCGGAGCTGAGTGGCACGTTCAGTGACGAGGTGATGCAACGTCTAAACTACGAAGTCGACGGGAAGCACCGTCCGGAGCGCGAGGTCGCCAGTGAGTTTTTAAAAGACCGCGGCCTCGTCTCGCGCGCTCCTCTGCGCCACCCCGGCTGAATCGGCGCCAGGTGCGGACCTGCGCCTTGTTGATTTGGGCAGGACGGCGGAGTACGCTCTCATACCTCAGGTACAGACTGATCCTATGCGGGCTGGGAAGGGAAGCAAAGGAGGAGGCGTTATGAAAGGGGTCTCTCTGATTTTTATCATGGCGGTGATGGTGCTGCTCGTCTCTGCCGGATGCGAATCCAAAGCCCCGACCGGCGAAGCCGAGAAGGCGACGAAGACCACGGAGGCTGCCGAAGCGGAAGACGGAAAAGAGGAAGCCGCCGCGGGAGCCGAAACGGCGGTCATGGCGCCGGCGGGATCACCGGGCCGGATGGAGAATGACGAGGGCGTGAGCCACTACAACCAGGGTCACTGGGACGTCGCGGAGGTGCACTTCCGAAAGGCCACGGACGTGGATCCCGCTTTGGCGGTGGCCCATTTCAATCTGGCCCTCGCGCTGGACAAGCTGAACAAACACGGTGAGGCGACGCAGCACTTCAAGAAAGCGCTCGAGCTGGCACCGAATGATCCCCAGATCGCCCAATCGCAGATTTTGAAGGCACACGTCGGAATGTAGCTCGTTCATGCGCTCCCTGGTCGCGTTGCGGCCAGGGAGCCCGCCTGTCCTCGTCCGCCTGCGCGCCGGCCCGGGCCATCGTCACCCTTCCTGCCCGCCGCCGTTCACCCGTCGAATCAGCAGTTGCCCCACCCGCTCCACGACCTCATAGCTGTCTCCGGAGGTCACCTTGTGCCGGTCGCTCCTGTGGCGGACCGTCAGGCCGCGGGCCGCATAGGCATCCGGATTGGCACGGAGGTGGGCGATGACCGCCCACGCCACGGGGGAATGCGGAATGGTGATCCGATTGCTGCCCACGAAGGCGAGCGGGATGACGTCGTGGTAGCCGAGCACCTCATGATCCATTTGGAGGTATTCGAACACGACCTCTCCGGAGGGGATCTGGAGGAGTCGGCCGTCGATTTGGATGGCGGTGGGCTTCGCCGTGAACGTGGCAATGAGCGTTTCCGGAACCGGCTTCGCTTCCTCCGCCAGAAAGAGCCACACCGCGACAAAGCCGATGGAGGCAAACGCCAGGGCCCCGTCACGCACCCGCCCGAGCGCACTCATCGGGGCCAGACGGATGGCGCGGCTGGTGAACCAGCCGACGGCCGCCCAGGCCAGGAGGCCGAGGCCCAGGAACAGGCGATAGAGAGAGCCGTTCGCACTCAGCGCGTCGACGCTGAGCACCAACCAGCCTGACAGAAGCAGAAAGAGGACGCTGCCGGCCAGGTGCGCCGACCACCGGGTCGTCTGGCTTCGGATCGAGGCTCGCTTGCGTATGGCGCCGCTCCACAATTTGAGCGTGGTGGGGAGCTCGAGCGCCTGATCGCAATACCCGCAATGGCGACCGGCCGCACGCGTCGTGCGGCCGCAATGGGCACAGGTCATGATCCAGACCTGCGCGAGCCCGTAACCCATGGCGAGGTATTCCATCCATCGCGAATACAGCGGGAGGGCCACGGCGGCCGCCAGGACCACCAGCCCCGCCGCATAGACCAGAAACGCGACCTCGGAGAGGGCCGACCCGAGGGCTTGCTCGATACCGTGAAAGAAGAGTCGGAGCATGGAAACGCGTTCCAGGTTTCAGGTGCCAGGTTCCAAGTTGTAAAGGCCATCGCACGGGGCCGTGCTGCCCCGGTTCTTACTGCCGGCACCGTGTAAGTAGTCTGAACGCGTTTGGCCGATCCGTCAATTCCCTGGCGATTTTCTCGAGGCGTCTCAAGACCGGCATTTTGGCGGGGATAATAGGAGAGGTTTTCTGTTAATTTTGAAACCTGGAACTTGGAACCTGGAACCTGGAACTGTTTTCCGTAGTGCTTGAGCTGGTTAAGTGTGAGTTGAGCACTGAGGAGGGTAACTCCATAACGGAGTCACCCTCCCCGACGTGTGCTTCAGTTCCCCCAGAGCCTCTGCCACCAGGTCTTGTCGGCGGGCTCGCGGGTGGTCCCATTCAACCCCATCGAGTGGCGGATGTCGTTGATGTCCCAGCCCGTGAGGTGCGCCAGGGTCTGGGCCTCGCGCTCGTACCGTTGTTGAAGCTGCTTCCGGTACGCTTCCGCCGCGGGGCACTCATCCTGTCCCTTCCAAGGATGCCGCAGAATATACCGCGCCTGGAAGTTGGACCGGTCGGTTGTCTCCTGAAACTTGAGATCCTCCGGGAAATGCTCCGCGTCATAGCGCACGTGCAACCGCGTGATGAAGGCGTCGCGAGCCAGACTCTTGGACCGCCGGCCGCTCTCCTCGAGCCAGAAGACGCCGAGCTGGCGCAGCTCCTCGACGGACAGCGGGTTCGCCGCGCAGGGGTCGCACCAGTTCATGTTCCACGCGTATTCCAGGAACACCCCGCGCATGCTCTCCCGGATCACCTGCCGGCCGAACATGTCGCGGTAAAAGTCCCCGAACTTGTCCTTGACGTAGACGGGGATCTCCTGCGCCGAGGGCAGCTTGATGGTGCGGTAGTTGGTCGTCTCCACCCGCCCCTTGCGCGTGATCATATAGATAAACAGCTCCTGCATCCCGTCGGCGTTCACCGTGCCGAGCCGGATGGGCAGCATGAACTTCGGCGACTCGAAGGCGACCTGGATGGGCCGCAGCGAGGAGAACCCCAGCTTGGCGTGCTCCTTCAGGTTGACCCTGGCCACGAAAAACTTCATGTCTTGCTTGAGGTAGCTGCTCAAGATGCGCGACGCGCCATCAGGGATTCGGTACCCGTTCTCGCGCAGCCAGGTCTCGAGCCCGTGGCTCTCCTGGGCTGACAGGATCAGGATGTCGTACTCCCCGACGGTGTATTGCGCCTCCACGGTGACGCCCAGAGCCCGGGCGCGTGCCCCCGCCGTGGCCGGCAGGCTCTTCCGGGCCATGTCGGCCGCGGAGCGCTCCTCGAGCGCCCTCACCTGGCAGGGGTTGGGATCGAAATACTCCACGAGTCGGGGAGCCGAGTACGCGTCCAGGTGCTCGAGGAGCGCCTTCTCCGCCACGTGGATCTGTCCCCGCTCCAGCACCGTGGGCACCGGAATGACCATGGCGAATTCCTTCACGTCCCCGCGGAAATCGTTCGCCATCGTGAGGACGGTTTTGTCGTCGTGTCGCACGATCGCGACCTCCGACGCCTTGTTGTAGAGCTTCGTGTCCGCTTTCGCGACATAGAAGCCGCAGAACCCAAAGGCCGTGCCGGTCCAGCTCAGCGCCGCCAGCACGAGTGAGCCACAAACTGCCGTGCGTCTCATGGGATCCTCCTTTAGATGTGTCAGTGATCGAAACAGCCCGATGGCGACCATGCCTTCACCGGGCTCCCCTCCCCGTGAAAAACGAAGGAATGAGGGCTGAGACGGCGATCCGCGCGAGCCCCGGCGTCGTCCGGACCGTGGCCGGAGCGGTCCTGTGAGCCTGCGCCCAGTCGTACTTCGTGCCCGTCAGAAGATGATCGAGCAGTGGCACAGCCGGGGCGCAGCAGACCAGGGACCACAGCAGGCCATTCGGCCGGTAGAGACCGAACTGGACGAACAAGGCGCCGAGCGCCACCATCAGGGCGAAGATCATCCGGCCCGCGCGCGAGTTCGGGGTCGTCTTCGGATCGGAAATCATAAAAAAGGCAAAGATGAGCAGCGCGCCGTTTTGCAGATGGTGCAGCGGAATGGCGAGGGGGTCACCGAGCCAGAGCGCACGCCCCATGATCAGGGCGACATAGCCGGTCAGGAACGCGTAGGTCACGTCGCTCCGTGCGGCGCGATTGACGACGAGACCGCCGAGGCAGGCGACGAGGAAGGCAAAGAAGGCTTCCCGCCCCCACTGGCCCGGCGAGACCCAGCCGAGGTCCAGGCTCAGCATGACGACGAGCGCGAAATTGGTGGGGTTGAAGATGTGCTTCCCGTCGCAGCGGATGACGAATTTGCTGGCGACGGCCAGGTAGGCCGCGACCCACGCGACGATCAGGTTATTGGTGCGCAGGAGCAGGCAGAGTGACAGGCCGGAGATCAGCGCGCTCTTGGGGTCGAACGTCGGCAGGCCCCAGAGCCTCGTCCCCGCGTACTGCACGCCGAGCGCGGTCGCGAGGATCACCACCGCATTGGCGAAACGGACCTCGAAGTCCAGCCAGATCAGCCCGTAAGCGAGCAACCCGCTCAGGATCGCGATCTGATAGATGCGCGGATCAAGTCGGCTGGCGGCCCCTCTGAAGCAATCGACCCCTTGCAGACCCATGGCATTCCTCCCGATGAACGGCTCTTCACCCTGGATATGCCGCGGGCGGAGGAATCCTTTCACCGGAAGAAAGACGCTAGGTTTTCAGGGGTTAGGGACTAACGCGAAGCGCGAGTGCGAGAGATTGGAGAGGAGATCAAGGTGACACCCCGACGAGCTGGCCCCGCCGCGGCTCCGGCCTGAGCCCGCCGGGCAGGCGATGGAAATGGAGACGGCTCGATGCGAGCGGCGATCAAAAGTGGTAGGCCAACCCCACGGCGAAGATGTTGGTGGAATAGTCGCCCTTCAGATCCCCCAAACCGCCTCCCGTCACCACCGACCGCTCGAACGTGAACGTGGCTCGGTTGTATTTGTATTCGGCGAAGAGGGCGAAGTGAGGCGTGACCAAGTATCGGGCCCCAAGCAAGGCGTTCAAGCCCGGCACGCCGTTGTCCGTGCTCGACCCGGTGCCAAGGCTCAGGTCGGCGAAGAAGATCCCGAGGCCGAGGCCCGCGTAGGGTTGAAACTTTTTCCCAGGATACCGGACCAGACCGTTGATGGCCCAGGTGACGACATCCAGGGTGGTGCCGCCGGTCGTCAGGGAGCAGGGACAGGGCGCCCCCGTTCCGCTCACGGTCTGATTCTCGAAGCTCGGCCTGGCATAGAAAATCTCCGTCTCGACGCCGAGCCACTTCACCTTGGGAAAGTAGTACCCGAGCTTTCCCCCGAGCATCCCCGAAGTTTTTAAGTCCAGGTCTTGGTAGCTGATACCGGCCAACGCGCCCTTGCCCTGGACTTCGCTCAGGTCGTTGGGGAAGGCGCCACCTCCCATGAGCCCGATATAGAGCTCCGCATTCGCGTTGCTGTGAATCAGTGGCAACCCGAATGTGAGGGAAAGGGACAAAACAATGACGGACCAGTGCCGTGTCGTTCGTGCCTTTGTCATGGTGTCATTCCTCCTTCCCCGGCCCCGATGGTTCGATGCTGAAGGCTTGCGGGTGCTCCGGCGCCCTGTCGCAGTCCACCGTCTTTCAGGCGACTATGACGCTGCCATGGTCAGGAAAAGAGGTCAAGCAATGACGTGATTTCTGCGGGCGGCCCGGTCATCCGCGTTGCCCCCGCCCTGGGTGGCGGAACTCGCCGCCGGCCACAACCGAGGGCTAACGGAGCGAGCGAGAACGGGCTCGGCCCAATGGGAAGCCCATGGTGGTGGGAGAGGATGG
>JBFGRM010000166.1:0-5706 GCA_041563675.1 Nitrospiraceae bacterium | reverse complement strand
GTTGAGCGCGTTCAGGTAGGCGCGTGCGGAGGCCACGATGATGTCGGTGTCCGCGCCGTGGCCGGTCACCGTCCGGCCGTTCTCTTGCAACCGGACGGAGACTTCGCCCTGGGCGTCCGTCCCTCCGGTGATGGCCTTGACTGTGTAAGTGAGCAGGCGGCTCTTCGTGGTCGTCATCGCCGCAATGGTGCGATACACCGCGTCCACCGGCCCGTCGCCGCTGCCGGTCTGCTTGACTTCCCGACCGTCGATCACCAGCTCCACCGTCGCCGTCGGCACACGGTTCGTGCCCGATTCAATCAGGAGATGCTTGAGCGCGACACGCTCGGGGATCTTGGCGATCTCCTCGGAGATGATGACCTCGAGATCCTCCTCGTACATCTCCTTCTTCTGGTCGGCCAGGCGCTTGAAGCGCTCGAAGGCGTGGTTGACCTCCTCGTCCGAGAGCTTGTAGCCCAGCTCCTCCAGGCGCTGCCGGAAGGCATGGCGTCCCGACAGCTTGCCCATGACGAGCTTGCTCTGCACGAGACCGATCGACTCCGGGCGCATGATCTCGTAGGTGCTCTTCTCCTTCAGCAGCCCGTCCTGATGAATCCCGGAGGTGTGCGCAAAGGCATTGGTGCCGACAATCGCCTTGTTGGGCTGGACGACCATGCCGGTGATCTTGCTCACCAGTCGGCTGGCCTTCGAGATCTCCTCGGTGCGGATCTGCGTATCCGCCTGGTAGAAATCGCGCCGGGTGCGAAGTCCCATGACGATCTCCTCGAGCGAGGTGTTGCCGGCGCGCTCGCCGATGCCGTTGATGGTGCATTCCACCTGACCGGCCCCTTCCAGGATCGCCGCCAGGGAGTTGGATACCGCCAGGCCGAGATCGTTGTGGCAATGCACCGAGATGACCGCCCGGTCGCTGTTGGGGACGTGCTCCCGAATCCCGCGGATCAAGTGACCGAACTCCTGCGGGATCGCGTACCCGACCGTATCGGGAATGTTGACGGTCCCGGCGCCGGCGGCGATGACGGCCTCGAGCACCTCGTAGAGGTATTTCGGGTCGGAGCGGCTCGCATCCATCGGCGAGAACTCCACGTCCTCCACGTAGCTGCGTGCGAGCTGGACCATTTCCACGGCCCGCTTGAGCGCTTCCTCGCGCGTCATGCGGAACTGGTGCTTGAGATGGATATCCGAGGTCGAGAGAAACGTGTGGATCCTCACCTTGGGCGCGCCCTTGAGCGCCTCCCATGCCCGGTCGATATCCTCGGACTTCGCCCGCGCGAGGCTGCACACGGTCGGTCCCTCGACCTCCTGCGCAATGCGGCGCACCGCCTCGAAATCGCCGGGCGAGCTGTAGGCGAAGCCGGCCTCGATGATGTCCACCTCCAGGCGTGCCAGTTGATTGGCGATCATCACCTTCTCCTCGACGTTCATGCTGGCTCCGGGAGATTGCTCTCCATCCCGCAACGTCGTATCGAAGATCCTGATCATCCGCACATCATCCTGTGACATGACCCTCTCCCTCCCTCTTCTCTCCACCAATCGTCGTCACAACACGTTGCCTACTCCACCACTCTCCCCCAAATCCTTTTGCGGCACCGGCCCTTCTCCACCTGCTTCATGGCCCTCTATGAGCACTGAGGCCGCGTGAGGGCCAGGCCCGCCGGCGAATCGCGGAGGCTCGGGTGACCGCACTTGCCGAGCAGATGCGGTCGGGGACCCATTGCTCCACTGTTGCAATGGGTGCCCGACGGCGAGGACTGTCCGAAGCTGCGTGCCTCTCCGAGTCGCACGCAGCGAGATCCGCAGCCGAGCAGATACGAGGCTTAGTGCGGTCGAGCCGGAGCGTCTGAGCACGGCGGGCCTGGCCCTCACAGCGCGCCTCGCACGACTCGGTCCAAAACCATGGGCCGTCCCCTTGCCGCAAACAAAAAAAGCCTTCCTCCCGGACAGGGACGAAGGCTCCTCGCGCTCCGTGGTACCACCCTGATTCGGCAGCGGACGCGCATGGCACCGCCACCCTTCATTCAACCCGTCACGTGGGGGGAACGGGGCCGATTACCGCAGCTCCTGACCGGCGTCCAAGGCTGCCTCACGGGCCCGGCTCCGAGGTGAGTTCAGCGGTCAACGGGCTGGTTCGCACCAAACACCAGCTCTCTCCACACCGTTGGGGCCGCCTACTACTCCTCTTCTCAGCCTTTGCTCCGAGATTTACTGCGACTTTCCTTCTTGGGCAGGCTGCTCGACGGCCGCGCTGCCCCGCTTTCCGAATCCTCTGACACAGAGACTTGCGGCTTTTTCGATCGGCCCGGAGGCCGCATAGGCCACGACCATCACGAATAGCATGACTTGCGGCAGGGCTGCAACCAACATCAGGCCGAGGATGGCCCAGACGAGATAGTTGAAATGGCGCCCGCGCCTGAGCGTCAGGTCCTTGAAGCTTCGATATTTCACCGTGCTGACCATCAGGAACGCCAGCGCCAGGGTCAGCATGAGGATCAGGATCGGCTTGATCTCCGCGCCCATGCGCAGGACGTGGCGGTCGAAGATCAAGAACGTCGCCACCACGCTGGCGGCCGCTGGAATGGGGAGCCCGGTGAAGTACTTGCTCTCCGAGCTGGGCGCGATCACGTTGAACCGCGCCAGCCGCAAGGCCCCACAGGCGACGAAGGCGAACATGACAGCCAACCCCGCCATGCCATGGCTGCTGAGCGCCCAGGAGTAGATCAAGAGCCCCGGAGCCACGCCGAAGGACACCAGATCCGCGAGCGAGTCGTATTCCACGCCGAACTGGCTGGTGCTGTTCATCCAGCGCGCGGACTTGCCATCCAGCACGTCGAACACGAGCGCGACGAGAATGGCGATGGCCGCGACCAGATGCTCGTCGTTGAAGACGGCCAGAATCGAGTACAACCCGCAGAAGAGGTTGCCGGTCGTGAACAGATTGGGAACGAGATAGCTCCCCGCTCTGCGCCTTGCTTCTTTTGCTGTCCCCGTCCTTGCGGCTTCCCTCATGCTGATAGCACTCCCACCAAGGTTTCGCCTCCCTTTACGCGGTCCCGCAGCGCGACCTTCACCTCCGTCCCCAGCGGGACGAACAGGTCCACGCGGGAGCCGAAGCGGATCAGGCCGAACCGCTCCCCGCATGCCACACGCTCACCCGGTGCGGTCCAGCAGACGATCCGCCGCGCGATCAACCCGGCCACCTGCGCACAGAGGACCTTGCGCCCTTCGGCCGTCTGAATCATGAGCGCGTTTTGCTCGTTGTGGACGGTCGCATCCGGATTGTTCGCCGCCAGGAACCGTCCCGGTTGATAGACTACCTGCTCGACCATTCCCGCGCAAGGAATTCGGTTCACGTGCACGTCGAACACGTTCAGGAAGATGCTGATGCGGGTCGCACGGTCCTTCAGATACCGCGGCTCGTACTCTTCCTCGATGGCCACCACGCGACCATCACCCGGCGACACGATCGCACCGGGAACCTGTGGAATCGTCCGAGGCGGGTTGCGAAAAAACCAGCCCGTAAAGAGGGTGACGCCGCCGAGCACCGCGGCGGGGATGGGTGCCCCGACCAGCCACGCAAGGGCCGTGGCGCCTCCAGCGGCAGCCACGAAGGGAAGACCCTCCCGAGCAATCGGCATATTGGCTGCGCGGTCGGGCATCGGCTAGAAAATAGTTTTGAGTTTTGAGCTCTTCGTTGTGAGTGATCGATGGCAGGGCCGTCCCGTCGGGACGTTCCCGGTTAGTTCTTAGCCTTATCCACTAGTTTACCTTTTTTCAGCCAGGGCATCATGGCCCGCAGACGGGCGCCCACGTCTTCGATCGGATGCGCCTCGCCTTTGGCCAACAAAGCGTTATAAACCGGGCGGTTAGCCTGATTTTCCAGCACCCATTCCTTGGCGAAGCGCCCGCTCTGGATCTCGCCCAGGATCTTGCGCATCTCTGCCCGCGTCTCGTCCGTGATGATCCTGGGACCCCGGGTGACGTCGCCGTACTTCGCGGTGGTGCTGATCGAGTACCGCATGTTCGCGATGCCGCCCTCGTAAATGAGGTCGACGATCAGCTTCACCTCGTGCAAGCATTCGAAGTAGGCCATCTCCGGCGAATAGCCGGCTTCGATCAGGGTCTCGTACCCCGCCTGGATGAGCGAGGTCAGCCCGCCGCAGAGGACGACCTGCTCGCCGAACAGATCGGTTTCGGTCTCTTCGCGAAAGGTCGTCTCGATGACGCCCGCGCGTCCGCCACCGATGGCGCTGGCGTAAGCGAGGCCGATCTCCCGCGTCTTGTTGCTGGGATCCTGATGGATCGCGAGCAGCATGGGGACTCCACTGCCCTTCGCATACTCGGACCGGACCAGGTGACCGGGCCCCTTCGGGGCCACCATGAAGACGTTGACGGTCGGCGGCGGGACGATCTGCCCGAAGTGAATATTGAAGCCGTGCCCGAAGGCCAGGTACGCGCCGTCCTTCAAATTCGGTGCGATGGCATCGCGATAAATCGCCGCCTGCGCTTCATCCGGCGCCAGCAGCATCACCACATCCGCCGCCTTGACGGCGTCCCCGGTCGGCATGACCTTGAGTCCGGCCTGCTCGGCCTTGCGCCACGAATTGCCCTCTCGCAGCCCGACGACGACATTCACGCCGCTTTCCTTCAGGTTCTGGGCATGCGCATGCCCCTGGCTCCCGTAGCCCAGCACCGCAACTCTCTTGCCGCGGATCAGCTGAAGATCCGCATCCTTGTCATAGTAGATTTTCATCGTGAACTCCCGGATGACACGACGGAGCGCCCGGCGCTCCGTGTCAAATAATCAGGCATGAAACAATGCGGGCTATTCCCTGGCAACCCGCTTCGTCTGTGACACCACCGGCCGGACAGGCTCGCGCGCGATGGCGATCCGGCCCGTCCTGACCAGCTCTTTGATGCCCAGCGGCTGCAGCAAATCGATGATGGCCTGAACCTTCTTTACATCCCCCGTCGTCTCGATCGTGTAGGTGGTCGGTGTCGAGTCCACCACCTTCGCCCGGAAAATGTCGGCGATCCGCAGCGCCTCCGCCCGATCCTCCGGCCTTGTGTGCACCTTGATCAAGGCCGACTCGCGCTCCACATACTCGCTTTCGTTGAGATCGACGACCTTGATGACGTCGATCACCTTGTTGAGCTGCTTGACGATCTGCTCGATGATCCGATCGTCCCCCCTTGTGACCAGGGTCAGCATGGAGACAGACGGATCAAGCGTGGGCGCGACGGAGAGCGAATCGATATTGAAGCCGCGCCCGCTGAACAGCCCGGCGAGCCGCGACAGCGCCCCCGATCTATTTTCGAGCAGGACCGAAATAATGTGTTCCATGATGGGATGGGACCTGCTAGGCCGTCAGGATCGTGTCCTGATCCTCTTTCGTGGTTGTCGTGGCCCCGGCCGCCTTCTTTTTGAGCTCCGGCGGATCCTCGAGAATCATCTCGTGGTTGGAGCCACCGGCCGGAATCATCGGGTAACAGTTCTCGTACGGATGGACGGGCACGTCGAGGACGACGGGCTTGTCCACGGCGAGGGCCTGGCGAATCGCCTCGTCGATCTCCGACACCTTCGATGCCCTGATGCCGACCGCGCCGTAGGCCTCGGCCAGCTTGACGTAATCCGGCACGACATCGAGATAGCTCGAGGCGTAGCGCCCCTCGTAGAACAGATCCTGCCACTGGCGCACCATCCCGTGGAAC
>JBFGRM010000165.1:0-5714 GCA_041563675.1 Nitrospiraceae bacterium | reverse complement strand
AGGAGCAGGCCGATGTAGTCCGCCTCCGACTCGTGCTGGCGGCCAAACGGCAGGATCACGCCGACTTGGGCGCCGAGGCCCAGGGCCTGCATCACCTCCGGGCTCGATCCGGCGACTTGCGCGCCGGTGAGGATGAGTTGCGCGACGATCCCCTGGCTCATCCGCTCGCCGCCGTGTCGCGCCAGCGCGTGGATGACCTCGTGCCCCATGATCGCCGCCAGGCCAGCCTCGTCCTTGGCGGCGGGAAAGATCCCGGTATAGAACGCGATCTTCCCGCCCGGCAGCGCGAAGGCGTTGAGAGTCTTGTCGTCCTTGATCACAGTCACGCTCCAGTCGAACTGCTGCGCCAGGTCCTTGTACTTCGATTGCTTGGCCGCGGCGATGATGCGCTCCGCCACGCGTCTGACCGGCTCGACCTCTCGGGGATCGTTCGAGATGCGAATCTTCGGGTCCTTCAGCACCTCCTGGTAGGCCTGTGCGCCGAGGTCCATTTCATACTCGGGCGACGTCAGGAGGAACTGGCCCCGCTCCGTATAGGGATTTGTCGCGCAATGGGCGAGGAGGAGGGAGGCCACAAGGATCGAGCCGATTCGTCCGCTACGAATAGCTTTCCGGGTCATGACGGTCTCACCCAAGGTCAGTAAGCCTGGCACCTCACACTCGTATCATGGCGTGTTTCATCAGCGGAAGCAACACGCACCCCCTCCCCCTCCGATCTGAGATGGCGAGGCCTGTCGGCTACGGTGTTTTCAGGCTCCTGAAGACAGCGGGGTTCTCTTTGCCCCCCACCGTCAAGACGCCGATCGCGCCCTTGGCCACGCGGAAGATACTGTGATCGACCAGCACGAGGGTGGCGGGTACGTCGACCTTGAACTCGACAATGGTCGACCCCGCAGAGGGGACGAGCGTCGTCTGGACGTTTCGGTTTACCGCGCCGTCTAGGGCGCCGTCGACATAGACGGTATCGAAGATCTCTCCGATGATGTGAAACGAAGACGCGCCATTAGGCCCAATGTTCCCAAAATAAATGCGTACCGTCTCGCCGACCTTTGCGGTCAACTCCTCGCCCATGAGGGCTCCTTCCCGGCCGTTGAAGAAGACATAGTCCGGATGCTCAGCCAGACCCTTCTCCATCGACAGCTCAAGCACGTTCATCGGCCCTGAGGGCTTGGTGAAGAATTCACTCTGGAGCACGTAGTATTCCCGATCGACGGCCGGCAGCCCTCCCTCGGGCTCGACGAGGATCATTCCGTACATACCATTGGCGATGTGCGCCGGGATACTCGGCACCGGCGAGGCGCAGTGGTAGATGTAGAGCCCCGGCGCCAGCGCCTTGAAGGCGAACACGGCCTTCTGACCCGGCGAGACGAGGCTGACCGCGGCGCCGCCGCCCGGTCCGTTGACCGCGTGCAGGTCGATGTTATGCGGGAACACGCTGTCGCTGCGGTTTTTCAAGCGCAGCTCGACGGTATCGCCGACCCGCACCCGGATCATCGGCCCCGGGACCGTGCCGTTGAAGCTCCAGAATTTGTACTGCACCTCGTGGGCCAGTTTGCCGACATGCTCCCGGGTTTCCAGCTCCACGATGACGCGTCGGGGCATGGATCGGCCCACGGGCATCGGCACGTTGGGTGCGGTGGTCAGTTGCGCCTTCACGGTGGATTGGGCCAGGGCCGGAACCCACGAGAAACCGACCGCGAGGCACAGGCTGACAGTAATCAGGGCGGTTCTGACGATCTTTGACTTGCGCATGAAAAACATTCCTCCCTCAGAGCTTGGCGTGATCATCCCCGCGTGCAGGGATGGTGTAAGTGGTGTGCGGGATGTATTTCTCCATGCAGGCAGCGTCTAGGCCACAGGCATGTGTAGTGAGGAAACCAAGAGCGTACGGTCAGGAGACCTCCTCTCACGTTCGTCTGGCAAGGTGTGCCTCGATCATTGCGTCACGTGGTTCCAATACGCGTCCACCCGCTCTTGGATGTGATGAAGCGCAGCCTCATTCCTTTGCGGCTCGAACAGATGGCGAAATCTGGTTTGGAGTTTGAGGTATCCCTCGACCGGGCGGCGCTTGGGTAGGTATGTGTGGGTCACGTCTCCGTTGATGGCTTCCTTCAGGGGCCACACACCGGTCTCGACCGCGAGCTTCGCCACCTCGGGCGTTTCCGCCGGATCATAGCCCCAGCCAGTTGGACAGGCTGCCAGTGCCAAAAAGAGCTTGGGCCCGGAATAGCGTGCCGCCCGAGAAAACTTTTCCGCCAGGTCGAGCGGGTGCCGTGGTGAAATCGTCGCAATGTATGGCGGCCGATGCGCGCGCCAGATCTCGAAGATGTCTTTCTTCTCGGTGAGCGCCGCGGCCGGATGCTCAGGGGTGGCGTGGGACGTGCTGGTCAGGGCCCCAAACGGCGTGGCGCCCGACAGTTGCATGCCGGTGTTCCCGTAGGCTTCGTTGTCGTAACAGTAGTAGTAGAAGTCAAGCTGGCGATGAATCGCGCCCGAGGTGGAGGACAGGGCCATGTCATAGGTCGATCCGTCGCCGCCAAGGACGACCACCTTGAGATCCTCCTGGCGCGGGAGGCGCCCCTTTTTCATCAAGACATCCAGCGCATCACGGACGCCCTGGGCGCCGGCTGGCGCCGACCCCATGGTGGTGTAGAGCCAGGAGCCCGCAAGCGGAGTGAACGGATACACCGCCAACAGGGTCATGCAGCCCGCCGCATTCACGAAGATAACTTTTTCGCCGAGCACCTTCGCGGCCAGCCGTAACGCCTCCAGGCCGCCGCAACCGGCGCAGAGGGACGTCCCCGGCGTAATGTATTCTTCTCGGGGGAGCTGCTTGATCTTCTTGAATATCTCGCGTTGCCACGCCATAAGGTGTCGGGTCGGTTGCGTGAATGGGGTCGGTCGGTCAGTTCCGGACTAAACGGTCCAAACTTTTCACTTTCACTGAATGAGCAGACCGATCTGGCTACACCGGCTTCACATCCCCGGCGATCTTGATCGCCTGTTCCATTTGCCTATGCTCCTCCTCGGTGTAAAGGAGGATCGGACCGATGCTCCTGCCCAGCTTGCCGGCCTGGGCCGTCTCTGCGAATAGCGTTTCGAATTCTCCTTCCGAAATGTTTTTTCCGCCGAGTCCCCCAATGAAGGAGCACAGGGCGCGGGGCCGATCGGCTGCAGGATACAACGCGGCACTGACTTCCTGAAAGAGGATCCCGCCAAGGCCCGGCGCAAGATTTTGGTCCAAGACGGCGACCGCCCGGCGGCCCCGCAACGCCTCGACCACCGCGTGGGTCGGCCAGGGACGAATGACTCGGAGCCGCAGCAGTCCGACGCGACGTCCCTGTGCCCGTGCGGCGTCGACGGCGGCCTTGCCTTTGGTGGCGAACGAGTTGCTCATGACCAGCACGTCCTCCGCATCCTCTAATCGATAGCCTTCGACGAGGTCGTACCGTCTCCCAAAGAGGTTGGCGTATTCCCTTGCCGCTTCTTGATGCACGGCGAGCGCGTTGATCGAACCGAGATGCATTTGATGCCGGAAGTAGGAATACTCGCCCCCGCGCAGAACGGCCACCCCCAATGCTTGAGGCGCAGAGGCCTTGAACCCCAGATGCTCCGGTCTGTAGGGAGGGAGGAATCGTTGCACCTGCTCGGGCTCTGGTATCGTGACGGGCTCTCTGGTAAACGAGAGATAAAAACCATCCAAGTTCACGATCAGTGGCAGCATCACCCGCGGATCCTCAGCGATGCGATAACCTAAAAGGATCGAATCCAACACTTCCTGGCAGGTCTCGGCGTGAATCTGGAGAAAGCCGGAATCCCTCGCCGCGAGCACGTCATTGTGGTCCGATTCCAAGGTGATCGGGGCCGCCAGGGCTCGAGACACGTTGACCAGGACCAGGGGAACCCGCCAGCCCGCAACCGAATAGAGGACCTCGAACGCATACAGCAGCCCTTGGCTGGACGTGGCACTGAAGACCCGCACCCCTGTGGCAGCGGCTGCGCCTGCTGCCGTCATCATGGAGTGCTCCGAATCCAAGGTCACGAACCTGGCGTCCAGCTTCCCGCGATCGCACCAATCAGCGAGCGTTTCGATGATCTCGGTCTGAGGCGTGATCGGAAAGGCCGGCACGTAATCGACGTCCGCGAGCCTGGCCCCCCACGCCGCCGCCACATTTCCGGTCATCATCTCAGCGCTGCCGAGGGAAAGGGTCATCGCTTCACCTTCGCCTCTTCTCGCACCGACGTCAGGGCATGGGTCGGACACTCTTCGATGCAGAGACCACAGCCCTTGCAATAGTCATAATCAATGATTGGCCGATCCTTGTCGGTCAGCTTGATGGCGCCTTCCGGACAATAGACGAAACACAGCGTACAGCCGTTACATTTCTCGAGATCGAGGTCCGGCCGGAAGACCCTCCAGTCTCCCGTTTTTCGGAGAAACGCATTCCCTCGCGCCGCGACGCGGGCGGTGCCACGAGTCGGCGGCTCGTAGGAGGGCGTCCAAAGCGTCTGAGGCGCGGGGCCTCGAGGAGATGCAAAGCGAGCTGCGAGCGCCTCGACGGAGTCAAAGCACTCCACGGCAAGGTCAAGGTTCTGTCTGACGATGGAATCGGCCAGACCCAGCTCCCGCATCTCTCGGATGACCGCCTCTTTGACGCTCTCTCTTCCAAGATTGGCAAGGCGACCAGCCACTGCACCCAGGGGTGCGCTAAGAGCAGATCCTTTTCCGAGTTTCGCAAGGGCGAGGCCGGTGAGATCCAGCGTGGTCACACGATCCGATAAGGCGTGCTCGCGTCTGAGCACGTCCGGGGCGGAGGCGCTGTTGATGAACAGCACCGTGTCCGCCGTCACGCCGTCGAGCACCCGAGCCGCCGGATCCGTCAACAGGCTCGCGTCGCCGACCACGAGAAGATCAGGGTGTGCGATGAGGCCGCGCTCGAGAATGGGACCGCGTGCCAGCCGGCAGAAGGCCACGACCGGTGCGCCACGTCGCTCGGCACCGTAGATTGGCGAGTCCTGGGCTGTGTAGCCTTCGAGGAACGCAGCCGTGCCCGCGATTCTCGCCGCAGTCTTCGCCCCCTGCCCGCCTCGGCCGTGAAACCGGATTCGCAGCAATGCGGGACCATGCACCATATCTTTGCCGCCTGCGACCGCTCCTTGGGCGGACGTTTCCATCTTTGCCATTCGTGAGACCCCCACCCTCCAATACACAAGATCCGTGCCCGAGCCACGGGCGGGCCTTCCGCCCGTCCTGCTTGTCCAAGCCGGGATCACGAGGCCTCAAGCGCGACTTGCGCAACGCAGGCCCCGAGCCCTGGTTGCCGCTATCCGGGAGCCCTGTGGCATCCTGGTTCTCCTATCGCCCGGCGCTGTAGCAATTCTCCTCAAGGCGAGTGCCCGCGCACCCTGGATTGTTCACTAAAAACCGTGCTGGGCGTTGGTTCCGATTGCCCGCAGGAGGTTGAAACTGGCCACGTCTTTGCTTATTGATGAAGGCCTTAAGAGGAGCTCAGCCCCATGGGTGACTACATCATCGTACAGGAGTCCCCGATCCTTCCGGTCAGCCAGCAGCGGGTGGAGATCGTGGAGCGCAAGGGAATCGGGCATCCCGATACCATCTGCGACTCGATTGCGGAACGGATCTCGATCGAACTTTCCCGCGTCTATTCCAGGACGTTCGGACGCATTCTCCATCACAACATCGACAAAGGGTT
>JBFGRM010000164.1:0-5748 GCA_041563675.1 Nitrospiraceae bacterium | reverse complement strand
CCTGTCGGGTCAGGATGTCTATGTCAACGTGGTCGGCGGGATGCACATCGATGAGCCCGCGATCGATTTGGGGATCGCAGCCGCGGTCACGTCCAGTCTCCGCGATTGTCCCGTCGACAGCGGCACCGTCATTTTCGGCGAGGTCGGCTTGGGGGGCGAGGTTCGGGCCGTGAGCCAGGTCGAGATGCGTCTCAGGGAGGCGGCCAAGCTGGGGTTCCGTCGCTGCCTGTTGCCCGAGGGTAATTTGGCAAAGCTGGAAACCACGGCCTCGATCGAGCTCGTGGGCGTGCGTGAAGTCGGTGAGGCGCTGGATGCGGTACTCGCATAGCGAATTAAAAAGTAAAAAGGAAAAATTAAAAGGTCGCGGAATACTTATTTTTACCTTTTTAATTCTGAATTTTTCCTTCGGCATCGCCGCATGCTCCTTGCGGCAGCCTGCTCTCGAAAGGCCCACCCTGCCCCTGCTGGAGGCCACCGCGGAGGATCTCGCGAGCCTGCTGGAACGGCGCGAGGGCGCGCTCCGAACTGTCAAGGGGCTCTTTTCGGCCGAGGTGAAGTCCCCGGCACTCCCCATTGCTCAAACCGTCTATGGCACTTTATTCTATAGCCGGACGGAGGCCCTCCGGTTGCAGGGATTCGACCGGTTTGGCGGGAGGATTTTTGATTTTGTGCTCGAGCCGGCCCGCTACCATCTGCATGTGCCGAGCGAACGTCGCCGCGTGACGGGATCTCCGGCCGAGCTGGCCCGAACGGGCGGCATCTCGGATTCGGTCAGGCTGAGCGTCCTGGCCATGAGTGGATTGCTGGGCGTGGAACCAATCCAACCCGGGGCCCGGGTCATCCTCGAGGAGGACCACGACCTGTATCGACTGGATGTCCGTGCTTCGCATCCTGACCCGGTGCGGGAGGGGGCGGTGACCCGGCAGATCTGGTTCGAGCGGCACGCCTTCAATGTGGTGCGCGAGAAACGGTTTGCGCCGGATGGCGCGCTGATCGGAACGTTGGAACTGGCTGATTTTCGGCCGGCGATGAGCGAACCGGAAGGGGCGACGATCGCGGACCTGCCGTCGTCTCAAGGCCTCGTGCTTCCCTTCCAGATCAAGGCGACGAATGGCGAGAATGACGGCCGCATCGACATCACGTTTTCGGAGATTCACCCGAACGTACCGTTGCGTGACGGCGACCTGCGTCTTGCCCTCCGGCTCACCGGACACGACCGTGGGGCCCTGACATGAACGTGCTGGCGATCGAGACGGCCACGCCGTGTCACAGTGTGGCGCTCTTGCGCGGCCATGAGGTCGCAGCGTGTGTAGAGAGGCACGCTGACGGCTCACACGCCAAGTGGATTATTCCGACCGTGGACGTGGTCCTGAAGACGGCCGGGCTGACCGTGCGGGATGTGGGCGGAATTGCCGTCTCCATTGGTCCCGGATCCTTTACCGGCCTGCGGGTCGGCCTTGCCACGGCGCTGGGGCTGCGCGCGGTCAACAAGGTGCCTCTCGTCGCCGTGCCGACGCTGGAAGCCTTGGCGTGGAACGTGCGGGAGGAAGGGCAGGATGTCTGCCCGATCCTCAAGGCTCGGGCTGGCGAGGCCTATTGGGCCGTCTACCGCTGGACGCCGGAGGGCCGACCCGTCCAGGTTCAGGAAGCTCGGGTCGGGCCTCTCGAGCTCATTCCCGCTTCTCTCTCGCGGACGACCGTGGTCTTGGGTGACGGATGGCTTGCCTACGAAGCCAGGCTTCGCGCCCTGTTTGCCGCGGGACCCGGGCGGGTCCGTCCAGCGCCAGCGAAACGGTTGCTCCCATCGGCCGTCAGTGTGGGCCGGGCGGCCCTTGGGAGGCTGGAGCGAGGCGAAGTCGAGTCGGGCGGCCTCTCGCCGCAATACGTCCAGCGATCGGAAGCCGAGCTCAACTGGGAACGGGCACGAAGCGCGCCACGGCGGGGCGGCAGGGTCCGAAAGGTCGGCGGCGCGGCGCCGTCACCAGCCAGACAATGATCCGGGAGCGACCATGGATGCGGTCGCCAAGCACATGGACGATGCGGCCCAGGGTGAGGGAACGGCAGGCTGCGCGGGCACCGCGGAGCTTCTCCTCGAGCCTGCGGGCCTGTCGGATCTTGAGGCCGTCATCGAGATCGAGCGTGCCTCGTTCTCCTCGCCCTGGACCGAGAAAATGCTCCGGGCTGAGATCGAGGGGAATCCGTTCGCACGGTTCGTCCTTGCGCGCCGCAGGCGTGATCGCGAGATTCTCGGCTACGTGTGTTACTGGCTCGTGTTCGACGAGCTTCGGCTCATGAATGTAGCTGTCGCGCCGCCGGTGCGTCGCCGGGGCATTGCACGCATGCTCGTGGACCACGCGTTGGCGGAGGGACGATCCCAGGGCGTCAGGCGGATGACGCTCGAGGTCCGTGCCTCCAACGAGCCGGCGCTCAGGCTATACGGGCGGTTCGGCTTTGAACGCACGGCGGTCCGAAAAGATTACTATAGCGATCCGAAAGAGGATGCGATTCTCATGGAACTGAGTTCGGCCGCGGAGTAGGGTAGGGATGAAGTCAACTTCATGCCCGTCCACAGCTCACCGCGTGCCGCGGCGCACGTCCAACCATCTAACTCGACAGGAGGTGGGATATGCTTCCAGATAATGCGATCGTCGAGCGCTTGCGGGAGTCCAATCATGAGTTTCGGGAGTTGGAAGATGCCCATCATCGGCTTGATGGAGAGCTGAGTGAGATGCAAAAACGCCACGTGCTGACACCACAGGAAGAAGTGACGAAGAAACAGTTGCAAAAAGAGAAGCTTGCCAAGAAGGACCGGATGGCCGAGCTCATTCGAGACTATCGGCACCAGGTCGAAGCCGGCAGCGCGACCTCGTCGTAACGCGGCTGTGCGGCGAGGAACCTCTTTATGGCCATAGCGATCGCCCCACTCCAGGCGCATCTCGCCCTGATCAAGAAACGGCTCCTGATCATCGGGGCGACCATTATGATCTGTTTTGGGGCGGCCTTCTTTTACGCGCGAGAAATGATCGATTGGATGGCGAGGTCCTTGGCCCAAGTCGAGGTCGACCGGTTGGCCTTTTACGGGCCGACGGAGGCGCTCTTTGCGGCGATCAAGGTGTCCTTCCTGGTCAGCATCGTGCTCAGCTTGCCGATGATCCTGTTTCAATTCTGGAAATTCATCGAGCCGGCGCTGCTCGTCCGGGAGCAACGCCTCGCGATCCCCGTCTTTCTCCTCGCGGGGGTCCTGTTCGCGCTGGGGTTGGTGTTCTGTAATCTCGTCGTTCTGCCCATGGTGCTCGAGTTTTTTGTGGGATTCGGCGCGGAGCACGAGCTCAGGCCGGAGCTGGCCGTCGGCACCTTCGTCGATTTCAACGTGAAGTTCTCGCTCATCCTCGGATTCGGCTTCGAGTTGCCGCTCGTGCTCACGCTCCTGGCCCGAGCGGGCTATGTCACAGTGGCAGATCTCAACGGGTTCCGGAAGCACGCGATCCTCATCATCCTCATCGTCTCTGCAATTCTCACCCCTGATCCCACCATCTACACGATGTTGCTCATGGCGATCCCTCTGGTGGTCATGTATGAGTTGGGCATCGTGGGTGCACGACTGTTCGGGCGGCCGCGCAGGCGAAGCCCCGATCCCGGCGGCGAAGGTGAGGCTGGTCCGGAAGGTCAGGGTGGGCAGCCGGTGCCGACGGGGACCGCCGGGTATCGAGTCAAATAGCCGTGACCACACCAGGGATGATGATGAGAAAAACACAACCGCTGTTTGGGAGCACGATGCTCGCCCTCTGGGTGGTTCTCCTGTCCGTGGGAGGTGCAGGCGGGGCGGTCGAGGGACCGGTCCCCGGGGCGGCGAACGGCGAGCGGGTGCTCACGGCTACCGAGGGCCACGACGTCCCGGCGAGCCCGTTTCCGTTTTTGACGATACCGAGCATTCAAGCCCTCACGGTCATCGAGCCGAACACGCTGTTGGCCGGGTCCTTCGGCATGGGGATGTTTCGCAGCGCGGATCGCGGTCAGACCTGGGTGCCGGTGAATGAGGGGCTGGTGGATCTCTTCGTGCTGTCGCTCGTGACGATGGCGGACGGCACGGTGTACGCCGGAACCGTGCGCGGCGGCATCTTCCGTTCCGATGACGGCGGAAACTCCTGGCACGTCGTGAACAAGGGTCTGAAGCGCCTGCAGGTGAAGGCGCTCCTGGCGACCGACCGGGGTCTCTTCGCCGGAACGGGAAACGGCGTCTACCGTCTGAATGAGCCCGCGGGGCAGTGGTCCATGGTGTCGACCGGTCTGGAGGATGTCCTCGTGCATTGTCTGGCCATTGCGAAGGACGGGAGCCTCTACGCCGGGACCTCCGGGAAGGGCGTCATGCACCTGCCAAAGGAGACCGCCGGGTGGGAACGGCTGGCCACAGGCCTGAAGGACCATGAAGGCTTGCGGGAGAACTTCATCCGTGTCATCGCGATTGGCGCGGACCAGGCGATCTACGTGGGGACGTTCGATGGCGGAGTCTTTCGGAGCGGGGACCGTGGCCGGCACTGGAGCCCCATCAGCCGTGCCCTGCCGAATGATTCGATCAGGGGCATCGTCCCAACCGCGTCGGGACTGTTTGTCGGAACCGGGCGCGGCGTCTTCCGGGCCCTCGACCAACAGGGAGCCTGGGCGTCGGTGAACGACGGGCTGACGGAGTTGTCCATTCAAGCGCTCGTGGCCTCCGACGACGGCTCCCTCTATGCCGGTACCAACGCGGGGGCCTTCCGCAGCGACGACGGGACGTCGTGGGTTGCGATCAACCAGGGGCTGGAAGGGTCCGCCCAGTCCCCGTTCGACATGTTTCGCTGAGGGAGTCACGATGTCGGAGACCGGTACACCGCCACGGGCCACGATCACCGTGACGAGCAAGGGGGAGTCGGTCGGGGAGATCCAGCTCGTGTTCTTCCCCGAAATCGCTCCCAATCACGTGGCCAATTTCGTCAAGTTGGCGACAGACAGGTTTTACGATGGCACGACCTTTCATCGGGTCATCCCCGGGTTCATGATTCAGGGAGGTGATCCCAATACCAAGTCGCAAGACCGGGCCACGCATGGGCTTGGCGGGCCCGGCCATCGGATCAAAGCCGAGTTCAACAGCCGCCCGCACAAGCGCGGGACCCTGTCGATGGCGCGCGCGAATGATCCGGACAGCGCTGGGTCCCAGTTCTTCATCTGTGTAGCGGATGCAAACTTTCTGGACTGGAACTATACGGTGTTCGGCGAAGTTGTCAGCGGCCTGGAGGTTGCCGATAAAATCGTGAGCGCGCGCCGCGACAGCCGGGACAACCCACTCGAGCGGATGGAGATGAAAGTCACAATCACGAAGTGAAAAGTGAAAGGTGAAAAGTGAAAAGCAAGGAGTCGGAGGGGGAGAGTCGTCCGCGTCACCGCGTATCGCCAACAGACTCTGACTTTCACATTTCACTTCTCACGTTTTACTTTTCACTGCTCCTCCTGCTTGCCGGCTGTGCCGTCGGCGCGATACCCGGCGAGATCGTGTATCAGGACCCGACGACGTTCGTCAGGATCGAGCCGGACCCAAGCGTCATCCCGGACAAGCCGGAAGCTGCCCACACTCATCCGGCTGCGATCGCCGCGGAGGATTTCAGGGCGATCCTGGCCGGATTTCGCGTGAGAGATCACCGGCTCCGGTTGTACGCGATGCTGGCTGGTGAAGCGCCGTGGAAACCGGTGTTCACGGACAAGGAAATCGAGGTG
>JBFGRM010000163.1:0-5759 GCA_041563675.1 Nitrospiraceae bacterium | reverse complement strand
TGACTTTCAGGCGGCGCGGGTGGTGGCGGATACGGTGCTGAAGCCGGAGGAGCGGCGGGTGGAGCGGTTCACGTTTCCGACGCCGGCGGACGCGCCGTCGATGGATGTGGTGGCGACGCTGGAGTACGCGGCGGTGGACGGTCCGGAGCAGTTTTTGGCGAAGATTGCGGCGCAGTCGCCGCAGGGCAGCCAGGATCCGGTCTTCGAGCGCATTCGGATCGTCGAGCGGTCCGTCAACGTGCCGCTCAAAAAGCGCGGCGCGGCGGACGTCATGGGCAAATAAGAGGCGATCCCGTATTCTCCTCTCGGAAGCGACGACAGGTTCTGCCTCGAGTAGAGAGATCTCACCTGGGCGGTCCTCCCTGAGCCTGAGTCTCATGCGTCATGTTCGGAATGGCACGGAGATCGCGGCCGGCGATGCGGACGCGGTCCGAGCGAGCGCCTATGAAGAGGGGGGTCAGTCCGCCTCGATCGTCGAGCCGGGTGACTTCATTTTGAAGATCTGAATGGCCGAGTAAATGTTCTTGGCGGGTTGATTGAGGACGAGTCGGGAATTGGTGATGTGCGTATCGATGAGCTCGAACGGGCCGCCGCTGTAATGAATCTCGCATTCGTCCATCGTGCAGTTTCGATACACGTGGTTGTCCAGCGGCAGGTGCTCTTTCGTGAAGGTCTTGCCTTCGATCACGATGTATTGAGGGTTCACGCCCATCCGCTGTTCCTCCGCCACGCACTATAACAAAGTCTGTCCCGAACCTGCAATTGGACACGCATTTTCGACAGGGTGGTGAAATCCTGTCCGAGCTCCGTCTTCTCGGATCGATGCTTTGACCTTGATCCTTTGGGATCGGATCGCTACAATACCGCGAATTTTTGCCCGGTCTCCTCGGCCCTCGAATTTGTACGTAGACCGCCGAGGATGGTGAGTCATTGTCTGCGGCCGGGCCGGGCAGACCAGATTAGGAGGAGCGTTTGGTGGATGTGTCGACAGCAGTGATTGCCTTCGCGGTGGCGTCGGCGACGGCCGGCATCGCCTACGGTGTGTATCTGACCTTTTGGGTGTTCCGGTTGAACCCCGGCAACGCCGAGATGCAGCGTATCGCACAGGCGATTCAGGAAGGTGCGAGTGCCTACCTCAATCGACAGTATCGTACGATCGGGATCGTGGCAGCCGTCTTGTTCGCCATTCTCTGGCTCGGCGGACTCTGGTCGGACAAATTCGGCCTGGTCATGGCGCTCGGCTTTCTCGTCGGGGCCGCGGCCTCCGCGACGGCCGGGTACGTCGGGATGTATATTGCCGTCCGCGCCAATGTCCGCACCGCGCAAGCCGCGCACGAAGGCTTGAATGCGGCGCTCACGGTGGCGTTCCGCGGGGGTGCCGTGACCGGCCTGTTGTTGATCGGCCTCGGGCTCTTGGCCCTGACCCTCTTTTATGCCGCGGCGTCCGCGGCGGCGGGTCAAGAGAAGGCCGTCCATGCGCTCATCAGCCTGGGATTCGGCGGCAGTCTGATCTCCGTCTTCGCCCGTGTCGGCGGCGGCATCTTTACGAAGGCCGCGGACGTCGGGGCCGACCTGGTGGGCAAGGTAGAGGCGGGCATCCCGGAGGATGACCCCCGAAACCCCGCCGTCATCGCGGACAACGTCGGGGACAATGTCGGAGACTGTGCAGGCATGGCGGCGGACCTCTTCGAGACGTACGCCGTCACGACCGTTGCGGCCATGGTCCTCGCCTTCACGATTTTCAATGGTCAGATCGAGCCGATCCTCTACCCCCTGGCTCTGGGAGCGATGACCATTCTGGCCACGATTGTCGGCATTCTCTTCGTGAAGGTGGGCTCCGGCGGGCACATCATGACCGCGCTGTACAAGGGCTTGTTCGTGGCTGGAGGACTGGCCGCTGTCGCCTTTTTCCCCATCACGCGAGCCATGATGGATGGGGTCGGCGGGGTCAGCGCCGTTAGCTACTACCTGGCTGCGTTAATCGGCTTGGCGGTCACCATCGCGCTCGTGTTCATCACGGATTACTACACGTCCAAAAGCTTTTCCCCCGTGAAGGAGATCGCCAAGGCGAGTGAGACCGGCCATGCCACCAATATCATCAGCGGTCTGGCCGTCGGCATGATGGCGACGGCCTGGCCGGTCGTGGTCATCGCCGCCGCGATCCTGACCAGCTTTTGGGTCTGCGGCGGTACGGATGGCAGCGGCCTTTACGGGGTCGCGGTCGCGGCCGTCTCCATGCTGTCCATGGCGGGGATTGTGGTGGCGATCGATGCCTTCGGACCGATCACCGACAACGCGGGGGGAATCGCCGAAATGGCTCACCTCGGTGAAGACGTGCGCAACATCACCGATCCGCTGGATGCCGTCGGGAACACGACGAAAGCCGTGACGAAAGGCTACGCCATCGGATCAGCAGGGCTGGCCGCCATCGTGTTGTTCGCCGAATATGCACGGGCTGTGGCCGGGGGAGGGCGGACGGGCGGCTTTGACCTGTCGAATCCCTATGTGCTTGTGGGGTTGTTCCTTGGCGGCATGCTGCCCTTCGTCTTCGGCTCGCTGTGCATGAAAGCCGTCGGTCAGGCCGGAGGACTCGTGGTGGAGGAGGTGCGTCGGCAGTTTCGCACGATCAAAGGGATCATGGAGGGCACCGGCAAGCCGGAGTACGGCACCTGCGTGGACATCGTGACACAGGCGGCCATCAAGAAGATGATGGTGCCGGGGCTTATTCCCGTCGTGTCCCCCATTTTGGTGGGCGCCATCCTGGGCCCGGAGGCGCTCGGAGGGATGCTGGTCGGCAGTATTGTCACCGGCTTGTTCGTGGCGATCTCCATGACGAGTGGGGGCGGTGCCTGGGACAACGCCAAGAAGTATATTGAGGAGCAGGGCAAAAAGGGCAGCGAGACACACAAGGCCGCGGTCACCGGTGACACCGTGGGAGACCCCTACAAGGACACGGCGGGGCCGGCCATCAACCCCATGATCAAGGTCATTAATATCGTGGCGCTGCTCATTGTGTCGCTGCTCGTCTAATGTCTGTCAATCCACGCAGTGGTGACGAATCGCTCCCGGCTTGACGCGGTCTAGACCACGGAGTATGCTGACGTTGTTCGCCAAGTTCGTCCACGCAATCACAACAGGTTGGTCTCGGCGAGGCCGGAGGTGCTCCTATGGAAAAACAAGAGAGGAGACCGGAAAACAAGAAGGATGCTCAGACCAAAGAGGACGTCAAGCCGAACCCGAAGGTGGTGGAGGCTGGCGAAAAGCTCAAGGAAGACATCGACAAGCTCGTCGACGAAATCGACGACGTCCTCGAAGAGAACGCCGAGGAATTCGTCAAGAACTACGTGCAAAAAGGCGGCGAATGAACCGCACAAGGGGGTTGCGGTGACGGGATAACCTGTCGCCGGAACCCCGCGGCTGCCGTCGACCCCTCCCGCTCGCCCCTCATATCGTGTCATCATCGACGCTCCCCCTCAGGCACAAGGCATTCAGTCACGAACTCGCTCGCTGATCCGACTCATCCATCGACACGGCATCTCGGCGGGGACGGCATGACCTCGAACCGAAGTCTGTAGCCGCCACGTCCGGCATCTTCAGCATTTCCGCTCCAAGCTGGTGCTTCCTCAGTGACATGACGTCGTCCAGGCCCGCGGTGTGATCCGCCGGCCTGTCCGCCAACTTGTCCGCCCGCCTTCGCTGAAGCTTCGGGGGACAGGCCGGCGGGCAAGCCGAACGCTTTGCGAGGGCGGGAAGCTTCAGCGGCGGCGGGCATCACGGTTCTGAGGCTGATGGGTGTCATCTGATCGTGTGGCTGCGACGGACAACAAGGAGGGCACAGGAGTGACGAAACCATGGATTGTCAGTACTGCGGATCACGATCGAGCTCAGGCCTGGGCACAGGAGCTGTCGATTTGTCCCGCGACGGCCTTCGTGCTGCTGGCGCGAGGGACGGCCTCGGTGGCCGAAGCCCGGCGATGGCTGAGCGGCGAGGCCCGATCGGGTCATGATCCCTTCCTGCTCCCCGACATGGAAGTGGCGGTGGATCGGATCCACGCCGCCGTCCGAGGGGGCGAACGGATGTGTTTTTATGGCGACTACGATGTGGACGGGATCACGGCGACGAGCTTGTACCTCAAAGTTTTTGGTGCCCGGGGTGCGAAGGCCAGCGTGTACATTCCGCATCGAATCGAGGAGGGCTACGGGCTGAACGAGCAGGCCGTCGTCGCGCTGAGGGACTCGGGGGTGACCCTCCTGGTGACCTCGGATTGCGGGACGACCTCTCATCGTGAAATCAATCTCGCCAAGAGCCTCGGGATGGACGTGATCGTCACCGATCATCATCAGCTCGACGGAGAGCACCCCGCGGCCCTTGCCGCCTTGAACCCCCACCGGGAAGACTCGCGCTATCCCTTCACGGGGCTCTGCTCGGGGGGGCTGGCGTACAAGGTTGCCCAAGCGTATCAGGTAAAATATGGGGAGGAGGGCTACCGGCTGGATGATGCCCTTGACCTCGTCGCCATGGCCACCGTGGCGGACGTGGTGCCCCTGCAGGAGGAGAACCGCTGGTTCGTGAAAGAAGGATTGAGGCAGATCGCCGGGGGGCGGCGCTGTGGGCTCCGGGCTCTGAAGGCCCAGGCCGGGGTCGGGGGCGCTTGCACGACGCATACAGTGGCCTTTAAGCTAGCGCCCAGGATCAATGCCGCAGGCCGCCTGGCCCATGCCCTCTCCGCGGTGCGTCTGCTCACGACGGAGGTCGAGGAGGAGGCCCTGCAGCTCGCTCAGGAACTGGAGGGGCTGAACAAGGAGCGGCAGCGTATGGAGGAGATCGCCAGGGCCGAGGCCGTGGCGATGCTCGAGAATGTGAGCGCAGCGGCGGGCCTGGTGGTGCACGACCGAAAATGGCACCTGGGTGTGGTCGGGATCGTGGCGGCGCGACTCGTCGAGCGCTTTCACCGCCCGGCCGTGGTCCTTGCGGTGAACGAGCACGGCGTGGCCAAGGGATCGGCCCGGACCGTCCCCGGTTTCGATCTGTAGGAGACGCTGTCGAGCTGCCGTGACCTGCTCCTCGGGTTCGGAGGGCATCCCAGCGCTGCCGGGGTGACATTGCAGGAGGAAAACATTCCGCAGTTTCGGGAACGCTTCGCGGAGGCGGCCGAGCGACGCCTCGGGGTCGAGCCGGAGAAACCGGGCCTGCCAGTAGACGCCGAGGTGAATTTGAGGGAAGTGACTCACCAGCTGGTCCGGGAGCTGGACCGCCTGCAGCCATTCGGCATGGGCAATCCTGAGCCGACACTGGCGGTCCGCAACCTGTCGGTGCTGGAGGCGAGGGTGGTGGGGGCGAAGCACTTGAGACTGACGGTCAGACAGAAAGATTCAGCGCCGTTCGTCGGGATCGGGTTTCGCATGGGGGCGCTCGCTCAACGCGCGGCGTCCGCTGGGGGTCAAGTCGACCTCGCGTTTATACCCGAGTTGGACCACTGGAACGGGCTGGATCGTTTGCAGTTGCGCATACGCGATCTGCGGAGCAGCCAATCGACCTAGGGAAGCGATGCCGAACGAAACCGTCACCGATATCGATCATTTGCTGCGGCGGGTCCAGAGCTACAACCCGGATGCCGATCTCGATCTGATCCGGAAGGCTTATAGCTTTTCCGCTTCGGCGCATGCCGGCCAAACGCGTCGGTCCGGTGAGCCCTATCACCAACATCCGCTCGCCGTCGCCGGCGTACTCACGGCCCTGCGTTCGGACGTCACGGCGA
>JBFGRM010000162.1:0-5783 GCA_041563675.1 Nitrospiraceae bacterium | reverse complement strand
TCTGGTTCGTCGCCAGATAGGCCGCAGCCACCTCAAAATCGGGTATCTTGAGCTCGTCAGTGGGGAGAAGTTGCCGCTGGAAGGTCTCCGCCACTTCGATGTCTCGACTGATCCGGGCTGCCTCGATCAATCGTCCCGCTTGACGAAGATTGTTCAAGAACACGCCGGCCTGGCTGCACATGGATTGGGCGATCTTCATTTGGCCCGCATCGAAGAAGCCGCAATCTTGTCTCTGGAGGATCACTGCGCCCACCGGCTTGGCTTTGATCGGGAGCGGCACGGTGATCGTTGCGCGACCAGGCCGGTCCGGGGCCCAGCCCGTCGAGCCGCTCACGTTGCTCGCCACGCCGCGCCGCAGGGCCTGATCCACAATGGCATAGGCAGGAATCTGCCCCTGGCCGAGTGACGATTCCACCGCTCCGGTGACCGTGACGATGGCCGGCGCGTCGCCATCGAGCAGCATGACCGCGCCTCCTTCTCCGCCGGTCGCCTCCAACGCCTGGCGCAGCAGGATCTCGCACAGCTCGGTTTCGTTGGTGGCCACGTCGAACACCTTGGCCAACTGATAAAACCGGTTGATCTCTTCATAGCTTTCGAGCAGCTCGGTTGCCATGCTGTCGACCTCGCCCTGGTGAGCGTGCATCGTCCCGAGCTCTCGCTCGAGCAGGCTGGCGACAGTCTTCGGGTCAACCTTGTTGGCAGGGGATATCAGGAGCCACAGCGTCCCTATCGTTTCGGCTCCCGCCCGTAAAATTGCCTCGCGAGTTTCCGCGTCTGGCATCGAGCAAAGCGCCCCCCACTCGATGCGTCCCGTACGGGCGTTCAAGGTCGGAGCCCCTCCCCCGGACGGCTCGGCCGCCTGTCGACCGGCGACCAGCAGGATGCCTCCGTCTTTGGCCGTGATGGCCAGGGCGATCCCCATCACCGAGGCGAGATCGTCCGCGAGCGGTTGGAGGCCACAGACCAGACTGGACAATTCGGGTGTCATCACGGAATTGGCGCGGGACTACGCTTGCCCTGACGGGGATCGTTCGGCGAGCTGCTGCACCAAGCCGGCGAGATGACTGGGTGAAAAGGGCTTTGTGATGTAATCGGTGGCACCGACAGCCAGCCCGCGCTCGCGGTCGACATCCTGACCCTGCGCCGTCAAGATGAAGATCGGAAGGTTTTGAAATTGAGGTTCTCGACGAAGCTCTTCGCAGACCTGAAAGCCGTTCTTCCCGGGCAGGTTCAAATCGAGGAACATGACGTCCGGCTGCTCACGGTGCACGAGGTCGAGAGCGGACTCGCCATTGTCGGCCACGACCACTTGGTGTCCGCGTTTCTGGAACAACACGCGGAGCATGTGGGTGATATGAGCCTCATCATCAACCACGAGAACTTTCATCGACACGCTCCCGGCAACCCTCTCTCGGCCATCCTCAAGCCTTTGCCAACGCCTGCACAGCCTTGGCGACATCCGGCTGGATGTCGAACGATCGATCCAGTCTGGTCAGCTCAAACGTTCGCTTCACGGCGCTCTGCAGCCCCGCCAAATGGAGCTCACCACCCTCACCGCGCACGCGTTTCAGGAACCTCACCAGGGTGGACAGGCCAGCACTGTCCACGAATTTGACCTCCTTCAGGTCAAGCGCAAAACGCCGACGGCCGTCCTTGAGCAGTTGTTCCATCGACTGTGACAGATCGCCGCTTGTCGTCGCATCCAGATCGCCTTGCACCGAGACGACCATCACTCCACGCTCTTCGCGGGTCATCACACCCATACACACTCCTATGTTGTATTGTGTAACGCTAGAGTCCCCATTATTGCCAATCAGATCGGTCGACGCAACCCGTCTCTCCTCAGGACGCCTGCCCGGCTCCGGCCAACGGGAGCGTGAACGCAAAGGTGCTTCCGTGGCCAACGTCGCTCTTGACACTCATCTCTCCGCCTTGCATTTCGACCAATTGCCGTGAAATGGAGAGCCCCAACCCGGTTCCACTGATCCCACGCTGTTTGGCAGCCTCCGTGCGGAAAAACTTCGTAAACAGCTTCGCCTGGTCCTGCTCCGAAAGGCCCATCCCCTGATCGACGACCTGGATCCTCGCGAACCGTTGATCCGCGTGGGTTCGGATCCTGACGGTGGTCCCCTCCGGCGAATACTTGTACGCATTGCTCAAGAGGTTCGCCAGAATCTGCACGACGCGGTCTCGGTCCGCGCGGACGCGCACAGGGTTGGCATCGCCTTCCACCACGGTTTTAATCTGCTTGGTTTCTCCCATCGCCCGCATATCGCTGCGGACCGCCTTGATCACGTCGCCGAACTCGAATTCGGACAGCGTCAGCCGAAGCCGCCCCGATTCGATCCGTGAGATATCCAACAGGTCGTTGATGAGGCCCATCAATCGGTCCGCGTTCTCAAGGGTGATATCGAGAAACTCGTGCTGCTCCGACGTCATCTCGCCGAGCTCCCCTTCGCGAAGCATGCTCACATATCCCTTGATGGACGTGAGGGGGGTGCGGAGCTCGTGCGACACCATGGAGACGAATTCCGTCTTCATACGGTCGAGCTCCTTTAAGTGCATGATGTCCGTGGTGACCAACACGAGCCCCAGGGGCTTCCAGTCCGCATCCCGGATCGTGTTGGCGCTGACCCGTACCCAAAAGGGATCGCCGTTCTTCCGGCGCATCATGAGCTCGCAGCTCCAACGATCGATTTCGGCGTGCTTCTGCATTTGTTCCACAAATTGCGGGCCTGACTCCTGCGTCAGGACGGAGGCGAACGGCTGGCCTAACATCTCCTGCCTTTCGTAACCGGTCATGCTCATGGCGCCGGGGTTGATATAGGTGATGGCCCCGTGGGGGGAGAGCTCCAGAATCCCTTCGCCGGCCGAGCTCAAAATGGTCTGGATCTTTTGCTCGCTCTGCTTCAACGCGGTGTTCGTCTGGTCCAGCTCCACGTTCAATCGGCGGATCTCGGCGAGCTGCCGCTGCAAGTCCGACTCTTTGCGGCGGATCTCTTCGAGCGCGTCGACGAGGTCCTGCTTTTGGCGGTACACCTCTTCGAAGGCGCTCTGCGGACGTTCCCGTGTCAGCGAATCGGCCCAGTCCGCGACCGTCTGAGGAGTGACGCGCGGAGCATCTCTCGGGAGGACCTTGCCGAGCGTGACCACGGTACCGGCGTCCACCTCGGTGTGGAGCTGAAAAGAATCCACCAGTTTCTTGGCGCTCGCCATGCCGGTGCTACTGCTTTCCGGGCCGTTGAGGATGGCCTCCGCTCCCGCGATGCCTCGCCCCCGATCCCGGATGATCGCTTGCACCATCTGCTCGTGGTCCTGATCGAGAAATCGGAACTCTACCTTTCCGCCGCCGGCGTGCTGGAGCGCATTGCGCGCGATTTCCGACAGGGCCGTGACGAAGCGGACCTGATCACGATCCGGCAACCCGGCCAGCGCGGCGATCTGCTGGGCGCGTCGGCGCACGAGCACCAGATCCTCGTCAAACGTGACGTCAGCCTGGAGAATGGGGAGATTCATGAATGAGCTCCCGTTCCCTCACGAACCGCGACGACCGTCACGTCGTCGTTGCCACGCCTGTGATCACGGTAGAGCACCGCAGCGATCACCGTTGGATGCCGCGCATCCAGTCCCGGGTAGGCGGAGACGTCCCACCGCGAGGTCAAGCCATCCGAATGCATGATGAGCAGACTCGTCGGATCCCATTCATAGGTATAGACCTGCGGGCTTGGAATTTTCGCGCCGACAATCCCGGTTTTCGAGACACAGGAGAGTGAGGTGCCCGAAGACACCACGCGACCGCTGATGTCCCCGAAGCCGACGTAGTGGACCTTTCGCGGGTCGCGCTCGATACGGGCGACCGCGAGGACCGCGCCGCGGGTGTCCCGCAGCGCCTCGTGCTCGAGGCGCATGAGCTCCGACAGCGGGGAGTGGGCATGGGTTACATAGGCCTGCAGCGCGGCGAGACCCGCTTCCGCCGCCTGGGGACCATGGCCGACGCCGTCCACGACCAGCACCTGGACTGCGGAGTCGAGACAGGTCATGCCCCAGCCGTCCCCGCACACGTCCAGCCCCGGATAGGGGACCATGACCGCGCCAATCTGGAACGCACGAGCGCGTCCAGGCCGCGGTCCTCCCGACCAGACCTGCGAGAGGACCACCGTCCCTTTCCCAACTTGGGTATAAATGTCGAAGACCCGCGACAAGCGCCGAACGGCTCCCAGCCCTGTGCCCGGACTCGTGCCGGTGGTGTAGCCATTCTGCAGGGCTTGGCCGGGATCCTTGATCCCCGGCCCCTGGTCCAGGCTGATCAGCTCGAGGCCGCCGGGCGTCTCGCCGGTCAACGGACGAACCAGGATGTCCCCGCCGCCCTTGGCATGCTTTACCAGGTTGGTGCCCAGCTCGGTCGCCACGATCGCCGCTCGACCCGCATCATCCTCGCCGAGTCCGAGGCGTCGCCCCAGCTCCACGACCCCACGCCGGGCATGGCCCACGTCACCCGTCTGGACGACTGCAAAGACCCGATGATGCTCGGTCGTCACGGACCAACCCAGCGTGTGATGACCACGCGAGTTCCGTGCCCGGGGCGGGAGGCAATCTCGAACTCGTGCACCAGCCGTTTCGCGCCCGGCAGGCCCAAGCCCATCCCGGTCCCGGTTGAATAGCCGTCCTCCATGGCCTGCTCGATGCTCGCGATACCGGGGCCTTGATCCTTGAAGGTGACCCGCACACCCTGGCCGCGTTCACCCTGCACGAGTTCGACCTGGACGCGCCCGCCGCCGCCATAGTCGAGCATGTTGCGGGCCAATTCGCTCGTCGCCGTCCCGATCATGTCCTGATCGGAGTCCTCCATCCCGATCTCCGCAGCGAGCGCCTGGACGCTGCGACGGGCTACGTCCACGTCGGGTCCAGCGCGAACGTCGAGGTGCTCAGTCTTGAGGGAAGCCGGATCGGCCGGCGTGGTCGACGCTTTTTTCCGATGGCTCCGCTTCTTGGGCAACGACTTCTTCATCGTCCTCATCTTCCGGAGCCGAGGACTCCAGTTTGTTGCGGAGCAGCTCCATTCCGCCTTCCACGTTGACGGCGGTGGCGACGCCTTCAAGCGTCCTGCCCAACTCCATCAAGGTCAAGGCAACCGCCGGGCGCATCCCGACAAGGACGGTTTCCGCCCCGAGCAGCCTGGTGAGCGCCGCGATGCGTTCCAACATTCTGGCCATGAAATGATCGATGACCTCGAGTGCGGAGATGTCGATCAGAACCCCACGGGCCCCCGTCTCACGAATCTTGGCGCCGACGTCACCTTGGAAGCTCTCGAGCAGTCTGTCGCGCACATCTGTCTGGATCGTGACCAGCAAGAGATCCCCCACCTTGAAGATTGGAATCCGTTCCACGCTCAGGTTTCCTTCGTCTTCTGTCCCTTGGCCGTTACCTGTAACTTGACCAGGTCAAACGCCTGCTGCAAGGCGGCGGACAAGTTGGCTTTCGTGTTCACGGATGCCAAATCGATCCCGAGGTGGACGATCGTCTGGGCGATGCTGGGGCGAATGCCGCTGATGATGCACTCGGCTCCCATGAGGCGCGCGGCGCTGATCGTCTTCAAGAGGTGCTGCGCGACGGCGGTGTCGACGGTGGGAACTCCGGAAATGTCCAGGATGGCGACCGAGGCGCCGCGCTTGACCAAGCCCGACAGCAGGTTTTCCATCACGATCTGCGTGCGGGCGCTATCCAGCGTCCCGATGATCGGCAGCACCAGGACGCCGTTCCAGATTTCGATCACGGGCGTCGAC
>JBFGRM010000161.1:0-5814 GCA_041563675.1 Nitrospiraceae bacterium | reverse complement strand
GGAGGCCGGTCACGCCACTCGCGGCGAGGATTGCCGGGTGGGCCGGACCCTGGGTCAACTCCTGAACGACCGTGGAGAGATCGAGCGCCAGCCCCACGGTGCCGTACATGACGGCCGCCATCAGAGCCCAGCGCTGGTCGCTCGCCAGTGCCCCCACGAGAATCAGCGGAATCCCGTACAAGAAACCGAGCCACCCGTAGGAGCGTGAGCTCCACAGATCCCCTGTCTGCCCGGGGGCGGCCCATGCCGAGAGGGCGGCCACGATGACGAGCGCGACCAGGACCGCCATGACCTGGGTGGAAACCTTCATGCGCGGGACTCTACCGAAGGCCTCACTTCGAGGCAAGCCTCCTTCCCGCACCGCGGCCCGGCGAGGCATGCTGCGAGAGCGTGAAGTGGAGGGACGGACGCGCGGGGGAGAAGCGAGAAGGGGAGTCGGCTAGGAGCGCCGCGCGGTTAATCTCGCGTTGAGGTCCTGCGTCCAGCGTCTCTGGAAGACGTCGTAGGGCATCATCAACTTGTTATCTATCGCGCCCGAAATGGTGTGGCCCGATTTCAGGAGGTCCAGGATATCCCTCACCCTGGCCATGCCGAACCGGTCGATCATGTAGTGCGTCGCCGAGTTGGCTTCCAGGTAAGCGAGCGAGGCGGCATCCATGGGGAGGGTCCCCCATCCCTTCTCAAGCGCGGAGAGGGGAATCAGCTTCAGGTCGCCTCCTTGCGCGAGCTTGTCCAGATCAGACCAGGAATCGCCCGCCAGTTGCATCGCCAACCCCTCGTTCAGCCACGTCGGGACGGCATCGATCTCCAGCCCCATCCGCTGGTGGAGCAGCGCATGCACGAACTCGTGTCGCAGGACCCGTTTGAGCCACGCGCGATCGGTGAGCGCGCCCTGTGTGGGGATCTTGATGCGGCCCAGCACGCGATCGTAGAGGGCATCGGCCCAGGCCGGCGTCCCCTCGACGCCCTGGAATTTCTCGCGCGTCAGAAGGATCACATGGATGGGTTGGGAGGGGAAATAGCCGAGCTTCTGCCCGATATCGCGATAGGCGTCCTCGAGGATATCCAGCACCTCGTCCCAAATCGCGAAGTCCTCGGCCCCGTCGAATTTGACGACGAAATGCGCACTCTGTCGGGCGAGGAATTTGGTTTCCGTCTGCGCGGCGCTCTCGACCTTGGCCCGAACCATTTCCAGGTACCCCGTCAGCCTTGGATTGCTCTTGGCGAGCCTGGCGGCCCGATCGAGCTCGCGGGCGGCGCCGCGCAGGTCGTCCCTGCTGTACAGCAAGTCCGCGAGGGCGATGTGGGGAAACGGATCCTCCGGAACCAGTTTCGCGAGCTTCTGCAGAAAATCCCGAGTCAGCCGGGGATCCTGCTTGTCCCAGTAGGCATGGGCCAGATTCAAATTCAGGGCCGGGTTGTTGGGGTCGAGGTCCAGCCCCATGATGTAGGAGCGAATCGCGGTGTCCGGTCCATGCAGCCTGCTCTGAAGGACGCCGAGGTTGTTCCACAGGATCGCCACGTACTTGCGGAGCTCCGCGTTGAGCAGGATCTCCCGCGGAAGGTTGGAGAGGTAGGTGTGCGCATCCCGGTCCAACTCCTGCTCGATCATGGATCGAATGGTGAGAAGCGTGCCTGCATGCTTCGTCTCCGGCGGCTCGGCGGTCTCAACGGCCTGCGCATCGCTGAGTTTCGGGAGGGGCCCCGTGGGCTCGCCGAGGGGCGGAGATGGAGGCGCATCGAGGGGGAACGAGGTGGTCATCGGAGAGGACGACACCGTAGTCGTCGTCTCCGGGTCGCTCATCTCCGACGGAGAGGTGCCCTTCCTGAACCAGCCGTGGTAGCCGATCAACAGGATCAGGAGCAGACCCAGAAAGACGATGGAATTGCCAATATCGCGACGACGACCGGACATAGCTTGCCTGTAGGGGTTGGACGTACCGCAAAAAGTGTACCACCAATGAAGGGATTGTCCAGGTTGGACCGAAAGCCCGCAAAGGGCCAAGCGGTTAGGAGTCGGGAGGGCCGGCGGGTCGGTACCGTTCGTCCAGCGAATAGTACCCGTCGAGGTCGATGATCCGGTGGAACTGCTCAAAGGTCAGCAGTCGGTCCACGGCCGACCGGGTCGTCCCGGCCTTGCGCAGGAGTGCAAACATCTCTTGCATGGCACGGGCTGAGGCGTAGAGCGCGGTCAGGGGGCAGACGGCCAGCGCAAACCCGAGGTCCCGCAGCTCCTCCTTCGTGAGGAGGGGTGTCACTCCGCCCTCCAGCATGTTCGCCACGAGCGGCGGGGGGAGCTCCTTGGCGATGCGGCGCAACTCCTCCACGCTGGTCGGTGCCTCGACGAACAAGGCGTCGGCGCCGGCGTCCTTGTAGAGGCGACAGCGCTCGATCGCCTCGTCCAATCCCAGAACCTGGCGGGCATCGGTCCGCGCGACGAGGAAGAAATCGCGATCGCGGCGTGCATCCACGGCCGCCCGCAGCTTCTGGGCCTGCTCGTCCACGGGGATGACCCGTTTGCCGCGCATATGGCCGCATCGCTTGGGCCAGACCTGGTCCTCCAAAAACATGCCGGCGGCTCCGGCGTCGATCAGCTCGTTGACGGTCCGCATGACGTTCAACGCATTGCCGTAGCCGGTATCCGCGTCGATGATGACCGGGATGCCCACGGCGCCGCAGACGCGCTTCGCGGCCCCGACCATCTCCGTTTGCGTGAGGAAGCCGAAATCAGGAAGTCCCAAATGTGAGGCCGCGACGCTGTAGCCGGAAATGAAGGTGAGCGGGAACCCGGCCTGTTCGACGAGCTTCGCCCCCAGCGCGTCGTAAACTCCGGGGAAGACCAGGGTCCCTTCCTGCTGGAGCAAGCGATGGATGCGCGTGGGTGTCGTCACGATACGCTCCCGGGCTGGTGGCGGTTGAGCAAGGGTATTGTAGAGACCGACCAGGAGCGGGTCAATCCGTGGGGACGACGTTCGCCCCCTCACCCTAACCTTCTCCCCCTCTGGGGGAAAGGGGAGGGAGAGGGGGATCGCACAGGCGGCGCGCCGCTGCGGACAGCGCGTGCTGGAGAAATACCAACGCGTCTCGGTAGATGCCCGGACATTTGCTCTCGCGAGGGCCGGCCACGTTGAGCACAGCGATGCGATGGTCCTCGAGCCAGACCCCGACGGGTTCGTCGCTCGGCAGGTGGTCCAGGTCGATGACCAAACAGGGCTTCGACAGCCGGCGCGCGAGCTCGACCGTGAGCGCGGTGCCCTGGGTCAACTCGCCGCGCGAGAGCACCAGCGTGCCGTCCGCGTCACGGACGTTCCATTCCGTCCGCTGGGCGTAGTCATCAGAGGACGTTTCCACGAGAGGGTAGGCGGGATCAATGGGCCCGTCTTCGGCCCGACGACCGCGCGGGCACCAGCCGCCGGAAGGGATCGCGAGCGCGCGCGCGGCGTCCAGCGCCGCGCGGTCGACGCCGCTCTGCCCCCCGCTGATGATTTTCTCGAGCGTCACGGTCCTACGAACGAGGTGGAGTGCCGGCCGGCGAAGATGACACAGCCGTGGCGGGATCGCAAGGATCGGGAGCACAGGGAGACCATGCGCCCTCGTTGTCCGACCGTCGGCCCTGTGCTACCATCCAGCGGTCTCTCCGCCCGGATGCGGCTCCGCCCCGGCCGCCACCCCGGACGGAGCCTCGTCCCACGTGCCGTACGCCATGGCGGAAGCGCTCCACCACATCGTCCAGGTCCTCTCGGCGCCCATCGAGGCTGCTGGCGGAGGGACACAGTCGCCGGGCTCTGCCGACGGCCTCAGGGACTTCGTCACAGGCCGGATCCTCGAGACCCTGACCCGGGATATCTTCGTACCCGCGGTGGAAACGGACCTTCTGGCCCTGCGACAGGTCTTTGTCGACTACGGTGATGCCTTGTCCCGCCGGGAGCGCGCCAAGCGGCTCGCCCAGGCACGGGAGATTCTCCGTCGGCTGAAGTCCGAGACCGGTCCCCAGGCGAAGCCTTCGCCACTCGCCCCGCGCCCCGCGCCCGTTGCCCACGACCTGTGCGACCTTCCCATCCGCTTTGCCCGAGGCGTCGGCCCGAAGCGGGCCGCCCTGATGGAGCGAGTCGGCATTCGGACCGTCGAGGACGCCTTGTGGTACCTGCCGCGACGTTATGAGGACCGCTCGGTCGTGACGCCCATCCGCGAGCTCAGGCCTGGCCAGCGTGCCACCATTTGCGGGCGCGTGGTGTCGAGCAAGGTTCGCCGAACGCACCGCCGGGGCATCACCATCTTAGAGGTTCAGATCGGCGACGAGACGGGGGCGCTGCCCTGTTTTTACTACAACCAGCCGTACCTGGAGACCACGTTCCAACCCGACACCACGGTGATGGCCAGCGGCGTGGTCTCGTCGGGGCGCCGAGGGTGGATGGACTTGCGCATGGACAGCCCCCAGCACGAGGTCCTGGGGCGGGATCCGGAAGCGACGTTGCACGTGGGCCGAATCGTGCCGATCTACCCGGAGACGAAGGGGCTGACCTCGCGGCAGATCCGCACCGTCGTGAAGGGGCTGCTCGAGGACCATGACGCCGTCCTGGCTGAGCTCATCCCGCCAGACATCCTGTCGCGCCATGGGCTGCCGCCTTTCAGACAAGCGGTCGCCGAGGTCCATTTCCCCTCGTCCGGGACCTCTGTCGACGAACTGGATCGCGGCACGACTCCGGCCCACCGGCGGCTCGCCTTCGAAGAGTTGTTCGTGCTGGAGGTGGCGCTGGGGGTCCGGCAGCGGTCGGTGAAGGAGGAGGAGAAAGGTATTCGTTTTCAGGTGGACAGCCCGCTGCTGGCAGCGCTGCGCGGGCGGCTGCCGTTCGAGCTGACGCCGGCCCAGCAGCGCGTGTGGGGGGAGATCGCGCGCGACATGGCTGCCGATCGCCCCATGAATCGACTGATCCAGGGCGACGTCGGATGCGGAAAGACGATCGTGGCCTTGCACGCGATCGTCGTCGCCTGCGGATCGGGCCACCAGGCCGCCTTCATGGCCCCAACCGAGATTCTGGCCGAGCAGCACTATCTGAATGTGCAGGGACTGCTGGAATCCCTTGGTGTGAAGGTGGTGCTGCTCAAGCATGGCGTCCGCCCCAAGGCGCGGGCGGAGATGTTGGAGCAGATCCGCAGCGGGGCGGCCGGCGTGGTCATCGGGACACACGCGCTGATCCAAAAGGATGTGCAGTTCGCCAATCTCGGGCTGGCGGTGGTCGACGAGCAGCACAAGTTCGGCGTGCTCCAGCGAAAGACCCTGCTGGACAAGGGCTATCGGCCGGATGTGGTGGTCTTGACGGCGACGCCGATCCCGCGCACCTTGGCGATGACGGTCTACGGTGATCTCGACCTCTCGGTGATCGACGCCCTGCCTCCCGGACGAAAGCCCGTCCACACGCTGCT
Organism: Nitrospiraceae bacterium; assembly: GCA_041563675.1. Lineage (GTDB taxonomy): Bacteria > Nitrospirota > Nitrospiria > Nitrospirales > Nitrospiraceae > JBFGRM01. Next base: position 390 of record JBFGRM010000161.1, on the reverse strand, counting down.
GTTTCACGACTCCCGGCGACGCAAAGCCTACGATCTGATTCGGACCGAGCTGAAAGCCGGGCGACAGGCCTACATCGTGTACCCGCTGGTCGAGGAATCCGAAAAGAGCGATCTGCAGGCGGCGCTCCAGGGAGCGGATCGGCTCCGGGAGGAGGTCTTTGCCGACTTCGTCGTGGGTGTCTTGCACGGGCGCATGAAGACCGAGGAGAAGGAACGGACGATGCGCGCCTTCAAGCGTGGAGAAATACATGTGCTGGTGGCGACGACCGTGGTGGAGGTCGGCGTGGATGTGTCGAACGCCAGCGTCATGCTCGTCGAGCATGCCGAGCGCTTCGGCCTCGCACAGCTCCACCAGCTCCGCGGCCGCGTCGGCAGGGGCGCGGCCCAGTC
>JBFGRM010000160.1:0-5844 GCA_041563675.1 Nitrospiraceae bacterium | reverse complement strand
TTTAAAGTAGTGGTTGCAAGCGCGCCATCGAATGAGCTAAGACAACGGCGCAACCCGGTCGTCCCCATCGTCTAGCCTGGCCTAGGACGCCGGCCTTTCAAGCCGGCAACACGGGTTCAAATCCCGTTGGGGACACCATTTCCCCCTCCTCGGTCCGAGCCCTGGCGCCTTCCTTATCCGACCAGCCGGTCTCCTCAAGATGAAGCCTTGGGCCTACACCATGTTGGGAGCGCTCATCCAACCCGCTCATTCGCCCTCCACTCAGGCGATGCCTCGTCCTCTTCTAATCGACTGAATATACGCCGGATCCTCCCGTATTGGTCCTTTGCCGTGACCACGCCGCAACCTGGCATGGTATTCGCTCCATACATTGAGGTTGAGCGCAGGCCCGGGCGGCGCCTGGGCAACAGAAAAATGGAGGTGTTTTATGATTCGGAACTGCACAAGGCATTATGCGATCCTTGTTATTGTCGCTTTGCTCGCAATGCTGAGTCTGGAGAATGTCGGCGAGGCACACGGCGCGACATGGAAACGAGGCGGGGTCGAGCAGGGAAAGTGGCTGGTGGGGTTCCGCGCGGGGTTCGCGCCGCTCACGCAGGAGTTGCGGAGAAATTTCTCCACTGAGGTCGGGTCCCTCGTCAACTTTCAGGGGCTCTACAGTTTCAACAGATTCGTGTTGGTCGGCCTCACCCTTGAGTGGGAGCGACATGATGTCGACCAGGAGAATCCCTTTGTCGACTTGGGACATATAGACACCGTATCCGTCATCCCGACGATCGAGGTGCGACCCGGTCGCGTCGGATCCTTCGCGCCCTACGGCTCCATGGGATTTGGCGTCAATATCAACTCGTTCGGCGAAAGCGATGCGATCCCTAACACGACGATCAGTCCGAGCAACAATTTTGCTTGGCGCTTGGCGTGGGGGGCGGACTACTACGTAAAGGGCGGGCTGTCCCTCAACGCGGAAATGGCCTACAAACGGAATGATGGGCACGTCACCATCAACGGTGCCCGGTCCGATGATTGGAACTTATCGTCGTTCGGGTTCTTGTTCGGAGTCCGCGCATTGTTCTGAGCTTGGCCTATAACGGGCAGCCGGACTCGCGGCCGCTGCTTCGGCACAGGCGGCCCGTCTCTCACAGGGACAAGCGACGGCAAGCACGTGTTATTTAGTGAGCTGCCGTTCGCTCGGTCGCCGTCGGCAGAGGCGCGTGATGTGCCAAGGGATGCCGGTCTGATGCGCATGGTGGTCTGCACGGCTCGCTCCAGTTGAGTTTCCCGCGACTCCCGCCGATGCCAGTCTCAGCCAGACAGAAATAAATTGACGCAGCGAGCCGGGTCGTTCAGTATGTGGCTGGCACACAGTCCCACAGGAAGGCTGTCCCGTTTCCGTGCGTCAACGAACACGATCCCAATTTCAAGCCTGCTCCCTGCCCACCGCACACATGGTCGTACCGCGTGACCCTGCCTGCGTGTAGCTAGGCAGTATTTGAAGGAACGATTGCGCCGTCTTCGCATCACCATCCTGGATCTCGTGACCAAGGGGCCCACGAAGCGCCTCTACGCTCGCGTCATGAATCCCAACCTCGCCAGCATCATGCCGCAAGTAGTGGCGGTGTGGTGCGAGGAGGCGGGGCACGATGTCCGCTACATCTGCTACACGGGGACCGAGGATCTCGAGCGTGAGCTGCTGCAAGAGACGGATCTCCTCTTCATCGGCGCCTTCACGCGGTCGGCGCTGACGGCCTACGCCATCAGCAGCTTGTTCCGGCGCCGGGGCGCGATCACGGTTCTCGGCGGGCCCCATGCCCGGAGCTACCCGCAGGACGCCGCCCGGTTCTTCGATTACGTCCTGGGCTTCACCAACCGCGAGATGATCCAGGATATTCTGCGCGACTGCGCGCCGGCTTCCACCCAGGGGCGCTATCTCAGCGCGGCTCGGCAGCCCGACCACCTTCCCGGGGTGAAGGAGCGCTGGAAGTTCATCGAGCCCACCCTGGCCAAGGCGCCGACCATCCAGATCGTGCCAATGATCGCCAGCCTCGGCTGCCCGTATACCTGCAACTTCTGCATCGACTCGGACGTGGACTACCAGACCATTTCGTTCGACCAGATGACCGAGGATCTTCGCTTCCTGCTGACGAAGGCGAGACGGCCGCGCGTGGGCTGGCATGATCCCAATTTCGGCGTGCGCTTCGACAGTTGCATGACGGCGATCGAAGAGGCGGTCGGTCACGATCGGATCGATTTCATCGCCGAGATGACCCTGTCGCTGCTGTCCGAGCCCCACCTCAAGCGGATGAAGCAGAACGGCTTCAAGGCCGTGCTGCCGGGCATCGAATCATGGTATTCGATGGGGGATAAATCCAGAACGGGTCGCCACGCCGGGTTGGACAAGGTCAAGCAGGTGTCCGAGCATATCAACACGATCTTGCGCTACATCCCCTACGTCCAGACGAATTTCGTCCTGGGGCTCGACACGGACCAGGGGCCCGAGCCGTTCGAGCTGACCAAGCGGTTCCTTGATTGGTCACCGGGCGCGTTCCCGGCGTTCTCGTTGTTCACCGCCTTCGGCAGGGCGGTCCCGCTCAACCAGGATCTGCAGCGTGAAGGGAGAATCCTTCCCTTTCCGTTCCACTTCCTCGATAACAACAAGTCCATGAACGTGTACCCCAAGGCCTACGGATGGCCCGAATTTTACGACCACCTCGTGGACGTGACGCGGCACGCCTTCTCCTGGCCGCGGATTGCCCGCCGATTCCAGGCCACCCAGGGCTTCATCCCCAAGTGGATGAACCTTCTACGGGCGGTCTCGTCGGAGGGATTCGGACGGCTCCGGTATCACACGACCATCCGGGACCTGCTGGCCGTTGATCGGGATCTGCGCCGTTTCTTCGAGCGGGAAAGCGACGCGCTCCCCCCGTTCTACGTCGCGCGTATGAAGAAAGACCTGGGCCCACTGTGGGAGGCGCTCCCCCCCGGGGCGCTGCGTCACGAGCCCGGCTTCGAAGCCACCCTGCCGCACACCATCTCGGTGGAGCCGAGCGCGAGCCGGGCGTAGGACCCTCCGTTCCTCCCTTGTTCCCCGTCCCGTCCCCCTTTCGTTTTCACCCCCAGCGTTGTGTTTCGCCAGGCACCTGGGTAGACTGCATGATGTCCGCGTCCGATGCGGGCGAGGATTGGCCTGATCCGTCGTGAGGAGGGTGCGATGAGAGGACGAAATCATATGGTCATCATGCTGGGCCTCCTCGGCGTCATCGTCGCCGGGGGCGGGGGATGGACCGCCATTGCCGCGCAGGGTGCCGCGGGTGAAGACGGCGTCTCGGCCGAGGGGCCGGTCGGAAAGGACGGCGCGCCCATGGTCGTCATTCCCGAAGGTGAGTTCATCATGGGGACGAACGCCAGCGACGCCCGGAGCAACGAGCGACCGGAGCATCCGGTGTGGCTGCCGACCTACGCCATCGACAAGTTCGAGGTCACGATGACGCGCTACGAGCAATTCATGCAGGCGACGGGGCAGATGCCGCCCCCGCTGTGGGACCCGGAAGCCGTCGGTGAGGTCGGGGACCATCCGGCGGTCGGACTGACCTGGAAGGACGCGGCGGCCTATTGCAAGTGGGCGGGGAAGCGTCTGCCCACCGAGGCCGAGTGGGAAAAAGCGGCGCGCGGGACGGACGGACGGCGCTACCCGTGGGGACACATGCAGCCGTTCGTCGACATCGCGAACTACAACCGCGGCGTCTGGGTGAGCTACAAGATCACGCTCGCGCCGGTCGAGAGCGGGGTCTCGGGCATGAGCATCCGCCATGGCCTGAAGGAGGGCGGGAAGAGCCCCTACGGCCTGTACCACATGTCCGGGAACGCGGCCGAGTGGGTGGCGGATTTCTATGATCGTGAATATTACTCGCGCAGCTCCAAGAAGAGCCCGACGGGGCCGGAAAAAGGTGAGAACCACGTGATCCGCGGCGGCTCTTGGTCCGATACCCCGGTCGGCCTGCGAACGACCGCCCGCGTCTCGGCCCCGCCCGATTACCAGGATCTGACCATCGGGGTCCGCTGTGTCATGGACATGCAGGGGAAGTGAAGCGTACGTAAGGGGTCAGGCGTTAGGCGTGAGGCGTCGGGAGACAGAATGAAGCCAACACGTGAGGCGCTGGCAATCGGCGAAGCGGCTCCCGACTTTTCACTGCGCGGAGTCGATGGACGGGACCACGCGCTAGCGGGCTTCGCGGACAAGGCCGTGCTGGTCGTGGTCTTCTCCTGCAACCACTGCCCCTACGTCCAGGCCTACGAGGACCGGCTGATAGCCATCCAGCGGGATTATGGCGCGCGTGGCCTGCAGGTGGTTGCGATCAACTCCAATGACGATCGAAACTACCCCGAGGACGGGTTCGACAACATGGTCAAGCGGGCGCAGGAGAAGCAGTTCAATTTTCCCTACCTGCGCGACGCGACGCAGGCGGTTGCCGCCGCCTACGGCGCCACCCATACCCCGCAGCTCTTTGTCTTCGATCACGAGCGGCGCCTCCGCTACACCGGCAAGATCGATGACAATTGGCAGCGTCCCGAGGCGGTGACCCGCCGGTACCTGCGGGACGCCGTGAACGCCCTGCTGTCCCGACAGGAGCCGGCCGAGCCGAGCACGCACGCCATCGGCTGCACGATAAAATGGGCGCCCGGGTCGGGCGGGTGAGTGAGAGCCGGACCACGCGGTCGCTCCGAGCCCGTCTCCGTTCGCTGAGCGAGGAACACTGGACCGCCATCATTGCGACGGCGGTGCTGCTGCTCGTCCTCTTGTCTTTCATCCTGGTCGAGCCTACCCGAGACACCACTGCCAAACCGGCTGCGAACAAGCCCACCGTCTCCCAAGACTCCGTGCCGTTGGTGACCGGAGACGAACCGTTGAAGGACATGTTGACGCGGGCGGGCTGTCCCGTGTGCCACGCCATTCCCGGGATCGAGGGTGCGAGGGGGCAAGTGGGGCCGCCCTTGGTGCTCGGCACAACCGGGCCTCAGCGCCTGGCGGATCCGCGCTATCAAGGGCGCGCGGAGACGGTGAGGGAGTACGTGATCGAATCCATCCTGTCCCCGAGCGTCTATGTGGTGCCCGGATACCCGGACCGCGCCATGCCGCAGTGGTATGGAAAAAAGCTGACGGCGCAGGCCCTCGACAAGATTGCCGGGTACCTCGTCCAGCTCAACTGACGGTGCGGAGGGGGCGGTGAGGATGGAAGGAAGCCGTCACGCGGGGAACTGAGCGGCGGTCGGGCTCCGGCGCTACTTGCGGACTGGATTCCCCGGCGGGTCGCCTTTGATCTGAAAGCCGCTCTGCCCCGGCCGGGGGGCTTGCTGGGCGGGCGAGGGCCGCGGGGCGGGCGCCGGTCGCGGGGCGGCGGCGGCCGGTTCGGAGCCTCGCATGCCCTCGAGCTTGATCTTCAATCGGAGGTTATTGGCGCTGTCGGCGTTGATCAGCGCCTGCTCGGCCGAGATGCGTCCCTGCTTGTAGTACTCGAACAGGACGTAATCGAAGGTCTGACACCCCTCCTGGATGTTCTGCTCCATCGCCTCCTTCAACGTATCCACCTCGGCTTTCTTGATCAGGTCCCTGATACGCGGCGTATCCAGCATGATCTCGCAGGCCGGAACGCGCCGGCCGTCGACCGAGGGGATGAGCCGCTGCGAGATGATGGCCCGGATGTTCAGGGAGAGCTGCAGGTAGATCTGCGCATGGCGCTCGACCGGGAAGAAGTTCATGATGCGCTCGATCGCCTGGTTGGCGTTGTTCGAGTGGAGCGTCGCCAGACAGAGGTGCCCCGTCTCGGCGAACGTGATCGCGGACTCCAT
>JBFGRM010000159.1:0-5896 GCA_041563675.1 Nitrospiraceae bacterium | reverse complement strand
GACCGCATCGAGGTCATCCCCGGAGGGAGCTCGAACCTCTACGGCACCTGGGCCATGGGCGGCGTGATCCACGTCGTGACGACACCGCCGCGCGCGGAGCCGGGCCTGACCATCGAGGGACGGGCCGGCACCCTCGACACCTACACGACCGGAATCCACGGCCGGTATCGTGCCGAGAAAGTTGGGGCGAGCTTCGGGTACCGCTGGTACCACACGAACGGCTTCATCACGGTCCCCACGGACCAGCGCGGCCCCATCGACACCAGGGATGACTCCCGCCACCAACTGCTCACGGGGTCCGTGGCGTGGGCGCTGTCGCCACGAGTCGAGGCCACCCTGTCGGGCAATTTCTTCCGGGAGGACCGCTCGTTCGGGACACCGCTCAGCCTGGCGACGCGGACCATCGGGACGACCGTGCTCGGCCTGGCCGGCACGACCGGGCGGGGCGATCGCTATGAGGGCAAGGTATTTGGGCAGTGGCAGACGTTTCGCAACAAGACGAGCCTCGTGACCTCGCCCCGGCTCACGGAGGAGCGCGACAGGATTCAGACCGTGCCGAGCAATGATTTCGGCGGGCAGTTCCAGTGGGAGGCGGCGCTCGATTCCGCGAACCGTCTCGTCGCGGGGGTGGACGCCCGCGGCATCCTCGGTCAGTCCGAGGAGGAGCTTTTTCCCGCATCCGGCTCGACCGGCCGCACGCTCGCGGAGGGTGTCCAGGTGGGGTGGGGTGCCTACGCGGAATGGATCGCCCGCCCGACCGAGCGGGTCACGTTGGTCCCAAGCCTTCGATTCGACTGGTGGAAGAATTTCGACGGGCGCATCGAGGACGAGACCGGGACCGTGACGCGCCCGCCGGACAACACGGAAACGGCGCTGAATCCCAAGCTGGCGGCACGCTACTGGCTGACGGACGAGGTCTCGCTGGGCGGCTCCGTCTTCCGCGCCTTCCGCGCACCCACCCTGAACGAGCTCTACCGGGGCTTCGGCTTCGCAGGGTTTTCGTTCCTCCCCAACCCGACGCTCCAGCCCGAGCGACTATGGGGAGGCGAGGTCAACCTAGCCTTTGACAACGTGCTCGAGTCACGGCTGCAACTCAGGTTAACGGGTCATGTCGAGGAAATCACCGACCAGATCATTTTCGTCTCCGACGGGGCCGCCTCGGCGACACGGCAGAACATTGGGAGAACCCGCTCGGTCGGGGCCGAGCTGGATGCCAGGCTCACGCTCCACAGGTTGGTCCAGCTCCACCTCGGCTATGCCTACACGGATGCGACCATCCAGGAGTTTACCCCCGATCCCGCGCGAGAAGGAAACCGCGTGCCCAACGTCTCGGCACATCAGGTGAGCCTGCGCGTGACGCTCGGCGACCCCCGGACACTCCAGCTCACCCTCCTCGGACGGTACCTGTCGCGGCAGTTTGCGGACGACCTGAACAGAGACGCAATCGCGGACTTCATCGTGCTCGACGCGTCGGCTCGCCGGGACATCGGGGAGCATCTCCGGCTGTTTCTGGACGCGGAAAATCTCACTGATCGCGACTACATCGCGACGCAAACCGGACCGATCAAGACGCTCGGCGCACCGCTCCTCATTATCGGTGGCGTGCGGGCCGAGTATTGAGCGGCGGGTGACGAACGGCTTCCGCTCCGGCGGTGCCATGGGGGCTAGTGCTTACCGCTCTGTTCAGTTGTGGGGCGAGGGGCACGCCTGTCGTCCCGAATCGCGGAGGTTCGGGCCCCGCACTTGACGAGCAGACGGGGTCCGGCACACATGGCTTTTTCGTTACCATGCGTGCCGGACGGCGAGGACTGTTTGAAGCTGCGTGCCCGTCAGGTGGCACGCAGCGAGTTCCGCAGCCGACCGGATGCGAGCCTTAGTGCGGTCGAACCGAAGCGCTGAGCAGGACAGGCGTGCCCCTCGCCCTGATTCAGCCGCCTGCCGCACATCACTATCCACGTACAGTACAGGCTTGGCCAGCGGGATGTCGCCTACTTGGGCTCCGCCCGGTCACCGACGCTCGCGTGGTCGCGCTCGCCGAAGATGGCGGAGTCGTGGAGATAAAACTTGAACTCCAGGAGGTTGCGGAACGGATCTTCGAGGAAGAACGTGCGGTGCTCGATCTTGGTTCCCGGGTACCGCCGTCGCGGCTCCTGGTAAAAGGTGAGGCCCTTGGCCTTCGCCCGATCGACGAGGGCCTGCCAATCTGCCTCGTCCGTGAAGACCAGTCCGAAGTGACGGGGATAAATCCCCTTCTGCGCTTCTGATGGCTGCCTCGTCAGGTGCGCAACGAGCTGATTGCCCGCCAGCTCCAACGTTAAGGCCTGCTCCGATTCGCGGCCGAGGCCGCATCCCAGGCCGTCCACGTAGAAGCGCTTGGCCTCCTCGAGGTCGGTGACCGGAAACGCGAGGTGGAAAATCACACGGCCTTTCATGATTCGCCCCGTGGTCCAGACTTGTGATGGAACTCAACGGTCATGCAACAATGTAGCCTGCTCCACCCTGCCACGCAACCCGAGTCCCCCGAGTTTCGCCCCGTGACGCTCTTCCGATCTCCACACGCGCGAACGATAACTTCGAAGGTACGAAGCGGGCAGTGACACTCGAACGAGGCGCTATGAATTGGCGCAGCTACGGTATGCCTTCTCGGCGGGTGGGACGGCGTCCGCGACGCCTGTGGGCCTTGCCGGGACAGCTCCCGCGAGAAACCAGACCTACGCCATGAGATGGCGCAGCTACCGGAACTTGTCTTTCACGACCGGATTGCCGACCCCGTTCCAATAGCCGGCGGCCATCCTGGGCGTGACGTGACGGATGGCGAAGCGCCCATCCCGTCCCAGCACCAGCGCGCCGGCCCGTCCCTCCGTGCGGGCCACAAGCGAGCGAAGGACTGCGCGTGCGGCGACGTCGGGGGCTGAACCGGCGGCCAACCGTTCGGCCACGGCCTTTGCGGCGCCGACCCGGATCACGCTTTCCCCCATTCCCGTCATCGAGATTCCCCCGCTCTCGTTGTCCGCGTAGACGCCCGCTCCGATCAATGGACTGTCCCCGACGCGTCCCGGCAGCATGAGGCCGATCCCGCCGGTGGAGGCACCCGCTGCCACCGTCCCCCGGACGTCCAACGCGACGGCACCGACGGTGCCGCAGGCGCGCAGACGACGCGTCACGCCCTGCCCGTTCTGGAGATCTCGAAAGAGCCGCCGCATGCGTGTGAGGTCCCGAGTCGACGGTGATCGGTCGGATCGATCCGGGATCCGACGGGGCTGCGACGCCAAGCCAAAGTGATGGGCGAAGCGTGTGGCGGGTGGCCCGGCCAGCAGGACATGATCGGTCTTCTCCAGCACGAGGCGCGCCGCGGTGATGGGATGCCGGACGCCCTCGATGCCCGCGACCGCGCCGGCTCGCAGCCGCCGGCCCTCCATGATCGATGCGTCCATCCGTCGCACGCCGTCGAGCTGGGTCCGGGAACCCAACCCCGCGTTGAATAATCCCGAGCCTTCGAGGAGCTGTATCGCCGCCTCGACCGCAGGGAGGGCCGGGGCGCCACGCGCGAGCAGCGCGTAACCGACCAGGAGCGCGTCCGCAAGACAGCGGGCCTGCCTCTCCGTCATCCTACGCGCGCCCGCGCCGCCATGGACCAGAATGATCGGACGTGTGCGGCGAGAGCCGATACCCATCATGCTCCGTGAACGCAGCTCGCTCGAACCGCTCGGCGCGAAGGTCGGACGCCCTTCCTGGCAGGGACCAGCGAGAGCGCGCGGCCGGTCCGTGGTTGTGGAGAAGGCGTCAATTCAGGAGGATATCTTTGGCCTGACGATAGGCAGGGTCTTGAAGTTGGTCCAGGTCGGAGCGGACGAAGCCCAACCCGGTGACGCAGAGCTCGAAGTTGTCGGACAGCTTGCGGAACAACGGCGGCTCGTCATCGGAACTCCCGACCGTCACCCGCGCGACGATGCTGTAGGACCGCTTTCCCGTTTTGACGTAATCAATCAGAAAATCCTTGTGGTAAATCAAGCCGGCGGAACGCAAGCGGCGAAGATATTCCGGGAACAATCCCGCCATGAACAAGGTGAAGTCGCCGATATGCCGATGGACCTCGCGCTCCTGGTTCAGGGTTTGCGCCTCGAGCAAAACCTCCGACTCGTAGAGCAGGTCCAGAACCGTATCCAGGGGGTGACCCTTGCTGTTTTTGATCTTGTAGAGATTGTCGGCGTGCGAGAAGTCGACCAGCAGGTTGGAGACGTATTCGGCGACGTTCGAATCCGGCCAACCGAGCTTCTCGAAAAAGCACTTCTCGGTCAGGGTCGTGAACAGCTGACGCAAAGGGTGATATTGAGGGATCGGCGTCGCCATCTCCTCCTCATGCTTCCAGAAAAGTATGCCAGGCGCTCCCCATTCTGGCAAGTACGGGAGGGCACAGCAGCGCCTCTCTCTCCCATCGGACAAGAGGGGCAAACCTTGAGCCTCCGTCACGACGCCCGTGGCCGGCTGTCCACCAGAAAGGTCACCGGCCCGTCATTCACAAGCTCCACCGCCATAAACGCGCCGAATCGGCCCGTTTCGACCGTCAACCCCCGGGCCTTGAGCAGCGTGACGACCGCCTCGTAGAGACGCCGTGCCTGGTCCGGCGGCGCCGCCCGGTCGAACCCCGGCCGCCGCCCCTTCTGCGTGTCGCCCAGAAGCGTGAACTGCGAGACCACCAAGACGCCGCCCTCCGCATCTTCAATCGCCAGGTTCATCTTTCCCTGCGCGTCGGCGAACATTCGAAGCGTCGCCGCCTTGTCGGCCACGTATTGCGCATCCGCTTCCGTGTCGTCCTTCGCCACGCCCAGGAGAATCAAGAGCCCCTGACCGATGCGGCCCACAATCTCCCCCTCGACCTCGACCGCGGCTCGGCTCACTCGCTGGATGACAGCACGCATACTTGTGGAAGGAAAAATTAAAAAGGGAAAAGTGATCCACTTTTGAATTTTTCCTTTTGCCTTTTTACTTCGCTATCGCGCGACTCGTTGCAATTGCTTATACGTGCCTTCCAGCTCGAGGAGCTTGCGCTTGAGCGGAAGCCCGCCCGCAAATCCGGTCAGCGAGCCATCGTGACCGACGACGCGATGGCACGGCACGATCACCGGCACGGGGTTGGAGCCCAGCGCATGGCCCACGGCACGGGCGTAATGAGCGCCTCCGACTCGGGAGGCGATCCAGCCGTAAGACCGGACGCGGCCGAACGGGATCCGGCGAGCCGCGAGCCAGACCCGGCGCTGGAAGGTCGAGCCATGCGAGAGATCAAGCGGAAAATCCAGGACCCGCTGGGTCCCCTCCAAAAACTTTGCGAGCTGCTGCTTGGCCTGCCCGATCACGGTCTCGACGGCCCGAGTCTTGTTCTTCTGAACCGTGGTCGAACGCGACCCTCGCCGACCATTGCGGGCGACAGCGCGCGACGCCAACTCTGAAGACACCGCCCGTCGTGACGCGCGCGGCAGCACGATGTGTGCGATCCCATGCGGCGTCCCCACCAGACCCATCCAGCCCAAACGAGTGCGAAAGATGATCGTCTTGTTGTCCATAACACCTCCACAGGTTCACATCATGAACCACGTCTCGCGTCCCAGGTTCCAGGTCCCAGGTCTCAGGTTCCAGGTAGGGGAATCGGAGTGCACTGCGCTGACGTGGGACCTGAGACCTGGAACCTGGGACCTGGAACCTGAGACCTGGGACGTTGTCCTCTCATCGTGATCCACCGCCAACCTTTCTTTTGAGTATTCCCCAGACGACATCGAGCTCTTCCGAGCGCAACAGCGCGTGGACGCCGAAGTAACCGGTCACGCTCAGCCCGATCCCGACGACCAGCATCACCCCCTTGGCCGCCCATTCCTCGGGCCTGCTCCAAACAGCCAGCCCG
>JBFGRM010000158.1:0-5995 GCA_041563675.1 Nitrospiraceae bacterium | reverse complement strand
GCAGCCTCAGCGACATGCGGGAGATGCTGGTGAACTCCGATCTGGCGCTGTCCGCCTGGGATGGGGACCGTTTGGTGGGATTTGGGCGGGTGCTGACCGATTATGTCTATCGTGCCTCGATCTGGGACGTGATCGTCGATCCGGCCTATCAAGGGCAGGACATTGGATCAAAAATCATGCATCAGATCCTGCACCATCCCTCCCTGAAGCGGGTTGAGCTGTTCTGGCTGTGCACGCGGGACAAGCAGGCCTTCTACGAGAAGCTGGGCTTCTCGGCGAAGGAGCAGATCGGCATGGTGTGGGAGAGGGCGAAGCACGCGCCGGCCAAATAACGGAGCGTCGCTTCACGGGGTTCGTGCCGAAAGAGACGTGAGCCCTCATGCGCATGGCGTTTCGTTCGACCGAGGGGCCCGCGGGCCCCGGCGCTTCGGAAGATTCCGCTCAGGGCCACAGGCTCTCTTGTGACCTGAAGCCCGAGATAGGTTTGGGCTGTAGCAAGGACATTGTCCGCCGTATGCAAAGAGGGCCGAGGCGTTCTTCGCAGGGGGAGGGGGCGGAGGGAAGGTTTCCACCCTCCAGCTCATCCTCCATTCAGTAGGGGAAGCTCGGGTGCAGAGGAGCTTGTGGTGGAGCGCGTGATGGCATGAAGGTGATCGGGCTGATGTCCGGGACATCAGGCGACGGCATTGATGCCGCGCTCGTCGACATCCGGGGACAGGGACCCTCACTCCGGGTTCGGCTGATCTCCCATGTCACCGTGCCCTATCCCCCCGCTCTCTCCCGCCGCCTGCTCGCCGTTGCGTCCTCCGGCACCGTCAAGGACGTGTGCCATCTGAACGCCGTGGTGGGTGAACTCTTCGGCAAAGCCGCCCTCCGGGTGATGCAGCACGCGCGCGTATCCCCGCAGGCCGTGAAGTTGATTGGCTCGCACGGGCAGACCGTGCACCACCTCCCCGATGCCCGCATCGAGCCGGGCGTGGGACGGATTCGTTCCACGCTGCAGATCGGCGAGCCGGCCGTCATCGCGGAGCGAACGGGGGTCACCACCGTGGCAAACTTTCGCCCCCGCGACCTTGCGGTGGGAGGCCAGGGCGCGCCGCTGGCGCCTTACGCCCACTACGTGTTGTTCCGTCATCCCAAGCGCGCCCGGCTGATCGTGAATCTCGGCGGCATCGCGAATGTGACCTACCTGCCGGCGCGGGGATCCTTGCGCACAATCCGGGCGTTCGACACCGGCCCGGCGAACATGGTGCTCGACGCGCTGGTCCGGCACTATTCGCGGGGCCGCGAGTCGATGGACCGAGACGGCCGCAGGGCCGGCCGGGGCACGGCTGACGTCCGGTTGCTCGCCAAGCTGACCGCGTACCCCTTCTTCCGGCGCCGCCCGCCCAAGTCGACCGGCCGCGAGGACTTCGGCGAGGCCTTTGTCCTCCGGGTCCTTGCGGAGGCCAGGCAGCGCGGCGTCAAGCCGGATCACGTCCTGGCAACCTGTGCGCGACTTACCGCCTGGTCAATCGCGGACGCGACCAAATGGATCCCGGGGCAGGTGGAGCAAGTGATCGTCGCGGGGGGTGGCGCGCGGAACCGGACCCTGATACGCGATCTCCGGGAGGAGTTCGCCCCCACGCCGGTCTGCACGTTGGAAGATCTGGGGTGGCAGAGCAAATCGCTCGAGGCGGTGGCCTTCGCGCTCCTCGCCTACGAGACGTGGCACGGACGTTGCGCGAATGTCCCCAGTGTGACCGGGGCCAAGGCGCCGGTCGTGCTGGGTCTGCTGGCTCCGGGCCGGCATCGAAATTCGATGAACCCATCTGCAGGAAGGCGACGCTGACCTAGGAGGCACTATGGCTTTGAACCTTGCCCTCGTCGCGGTGATCATCATGGCAGCGGCTGTGGCCTGGTATCTCTGGTTCGGAACGGCCCGCGGGGACTCGTCGCCGGACGAGCTCCGTCTCCCCGACGGGCTCTCTCTCCGGCCCCGAGAGATGTTCACGAAGGAGGAAGCCGCCTTCTATAATATGCTGCGGCTGGCGGTGCAGGAACAGTACCTTGTGTTCGCCAAGGTCCCCGTAGGCCGTGTGCTCCTGGTGGAGGCCGACGATCCGGAGGACCACGCCCTTGCGGCCTGGGTACTTCGCCGGATCTCGATGATCTGTGCGGACTTCGTGCTGGTCCATCCCGGGACACTGACTGTCGCCAAGGTCATCCAGCTGGAAGGCGTGCCCCAGGGCGAGCGACCCCGGCCGATCCGTTCGCAGCTCGCACGGCTGGCGATGACCGCCGCCGGCTTGGATCTCGTGCAGATCGACATCCACCAGCCCTTTACCATTCCCGGGCTCGCGACGATGCTCGGACTCGAGGTCCGTGACTAGCGCCTCACCCGCCGCCTTGACAACCCCGGGCGGACCCTAAAATAATGCCCACCCCGCGACTCGTCCGCATGCGTGGAGGTGGACCCATGGAAGCCGGCGAATCAGAGTCCCGCGACGGCAACCCTCGTCGGCCTGAGCCGGACCCGGCCGATTTGGGGAACATCGAGCTCACCGAGCCGCCGCCGAATCCGCTCGGCGGGAGGACGCTCGTCGTCGACGGCCGGGATCGAGACGCCTACGTGCGTCCCAGCGCGGCGCTCAAGGACGCGAAGCCGGAAGACCAGGTGTTTGTGAGGCCCGGCGTCTATGAAGACAAGATCTTCATCACGGGACGATCAATTCGGCTGGTCGGAGCCGGGCGGGACCTGGTGCAGATTTTTTCCCGCCGGGGCGGTCCCCTCTACCTCCAGCAAGTGACGGGGGGGCGCGTCTCGGGCGTGACCTTTCGCTACATCGGGAGCGATCAGAATTCGGCGATCAACATCCTCGACTCGACCTGCACCGTGGCCGGTTGTCGCGCCTCGGAGGGACTCTTGTCGGGGGTCGTCCTCTATGGCCCGAACTGCCGTCCGTCACTGATCGGGAATGAGGTCTGCCACAACCGGGAATCCGGGATTTTCTCGTTTGCGGGTGCGCGACCCTACCTGGCCGAGAATGTCTGCTACGCGAATCACCACTTCGGGATCGCGGCGCGCGATCCGGAGACCTGTCCCGACCTGGTCCGCAACACCTGCCGAGACAACATGCTGAGCGGCATGCTGCTGTTTCACCACGCCGAGGCCCTCCTGGTCGAAAACGTCTGTCGGGACAACTGGCACTGGGGCCTCGTCACGACCCCGGAATGCCACACCACTCCGCCCCGGGAGCGCCTGAACGAGTCCAATTCCCTCGGCTCCAACCCCCGAGGCGCCGTCTTCGTGACGGATGCCCCTCTGGCCGAAATCGGCCGCTAACCGACAAAACCGTTCCGATAATTCAACGACTTGGAAGCTTCCCCGCCTCCGCGGGGGCCCGAAGGAGGGGGAGGGAGCCACCGACTTTCCCCGTAATCGGGATTGTGAGTTTCAGGAAATGGTCTACATTTGTCAGAACAGGCTTCTTTCTGGCCGCCGGGGCGAGGGACGCGATAGAGCTCGTCGCGGACCCGAGGATGTCGGGGGCACAGGCAGCCTGTCGGCCCTCATTGCAACCGCGCGAGAGCCACGCGATCACCCATGAAAGAGAACATGGTGAAAGCCTCCTCCAAGCGTCACCTGGCCGTGACGTTCGACTATCTCGTGTCGATCGGGCGGCTCAGCCAGGCCGACCTCGATGCCGCGCTGGCCGATGCGGTCAAGGGGCCGATGGAGCTGGAGACCATCCTGCTGGAGAAGTATCGGGTGCCCAAGGCCGAGCTCGGGAAGGCGCTCAGCGAGTACTACAACTGCCCGTTCGTCGAGTTCAACGAGCGCTCGGTCTCTGATCCGGAATTGCTGAAGAACCTCAATGTCGACTACCTGAAGAAGAACCATTGGATCCCCTTCCGTCGTGAACAGTCCGTCCTGGACATCCTCATCGACAACCCGCAGGACCTGGACAAGGGCCTGGACATCAAGCGGGCGTTCCCGGGGTTGACGCTGCGCTTCGCCGTGTCGCTCAGGCGCGATATCGAGCTCTTCATTCTCCAGGCCACCGGCGAGCGTGATCGCGGCTCGATCGGCGATATTCTCGGCGAGCTGGTCAGCGAGGCCAGGGGTGAGGACGGCGATGAATTAATCGGGGACAGCGTCGACGAAAACGACAGCGCCATCGTCCGCCTGGCCAACCAGATCATTGCGGAGGCTTACCGGGCCGGTGCCTCGGATGTCCATGTCGAGCCCTACTCGAGCAAGAAGGAGGTGGCCGTCCGATTCCGGGTCGACGGGACCTGTGCGACCTACATGAAAATTCCCCCGACCTACCGCCGGGCCATCGTGTCACGCCTCAAGATCATGGCGAATCTCGACATCGCCGAGCGACGCAAGCCGCAGGACGGAAAGATTCGATACAAGTTGGGGAAGAATTCCAGTCAGGAGATCGAGCTCCGGGTGGCCACCGTGCCGACCGCGGGGGGCAACGAAGATGTCGTCATGCGGATCCTCACGGCCAAGCTCCCCATGCCCCTGGAGCAAATGGGCTTCGCCGAACGCACGCTGCAGTCCATCAAGAGCATCGCCGAGCGGCCCCACGGGATCATCCTCTGCGTGGGCCCGACCGGATCAGGCAAGACCACGACGCTGCACGCCATTCTCGGCTACATCAATACGGACGAGCGAAAGATCTGGACCGCCGAGGACCCGGTCGAGATCACCCAGGAGGGTCTCAGGCAACTCCAGGTCCTGCCCAAGATCGGCTTGACCTTTGCGATGGCCATGCGTGCTTTTCTCCGCTCCGACCCCGATGTCATCATGATCGGGGAGATGCGGGATCAGGAGACGGCGGAGATCGCCATCGAAGCCTCGCTGACCGGCCACTTGGTGCTGAGCACCCTGCACACGAACAGCGCGGTCGAGACGGTGACGCGTCTCCTGGACCTGGGCTGTGACTCGTTCAACTTTGCGGATGCCATGCTGGGCATTCTTGCCAAACGGCTCTGTAAGAAGATCTGTGAGAAGTGCAAGGAATCCTACCATCCGACGCGTGAGGAGTACGACGAGCTCGTCAGGGCCTATGGTGAGGAGTACTGGGGCCGTCTGGGCGTGCAGTACGACCAGTCATTCCAGCTCTTCCGGGGCCGAGGCTGTGAGGAGTGCAATCACAAGGGCTTTCGCGGCCGGGTCGCGATCCACGAGCTGTTCCTGGGCAGCCCCGAGGTGCGCAGCACGATTCAATCGCGGGCGCGCACGCGGGAGCTGTTGAAGGTGGCGATGGACGAGGGCATGACGACCCTCCTGCAGGACGGTATCGAGAAGGTGCTGAAAGGCGAGACGACCTTCAAGCAGGTCCGCCACGTCGCGGTGAAGTAATCGGGGACGTCGGCTCACCGCTGAGGCTTCACTTCCAAGGTCTGCACGAACTGCCGGAGCCGCTGCTGTTCCGGCTCCCCCATCCGGATAAATTCCAGACCAATCTTCTCATCCGAAAGCCACCGGACGGCGGCCAGATCGATCAAGAGGGGCGCCTCCAGATCCGACAGGTCGATGCGTACGCTCAGATAGCTCGAGACGCGGGGATTCTCTTGGCTGAGGATCGCGCACCCCTCCGGAGAGAGGTTCACGATGGTCCCCTCGCCGGTAAGACTTTCTCCGGTGAAATAGGTCGGAATCTGAACGGCGTATCGCTGGGCTTTGCGAGGCAACACGGTCGGCTCTCTGTCGTCGTGGCCCCATTTAAGAGGCCAAGTGCCCGATTGTCAAAGGATTCCGGGTATTCCGCCAGGCGGGATGGACTTGGCGGGGTGTGGCTCGGTCACACGGAGGGGGCGACTCGATAGCCTGGAGGGAGCGTGCGAGGAAGCGAAGAACAATCAGCCCTCAGGCTTCTTTGAAAATTCGAAAGTCAGCTCCAAGTTCTCATGGGCTTGCACTGTGACGGCTTGCCTTTGAATCCCCAACAGAGGATGCCAGGCCACCAGCTCGTAGCGGCCCGCAGGCACCTGGTCGATG
>JBFGRM010000157.1:0-6055 GCA_041563675.1 Nitrospiraceae bacterium | reverse complement strand
TGTGTGAGGACCGCCGCCGCCCGTCTGACCGGGAGACCGGCGCCCTTTCTTCTTCGGACTCTAACGGACGGGCACTCCAACAACAAGGCTTAGGCTCTCATGACAGATATACACATCCTGAGCGACCTGCTGGCGATCTTCGTCGTCTCGATCGCCATCGTGTTTGCGTTTCACCAGCTTCGCTTACCTTCGATCGCGGGCTTCCTCGTTGCCGGCGCCCTCATCGGCCCGCACGGGCTGAACCTGGTATCCGACATCGAGCAGGTCCGCGTGCTCGCGGAGATCGGCGTCGTCCTGCTCCTCTTCACAATCGGCGTGGAATTCTCGCTGCCGCACCTCACCGCGTCGCGCGGGCTCCTGCTTATCGGCGGGCCGCTGCAGGTCGCCAGCGTCGTCGGCCTCACTGCCCTGATCGCGTCGATGCTCGGCGTACCGGTGCGGCAGGCGATCTTCTGGGGGTTCCTCCTCTCCCTGAGCAGCACGGCGATCGTGCTCAAGTCCCTGGCCGCCCGGGGGGAGACCGACTCCCCACACGGACGGGCCACGGTCGGCATCCTGATCTTCCAGGATCTCATCGTCGTGCCCATGATGCTCGTCACGCCGTTTCTTGCGAGCGCGGATGAGGAGGTGTCCGTGATCTCCTTCGCGGTGCCGCTGCTGAAGGCCGCTGGCCTCGTGGCGCTCATCATCGGGGCGGCCTGGTTCCTGGTGCCCAAGTTGCTGGAGCAGATCGTGCGGAGCCGCAGCCGCGAGCTGTTCCTGCTCACCGTGATCGTGCTCTGTCTCGGCATCGCCTGGCTCACGTCGCTCGCCGGCCTCTCCCTCGCGCTCGGCGCCTTCATCGCCGGACTGATTATCTCGGAGTCGGAGTACAGTCATCAGGCCATGGCCGAGGTGCTGCCGTTCCGCGACAGCTTCAACAGTCTGTTCTTCGTCTCCATCGGGATGCTGATGGACGTGCGGGTGCTGCTCGAGCACCATTTCCTGGTGGCGGGGCTGGTGGTCGCCGTGCTGGTCGGCAAATTCGTCGCGGGTGTGCTGCCCATGATGGTGTTGCGGTATCCGCCGCGGTCCGCGATCTTGACGGGCGTGGCCCTGGCCCAGGTGGGAGAGTTCAGCTTCATCCTGGCGCAAGGAGGGCAAGCCGTCGGCTTGTTCACAGGCGCTCCCTATCAGATCTTCCTCACCATGTCCGTTTTTACCATGGTGGTCACGCCGTTCCTCATTCAATGGGCTCCCAAGATTGCACGCCGCGCCGAGGCGGTCCAGCGATTGCGCCGCTGGTTCCCCGGACGGACGATGGCCCACGCCGCCCAGTCGATCGCCCCGCATCTCAGCATCAAAGACCACGTGATCATCGTGGGCTACGGCTTGAACGGCCGGAGCCTGGCCCGCGTGCTGCGGGAAACCGAGATTCCCTACCTCATCTTGGATGCCAACCCTACGGTGGTCAGGGAAGGGGCGACGGAGGGCCAGCCGATCTATTTCGGAGATGTGTCGAATGTCAACGTTCTGCACCACCTGCGGATCGAGGACGCCCGGGTGTTCGTCCTGGCCATCTCCGATCCGTTCATGGCGCGCCGGGCCGTCCAGATCTCGCGGGGGCTCAACCCGCACCTCCATATCGTGGTGCGGACTCGCTATCTCAAGGAGCTGCCGGAGCTGCACCAACTGGGGGCGGATGAGGTGGTCCCGGAGGAGTTCGAGACCTCCATTGAGATTTTCGCGCTGGTACTCAGGACCTACAAGATGCCGCAGGAATTGATCATCAACAAGGCGGAGCAGGTGCGGCGTGAGGGGTATGCCCTCCTGCGGCGAGGGGAGCTGCCCGAGCTGGCGCACCACCTTCGTGGAGGCACACTCACCGACGTGGAGGTGGAAACCGTCCGCATCGACGCGGATTCGCCGGCCGTTGGAAAAACCCTCGCCGAGGTCAACGTGCGGGTGCGGACGGGCACCTCGGTCATTGCGCTGATGCGGGAGGGCGTCACGACCTCCAATCCGGGGGGGACGTTTCAGATGGAGGAGGGTGATGTGCTGGTCCTTCTAGGGGAACGGGAGCAGCTTCGGCGGGCCATGGGGCTGCTGGTCGATACGAAGGTGGGTTAAGGCCTTTCCTTGACAACCAAAAGAGCCGCATACTATAGATACTGAGGTGAAATTGAACACGCACGGAGCGCCGGGAAGCATTGATTTTGCCAGCAGTTAGGTTCTTATCGCTCTTTGCCCAAGCAGCGAGGTGTATCGATGGCTCAAGCACAGATAGACACGGCGACCGCCTTGGCGGAGCTGCGGGAGACCAAGCCCGATAAAGTCACGATCGTGGTCCTGAGCGGAGACATGGATCGGGCCATGGCGTCCCTGATCATCGCGACCGGTGCGGCAGCCATGGGCATGCAAGTCACCATGTTCTTCACCTTCTGGGGTCTGAACGTGATTCGCAAGCAGGGCGGAGCGACCTCCGCGAAGGACTGGCTGCGGCGCATGTTCGGCCTCCTCAACAAGGGGGGAGCCGAAACGCTTCCGCTCTCCCGGTTCAATTTCGGCGGCATCGGCGCCCGGATGATGAAGCGGGTCATGAAACAGAGCCACATGCCCGGCGTTCCGGAGCTGTTGGGCATGGCGCAGGATCTGGACGTCCGCTTGATCGCCTGTACGACGACCATGGGACTGATGGGCATCAGCAAAGACACGTTAATCGACGGCGTGGATCAGCTCGCCGGCGTGTCCACCTATCTGGCCGAGGCGAAGGACGGGAGCGTGAACCTCTTTATCTGAGCCGTCGATTGCTCGACGCCCGGGGAGGAAACGAATCATGGCGCAGTCCGACGTGAAGCTCGATACGCTGGGGTATTTCTGCCCCATGCCGATCATCATGACCTCCAAGAAGATCAAGGAGCTGGCCACGGGGCAAGTGCTCGAGGTCCTGTCCGATGACGAGGGTATCAAGAAGGACATGCCGGCCTGGTGTGAGACGACCGGGCATGAAATGGTCGGGCTCGAGGAGGAGCAGAGCAACGGAAAGGCCGTCTACAAGGCCTTCGTGAAAAAGACCAAGTAACGCGCGTTCTCACCAACGCCTTCAGGATCAGAC
Source organism: Nitrospiraceae bacterium (assembly GCA_041563675.1). GTDB lineage: Bacteria > Nitrospirota > Nitrospiria > Nitrospirales > Nitrospiraceae > JBFGRM01. The sequence continues at coordinate 2,961 of JBFGRM010000157.1, read as the reverse complement.
AGCCGGCGATTATTCCGCCGGTTTTTTTTTGGCCGCCCCCTCCGTAGCTTCCACAATCTGTCCCCAGACGAGACACAGGAAACCGGCAGGATTATGCACAACATATTGTCTGTCTCGATCAGCAGTCCACTTCATATGGTATTTTATTCTTGACAGCTTGTTACCGAATTGTTAAATCTCCGGCAACCTGGGTACCTCGCATTACACACCTGCCCTTCGACCCACACGTGTCTGCACCTCACCACGTGGAGCGGGGAGAGTCGTCCCGAGAGGCACGGCCTTTCCGCTTCCAACTGTAGGAGGTCGTACGATGACACCAGCCGTTGCCGTCCTTGACGAGGTGGTTGCCAAAGTGTTCAACCGGTCGGCCGAGGAGGCCGACCAGGCGCGGATGGAGCCGATGGTGAGCCCGGAAAACGGGCAGCCGGAGGGGATGGTGCTGCACACCCTGCTCGAGCGCGTCGCCATCTTCGTCAGGGCCCAGGACACGCTCTCGCTCGCCGACGTCAGCTCCATGCGACGCGCGCTCGGACGGGCACAGGCTCGTCGGGGTTATCTGTACGTGCTCTCGCACACCGTCATCCAGAAGCCGGTGATGCTGTTGGCGACCTTGTCGAAGATCCGGGTCGTTCGGGTCGAACCGCCGTCAGTGGGCTAAGTCTTCTCCCTGCCAGATGTCCGCATGCGGGTCATCATCCAACGGGGAGGAGCATCCATGGGCGTCTACACGTCAAAGAAAACCGATCACATCCTGGGACCTTACAATCTTCGCTATATCCACCTATTTATCGAGGCGCGATCGGCCGGCGCGTTTATCCTCTCGAGGAACGGGAGGTCGGCGGATTTCGTCGGGCACAGCCCCGACGACCTGGCGTGCACGATCGGCAAGGTGAAGCACGGCACCGACTATCGCTACTTCTGGTTTTCCTACGCCAAGTCCCATAAGAAGGCGGCGGAGTTGGCCACCTACTGGCACCACCGCTACCGGCCCTCGGACAACACGGCGTCCCCCGACGGCGCCACACGGTCGTCGTGGCAGTGCACCATCGACGGCTGCACAGCCTGCGCGCTGGCCGACCGAACCGGCTGACTGGCCACGGGTCTCCCTGGCCGGCCTTTCTCCCGCTTGACTTCACGGTTCGGCGACTGTAGCGTTCCCACCCGCACGCGAGGGGCATCGTCAGCGCCCCTGGCTTTGTTGTCTCCTGACCCCCGCCCGGAATTGCATGCGCCAGCCCCGCATCTTGTGTGTTCCGAACTTCAGCGAAGGGCGTCGCCTGGGCACCGTCAATGCGCTCGCACGTGCCGTCAGGCGCGTGCCTGGGGTGACCTTTCTCGATCAGCATACCGACCCGGATCACCATCGCACGGTGCTGACCTTTGCCGGCCCGCCAGCCCGGGTCGCTGAAGCCGCCTATGAAGCGACGAAGGTTGCCAGTCGCCTGATCGACCTGCGACGGCACCGGGGCGAACATCCCCGGATCGGCGCAACCGACGTCATTCCGCTCGTGCCCCTCGAGCAGGCCTCGACGCGGCACTGCGTGACGCTGGCCCGGGCCTTGGCCCGCCGGATCGGGCGAGAGCTGAAGATCCCGGTTTTTCTTTACGAGCAGGCGGCCAGCCGGCCCGAGCGCAGGCGCCTGGAAGTTGTGCGGCAGGGCGGCCTCGATGGACTGTCCCGGAGAATGGCCGAGGATCCCGCCTGGCGTCCCGACTTCGGCCCGCATCGCCTCCATCCCTCGGCCGGCGCCACGGCCGTCGGAGCCCGGCCCCCGCTCATCGCGTTCAACGTCAATTTGGCTTCGCGGGATCTCGGAGCGGCCCGAGAGATTGCGGAACGGGTCCGGGCTTCGGGGGGAGGTCTGCCCGGTGTCAAGGCCCTCGGCATTGAGCTGGGCAGCAGAGGTCTCGTTCAGGTGTCGACGAACGTGACCGACTTCCGCGAGTCCCCCTTGCACCGGGTCTTCCTGGCCGTGAAGGAGCAGGCCGCCAAGAAGGGGATCGCGGTCGAGAGCAGCGAGCTCGTCGGGTTGATTCCGGTGGAGGCCCTGGCCCAGGTGGCGGAGCATCAGCTCCAGCTCGAGCGATTTTCCCTCGATCGCATTGTGGAGGTTAGGATGGCGCGCCTCGCCCCGCCCTCGCGACGGCAGGCCGATGCGGGCTCCGCCGCCGGCCGCGCACCGGCCGTATCGGTCGACGCGTTTCTCAGTGCCGTGGCACGTGCCAAGCCGACGCCGGGGAGCGGAAGCGTCGCCGCGCTGGTCGCCGCCTCCGCGGCGGCGCTGGGAGTCAAGGCCTGTGCAGTCACGATACCGACTGCCGTCAACCGAAAAGGACCCGCGCGCGGACTCGGTGCGCGGTTGAAGCGGCTCCAAGCCTTGCGTGTGCGACTCGAGCGATTGATCAGAGCCGATGCGCGTGCCTACGAGGAGGTGCTCGCCTCCAGGAAGGTTCCCGGTGAACACGCGAAGCAAAACCGGAAGCGGGAGAGACGGCTGGCCCGCGCCTGGCGTCGGGCCGTGGAGGTCCCGCTGAACATTGCCGGCGCGGCGCTGCGGACGGCGGAGGAATTGCGAGGGGTGGTGTCGGGGGCGAAAGCGTCGGTGGCGCCGGACGCCCGCGTGGGACGGGACCTGGCCGTCGCGGCTTGCCGAAGCGCCCTCAAGATCACCGAAGAGAATCTGAAAAGCATTAAAAAACAAATGGTTGCGGATGGTTTACGGGAGAAGATCAGGAGGCTGCGGGAATTGCTTGTGGTGGCTGGGGGGCTGTGATACAGTTCCAAGTCCGCTTGCTGAAATGTTGCTTGTCAGGCGGGCGGGCCAACCCCTCTGCTGTTCACACGGAATCATGTGAGATGGAGATCAAGGTTTTCAACAACAACGTCGAGAAGGCGATGAAAGTCGCCAAAAAGAAGCTGGCTGCCGAAGGCCTCTTCCGCGAGCTCAAGCGCCGACGCTT
>JBFGRM010000156.1:0-6058 GCA_041563675.1 Nitrospiraceae bacterium | reverse complement strand
GCTTTCGTCCTTCTGGCAACGAGTTTCCTAAGCGCGTTCGCCTCGCGATCCGTTAGATAGCGATACTGTCCGATCGGCAGGTCGCCCAGCGTAAGGGGGCCGAAGCGGACCCTCGTCAGCTTGATGACCGGATGGCCGACCGCGTCCAGCATACGCTTGACCTGGTGCTTCCTGCCCTCGTGAATGGTGATTTCGAGCCAGGAGTTCTGCGGCGCCTTCGCCACTTTCTTGATCGTCGCGGGCCCGGAGCGCCCGTCGCCCAGGTCCACCCCGTCTCGCAGCGATTTGATCTCTTCCTCCGTCAGCACGCCCTTCACCTTGACCAGGTAGGTCTTCGGGACATGGTACCGGGGATGCAGCAGCGCCTCCCCTATCTCGCCATGATTCGTGAGCAGGACCAGTCCTTCGCTGTCAAAGTCCAGGCGGCCCACGGGAAACACACGCAGCCGCACCCCCCTGATGAGATCCTGGAGCGTGGGTCTTCCGGCCGGGTCGCCGAGCGTCGACACGACGCCCTTGGGTTTGTTCAACATGATGAATATGTACGGAGGCTGCGGCTTCAGGTGCCGGCCGTCGACTTTGACGTGGTCACGGGCGGGGTCGACCTTGGTTCCCAGCTCGCGGACCACCCGCCCATTGACGACCACTCGTCCCACGCGAATCAGATCCTCGGCCTTTCGGCGCGACGTCAGGCCGGAATCGGCGATGACCTTCTGGAGACGCACCAGCGTCTCGGGCGCGTGGCGCGTGGCACGCGGCTCGGGAGAAGACGGACTCGTTCCCGTTCCCCCAGTGTGTCCCCTCACCCCGCGCCTCGTGCCTCGCACCCCTGTCATTTCATTCCCATTCTATGGTGCTCGGCGGCTTCGAGCTGATGTCGTACACGACGCGGTTGACCCCGCTGACCTCATTGATAATTCGGTTCGAGATCTTCCCGAGGAGCTCCGCCGGCAAGCGGGCCCAATCCGCCGTCATGCCGTCCAGGCTCGTCACCGCGCGGACGGCGATCACGTGCTCGTAGGTCCGTTGATCGCCCATGACCCCGACCGTCCGGACCGGGAGCAGTACGGCGAAGGCCTGCCACACGTCACGGTACAGACCGGCCTGCCGGATCTCCTGATCGACGATCGCCTCCGCATCACGGAGGATGCGGAGGCGTTCCTTGGTCACCGGCCCCAAAATGCGGATCGCCAAACCGGGACCGGGGAACGGCTGCCTCCAGATGAGATCGTCGGGCAGGCCCAGCTCCTTCCCGAGGACGCGCACCTCGTCCTTGAACAGCTCGCGCAGAGGCTCGATCAGGCGCAGTCGCATCTTCGTCGGGAGCCCGCCCACATTGTGGTGGGTCTTGATCGTGGCGGAGGGTCCCTTGAAGCTGATGCTCTCGATCACGTCCGGGTAGAGGGTCCCCTGGACCAGAAACTGGACCTTGCCGCTTCGTTTGGCTTCGGCCTCGAAGTTCTTGATGAACAACCGTCCGATGATCTTCCGTTTCCGCTCCGGGTCCACCACGTTCCGCAGGGCCGAGACGAAGTGGGAAGCCCGGTCCAGGTATCTCAAGTTCAGCTTCAGGCTGGACGCGAAGGCCTTCTTGACCTGATCCCCCTCCCCCGACCGCAGCACACCGTTGTCGACGAACACGCAGGTCAATTGATTGCCGACCGCCCGGTGGGCCAGCGCCGCAGCGACTGCACTGTCCACGCCGCCGCTGAGCGCACAGATGACTTTCTTGTCTCCGACCTGCTCGCGGATCTCATGGACCGCCGTGTCCACGTAGGACTGCATAGTCCATGTCGGCCGGCAGCCGCAAATCTCGTAGACGAAGTTGCGCAGGATGCGGGTGCCGTCGACCGTGTGGGCCACCTCGGGGTGAAACTGGAGGCAGTAGAGTTTCCGTTCGCCCAGGACGGACTTCATGGCCGCGACGGGCGAGTTGGCGGTGTGTGCGATCGACTGAAACCCGTCTGGCATGTGCTCGATCCGGTCGCCGTGCGACATCCAGACCGTCGCCGGCGCTCCGTCGCCGACACCCGCGAACAGATCGGAGCGGTCCTCGATCAGAAGCTCCGCACGTCCGTACTCCCGGCGCGCGGCCTTGGCCACCCCTCCGCCCAGCAAATGAGTGAGGACCTGCATGCCGTAGCAGATGCCGAGGACGGGAATGCCCTGCTCGAGCAGCTCGCGCTTGATCAAAGGCGCCTTGCGATCATAGACACTGGAGGGTCCGCCCGAGAGAATCAGCCCCTTCGGGCGGCAGGCAAGGATCGTCGCGAGTGGAGCGGAGCAGGGCAGGATCTGCGAGTAGACGTGCGCTTCCCGGACACGGCGCGCGATGAGCTGCGTGTACTGGGAGCCGAAATCGAGGACGAGAATTCTATCGTGCCAGAGCTCCATCAATCGTCAACCGTGAATCGTTCAACGTCTAACGAGAACATCACTGATGAAGAGGCTCCTCGACGCGGGTAACGATTCACGTTGCACGTGTACCGGCCGGCTAGTCCCAATCATGTCGATAGTTCGGGGCTTCCTTCGTGATGATCACGTCGTGGACGTGGCCTTCGCGCAGACCCGCCACAGTCTGCCTGATGAACCGGGCATGTTGCTGGAGGTCCGGGATCGTCCCGCAGCCGCAATAGCCCATCCCCGCCTTGATGCCCCCCACCAGCTGATGCACGACGCCGGCCAACGTGCCCTTGTACGGAACGCGTCCCTCGATGCCTTCCGGCACGAGCTTCGACGCCGGGCGTCCCCGCTGAAAGTATCGATCGCCGGCGCCGCGCTCCATGGCCCCGATGGAACCCATGCCGCGGTACACCTTGTAGGTACGACCCTGAAGGAGGACGGACTCTCCCGGCGACTCCTCCGTGCCGGCCAGCAGGCCGCCGATCATGACCGCCGAGGCCCCCGCCGCCAGCGCCTTGGCGATGTCGCCCGAATATTTGATGCCTCCGTCTGCAACGATCGGCACCCCGGTGCCGGACAAGGCTTTGGCGCATTCCGCGATGGCCGTCAATTGAGGCATGCCGGATCCGGAGACGATGCGCGTCGTGCAGATCGAACCCGGTCCGACCCCGACCTTCACCGCATCCGCCCCCGCCTTCAACAGATCCTTTGCGCCATCGGCGGTGGCGACGTTGCCCGCCATCACCTCGAGCTCCGGATACTGCTTCTTGATGTACTTGACCGCGTCCAACACGCTCCGCGTGTGCCCGTGGGCCGTGTCGACCGCCACCACGTCCACCCCCGCCTTCGCAAGCAGCGCCGTGCGCTCCTCGGCATCCGCACCGACGCCGACCGCAGCGCCCACCCGGAGTCGGCCATGGTCATCTTTGCAGGCGTGGGGGTACTTGATGCGCTTTTCGATGTCCTTGATGGTGATCAGGCCGCGCAGCTCGTTCTTGTCGTTGACGACCGGAAGCTTCTCGATCCGGTACTCGTGGAGGATCTCGCGGGCCTTTTCCAAGCTGGTGCCCTCCGGTGCCGTGACCAGCTTCTCGCGCGTCATCACCTGGGAGACCTTGAGATCTAGCCTGGACTCGAACCGCAAATCCCGGTTCGTGAGGATGCCAACCAGCCGGCCCTGTTTGGTGACGGGAATTCCCGAGATCCGATATCGGGACATGAGGCTGAGCGCGTCGCGGATCGTCTGGTCCGGCGAGATCGTGATCGGATCCAGGATCATGCCGAACTCGGATTTCTTGACCTTGTCGACTTCCGCGGCCTGCTCCGCCGGCGTCAGCACGCGATGGATGATGCCGATCCCGCCTTCCCGCGCCAGCGCGATGGCCAGCCTCGCTTCGGTGACCGTGTCCATTGCGGCGCTGACGATCGGGATGTTGATGCCGACCCGCCGTGTCACCTGGGTGTGCGTGTCGACGTCGCTCGGCAACACCTCCGACTTCGCGGGGACCAGCACGACATCATCATACGTGAGCCCGATTCGCACGTTTTCATCCAGCATAGGCCACCCTGGTTAGACGAGGTTACACTGCACCTGCGCCCGGCGGCGGACCCGCCGTGTTGACACGCCACAAACCTGTGAAGAGGGAAAAAGACCTGATCGTCGCCGTGAGGAACCAGCCGTCGCCTGCGGTCACACGGATGGCGACTCTTCCTGCTCCTGAGCCAGCGCTGCCGCCTCCTCGGCCTCCTCCTGCAAGCGCTCGCCACCCTCCTCGGCCGGCATGAACTGCTGGACCCGAGTATTGGCGCTGTCCGCCACGAAGACGCTCCCGCGAGCGTCCACGACGATCCCGAATGGGAAATTAAAATGCCCGTCCGCGTTGCCGAAGCCACCCCATTGCGTGATGAAGTTACCGTCGCGGTCAAACTTCTGTACCCGGTGGTTGCCCGTATCCGTCACGTACACGTCGCCCTGTGAATCGACCGCGATGCCCCACGGCGAACGGAGCTGTCCGGCCTCCTGGGCCTGGGGGCTGCTGGCATGACCCGCTTCCGACGAGCCGCCCCACTTCGTGATGAGCTGGGGAAGGACGTTCGTGCTCGTGTCGAACTTCTGAATCCGGTGGTTCCCCATGTCGACCACGTAGACGGCGCCGTCGCTGGGATCCACGGCAACACCCCGGGGGAAATAGAATTGGCCGTCGCCGTTCCCGAAGCTGCCCCACTGCATGATGAACTCACCCGAATGGTCGAACTTCTGGACCCGGAAATTCGCGCTGTCCACCACGTAGACGTACCCACGAACACGGTCGACCGCGACGCCCCAGGGGGAAGAGAACTGTCCCTCACCGTTCCCGCGCGAGCCGAATTTCATCAGGTATTGGCCCAGTTTGCCGTCGAACTTCTGGACGCGGTGATTGTTCGTGTCGACGACATACACGTTCCCGTCTGCGTCACAGGCGATGCTGGTCGGATTGTGGAAGTTCGAGTTGGCCGACCCGAAATTGCCCCAGAGCACGATGAAGTTGCCGCCGCTGTCGAATTTCTGGATCCTGTTGTTGCCATTGTCGACCACGAAGAGGCATCCCTGCTGATCGATCGCGACCCCGTATAGAGGAGCCATGAACTCGCCGCCGTGCAGCAGCGACGCGCCACGGCCTGGCTTGCCCCACTTGGCCACACAGAGATACCCCGACGTGTTGACGAGGATCATGGCACTGGCGGGGACGGATACGTTGTTGCCTGCATCCTTGAACCAGATGTAAATCGTCTTGCTCCCGTCGCCCGGCGACAGCGCGAAGGGGACGGTGGCGCCGAACTTTTGCTCCGGCGGCTGCTCGACCCAGCCGGGCATCGTGGCGGTCGGCGTCATCGGATTCTCGGAGATGTAGTAGGCGGCGACGCCGGTGTCCACGTCCGTCGCGGAGATCGTCACGACCACGTCCGGCGAATTGGTCATGAACGCGCCGTGGTTGATGATCGCGTAAGGATTCTGCGGCGCCGTGATGTCGATCAACACCGGCGTGGCGGTGACCTCTTCCGACAAGGGGCTCTCCTGATCGTCTCCGTAGACGGCGGAGAGCACATAGTAGTACGGGACGTCGTTCGTGAGGCCCGAGTGCGTGAAGGGGCTGCTGACGCCTTCGACCTTCGTCCCGGTCTCGGGCGACACCCCCGGCTCCGTGTGGAAGTACAGGTTGTACGAGAGCGCACCGGGGACCTCCATCCAGCTCAGCGTCACCTCGGTGTCCCCCGGCTTCGCCACGAATCCACGCGGCGCCGTCAGGCCGCCCTCGACCCTCGGCGCAGCCTGCTCGTGCCGTTTCAGCTCCTCCTCGGTCGGCATGAACTTCAGGATGCGATTGTTGCCGCTGTCGACCACATAGACGCCGCCTTCTTTGTCCACCGCCAAACCGGACGCGTAATTGAGCTGCCCCTCATGGATTCCCCGGTTGCCCCAGGAGCAGAGGAACGTCCCGTTGCCGTCGAACTTTTGGATCCGATGGTTGCCACTGTCCACGACATAGACGTTTCCAAGCGCATCGCAGGCGACGCCCCACGGCGACTTGAACTGGCCCGGCCCGCTCCCCTCCCGGCCCCATTTCGTGAGGTAATTGCCGCGCGCATCGAACTTCTGAATGCGGTGGTTGCCCTC
>JBFGRM010000155.1:0-6070 GCA_041563675.1 Nitrospiraceae bacterium | reverse complement strand
GAAAGCACGATCCTCATACAAGGCGAAAGCGGCACCGGCAAGGAGCTGGTGACGCGACTCATTCACTTCAACAGCTTTCGGCGGGATATGCCCCTCGTGCCCGTGAATTGCGGGGCCATTCCCGAGGCCCTGTTGGAATCCGAGCTGTTTGGACACGAAAAGGGAGCCTTCAGCGGCGCCCTCTACACCCGTCGAGGACGATTCGAGATGGCCCAAGGCGGGACCATTTTTCTCGACGAGGTCGCCGAGATCCCCCTGCCCCTGCAAGTCAAGCTGCTCAGGGTTCTTCAGGAACGCTCGTTCGAGCGGGTCGGGGGGAGCCGCTCACTCTCCGCTGATGTCCGGGTCATTGCAGCCACCAACCGTGACCTCGAGCAGGCCGTCGAGCAGGGCACGTTCCGGAGCGACCTTTACTATCGGCTCAATGTCATCCCGATCACCCTTCCGCCGCTGCGAACCCGGCGTACCGATATTATCCTTCTCACCGACTACTTCATCTCACGGCATAACAGCAGCAAACGCGGCATGATCAAGGGCGTCTCTCCCGACGCCATGCTGTACCTCGTCCGCTATCACTGGCCGGGCAATGTCCGTCAGCTGGAAAATGTCATCGAGCGAGCGGTGGTGCTCAAGAAGTCCGGACTGATCGAGGTCTCGGATCTTCCCCCCGAAGTCCAGCGGGCGTCAGCGCCATTCGAGAGCCACAGCTCCCCCCCGTCGCTCTGGTCGGGCGGAATCGACCTCTCGGAAGAGCTCGACCGATACGAGAACCACCTCATCCGGCTGGCCCTCGAGCAGGCGAACGGCGTCACCTCCAAGGCGGCGGAGATCCTCCACTTGAACCGAACCACCCTGGTTGAGAAGCTGAAGCGGAAAGGCATCAAGCCAAAGTTGCTTCAGCGCGAAACGGATCGCGATCCCACGCCTGCATCTCCTCACACGTCAAAACCTTGACAGAGGGTCAAAACGTCTGTCCGGGATTTTGACGCCTCCTCCACCCTGCTGTCCCCTCACTTCGCGTAAGCCCTGAATATCGGGCTTCCCCCAAGACCGCTCCTCACACATCGAGTCGGTACGGAACTTGTAAAACTATCGTTCGTTGTTGTCGTTTACGCAACGATTCCAGCCGTCCTTCTCGCTTGGACGTGATTTGTTCCCTACAGCAGCCCGGTGCCAGGCGACACACGGTTGGTAGTTTCCAGACGCGATCCACAGGCGCAGATCGCTGAGGAGGCGCACCCCGGTGCAGCGCTACGCTCAAAAGAAGCGCGCGAAACTCGCGAGCGACCAGGAGCTCGAGGACCTCATCTCCCAGTTTTTTCCCGTCATCCATGGGCTCGCCCATCGCCTGGCGCGGAGCCTGCCGGCCTGCCTGGATGCAGACGATCTGGCCTCCGTGGGAGTGATCGGGCTCATGGATGCCCTGGCCAGGTACGATCCCGGTCGCGGCGTCCAATTCAAGACCTATGCGGAGTTTCGCATCCGGGGCGCCATGCTGGATGAAATCCGCTCGATGGACTGGGTGCCACGATCGGTCCGAGAGTGCGCAGCCACCTTGCAGAAGGTGACGCGTGACCTCATGCAGGAACAGGGTCGCCTGCCCACGGACGACGATCTCGCCGAAGCCCTCAACATCTCAGAGGCAGAGCTTCGCCGAATCCGAGCCAACATGCGTCCGCCTTCCTTCGTCAGCCTCGAACAGCTCGAGGGCGGAGAGCTGTTGGAACACAGACTTCAGCGCCTTCTCGCCGACACCGGACGGCCGGACCCCATGTCCACGGCTCACACCGAAGCCCTTCGCCGAGCCCTGCAGGAGGCTATCGGTCTTCTTCCTGAGCGCGAACGAAGCGTCCTGATGATGTACTACCGGGACGAGTTGACCATGAAGCAGATCAGCGCAAGCCTGTGCGTGACCGAGTCCCGTATCTGCCAGATACACGGGCACGCGATCACGCGACTCAGGACGCAGCTAACCTGGGTTACCTAAACGAGCTGCGTCGCCACACGGGACATCGACAGCCGCGCTCACGATTTCGCCAGCCGCGCCGGACGTCAACCGGCGTTGTGATGTACCCCACGGAACACCATTGGCGCGATTTGCGAGCATCGCGTCGACTCTATGCCGTGTGGCAATGCTCATTGCTCTCCGTTCCTGACTTTTGCTGATAGTTGCATCCTCTCGGTGCCTGGACAGAGCATTTCGATTCGTTGATCGGGCGGGGTGGTGTGGAGCTTGCTACACTTGGTGACGCGCGCGCCAGATCTCACGCGTGCGCGACCGTGATGGCGTAGACAAAGGGAACACGAGTTGAGCATGCACACCAACGACCGGCAGTCAGGCTCCGGACTCCTCGCCAGAATGACGAGCGGTACGTTTGTGCTGCGCGCGGTCGTCCTGGCACTCTATGTCGGGGCCGTCTGCTGGGGGGGCTATTACGGCTTCTCCCATCTGCAACAGGATCTCATCACCCAGCGGGGCGCGGACCTGGGGCGGACCGCCGCCACCATGGTTCAGACGCTGGACGCGTACTTCCAGGAACGGGTGGGCGAGCTCCAGCTGCTGTCTAACTACCCCGGAATCCGGGACGGCTCTCCCGGCAGTGGATCCCAGAGCCTTCAGCAATACATCGGGCTCTCGAAGCATTTCTCCGCAGTCCGTGTGGTCGGTCCAGACCTCGGCACCATCGGCGCGACCGATGCCGCCGGGGCCACGGCTCCGAGTACAGCCTGGCTGCGCGAGGTCCAGCAAACCGGTCGCCCCAGCCTCCTGCCCCCCGGGTCACCCAGCAGCGGGGCGGTCACGGTCGCCATCCCGGTCCCTCACATCGAGGGTCGAGGCTCCGGCGTCCTCAGCGGCACGATTCCCGTCGAGGCCGTCCATCGCGTGCTACACGACCGCTTTGTCGTTCATGCAAAGGCCTCGAAGAGTCGCAGTTGGCTTGCCCTCGACCCCACGGGCGTGGTCGTGACGGACCACCCTCGGCACGATTCCTCCTTTCGCGACCTGCGCAAGCTCAAGCAAACCTCCGTGATCCAGGCAGCCCAGACCGGGTCGCCGGAGGGCGACTTCGTCGAGGAGCTCGACGCGCGGACGCAGGTCCCTGTGGTCACCGGCTTCGCGCGGCTCACCAACCATGAGCTCGCACAGGGGTTCGGATGGACCGTGCTCGTGCAGGCGGATCGGGAGGCGCTCTACGGTCCCGTGTATCGGTTCCTGTGGTTGATCGGTGCCGCGGCCGCGATCCTGGCCGCCGTCCTGGGCTATGTCGGATTCGGGCCCTTGCAGGGCATGATCGAGGGCGCCGAGCGGCAGGCATCCAGGCACAGATCTCCCTCGGGGCCCACGTACTATGACGCCGTCACGGGTCTCCCCGGCGACCGCCTGTTTGAGATGATGCTGGGCCAAGCGATCGAACGGGTGTCCCCGGCACGGCGCAAGATGGCGCTGCTGATGTTCGACTTGAAACAGCTCAAGGTCGTGAGCGACAGCCACGGACAGGCTCGCGGTGACCTTGCGGTACGGGTTCTGGCCGCGAGGGTGAAGAGCTGTGTCCGCATGTCCGATACCGTGGCCCGGCTGGGCACCGATCGATTCGCCGTCCTGGTCGAGAATTTGTCTGCTGCGGATGACGCCGCTTCCATTGCCCAAAAAATTCTGCAGACCGTCGTGCTCCCGCTGACGCTGGGAAGTGAGGAAATTCTGGTCGATACCAGCATCGGCGTGGCGTTGCATCCCTCCGACGCCGTGGCGCCTCAATCCCTCATGGCCTGCGCGGAGCAGGCCATGCACGCCGCACAGAAAGAAGGAGTCCCCATCAGCTTCTACACCCAGGCCGAAGGCGACAAGATCTTCGATTCCCTAGCCAAAGGGAACGCCGGCGACCCGGTGTCTTCGGCAGACCCAGCCTTCGCGCGTGAAAAAGAAACTGCTGGCAGGTCGAGTCGCTCAGGACGCTGAGGGAGGCAGGCTTACCAGGCGTAGACAGCTTCCACGAGGTTGCCGTTTCCTCGATACACGACTTCCCGGCATAAAGACCGCACGAGGGGGATGCCGCGCGCCCAAGGTCGCGTGTTCTCAGACAGCCCTGGCCGCTCGCTGGTGTGGTCGAATCCCTCCCCACTGTCTTCGACGCGAATCGTGAGGCTTCCCGTGGAGCCGGTGTACTCCTGCACGAGCTCGATTTTGATCCATCCGGTCTCCAACGAGGTGAGCGTTTGCTCACGCTTCTCATAGTACGCCCCGAACCCTTCCACGGAATTCTTGAGCGTTGAGTCCAGTTGGAGCACACCATGCTCCAACGCGTTGCTCAGCAGCTCCTTGAGGATGACGTGGATCGACTCCCGGTGATTCGGGCCGACATGCAGACTGTTGAGCAGGGGCATCAGCGTCGGCATCATATCGCCCCGACGGAGCCCCGCTGAGTCGAACTCGAGGGCCGCCTGCACGCGGGCGGGCAGGGCCGGGCGACCCACTGACCATCCCTTGCTTTCCTCCTCCAGAGTCGGGAGCGGGGCACTGGCGATCTCGACTAGGGCGATGTCGTCGTGCAAAGGCGCCTCCCCACAAAATGCGGTGACACGCTCACGGATCGATTCAAACAGGGACTCGGGGTCGGCCAACTGCTCCAGGCATGACTCCAGGCTGGCCTGCTCGAACATTCCCCCGTCTGCATCGGTGGCCTCGATCAGACCGTCGGTGTACAGATACACACGATCCGTCGGCAGCAGCTCCGTCACGGCGACTGAGCCCCCGAAGAATTCCGGATTGACCACACCCAGCGGCAAATGGTCTGACGGGAAGCGGCGAAAGACCCCCTGGGAATGACGCCACACCAACACGTCGGGGCTCCCGCCGTTCCAGACCGTCAACCGCTGCCCGCTCGAGTCCAATTCAATCAAACAGGCCGCGCAAAACAGGTGGCTCGGCAGCACGTCCTTCAGCTTCCGGTTGATCCCTGCCGCAACGTCGCTGATGGGGTACCCCAGCGCGCTCATGTCGTAGAAGACCTGGGCGGCCGGCAGCGCACAGATCGCCGCCGACAAACCGTGGCCGGTAAAGTCCCCCAGGAGAACATGGAGACTCCCCGCCGGTGTCCGCGCGACCAGCAACAGATCCCCGTTCATGATGGCGGCCGGTGACAGCCAGAACTTGAGGTGGCTTTGGTGCAGGGCCCCGGAATGCAAGATACGCATCAGGACCGAGCTCGCCAACTCTTGCTCACGCGTGAGCTGGTCCCGGTACTTTCTCAGATCCTCGTTTTGCGATTGAACGAGGGCGTAGAGCTCACGAATGCGAGTCAAGGCGTCGATCTTCGCCTTTAGAATGAGCGGATTGTAGGGTTTCGTGAGGAAGTCATCGCCGCCGTGCTTGACGCAATGCACAAGCGACTCCTCGTCACTCATCGCCGTCACGAATATGACGGGGATGAATCGTTCCTTGGCTTTGGACTTGATCAGGCGTGTCGCGTCATACCCATCCATGTGGGGCATCATGATGTCCATGATGACCATTTCGGGCTGCTCACGGTCGAACAGGTCCACGGCCTCCTGACCGTTCTCAGCCGTCACCACCGCGTGTCCCTGCTTTTTGAGCAATGACGTCAGGGCGACGCGATTGACCGGTGCGTCGTCGGCGACAAGGATTCTCATGAGACGTGTGCCTCGATCGTGAACAGGCGTTGGAAATTCGCGATCTTCAAGATCTTGGCCAGTGACGGTCGGCAGTTGATGATGCGAATGGTGGCTGCCTCCCCACCCGCATGCTCTCGCAACTGCAGAAGCATGCCGAGTGCAGAGCTGTCCATGTAGTCGGCCTTGGCGAGGTCCAGGACGTAGGTCGTCCCCGATTCCTTGTACGGGGCGTAGGCCTCTCGAAAGTCCCGGTACAGCGTGAAATCAAAACGACCGTCGATGGCAACCGTCACGACTTTATTGTCGGGAGAGGCTGCGACGCTGAGTCCCATGGGGCCTCCTTTTCACAGGGAGGGACACGCCTGTATCCCACTCTTCGGACAAACGATGAAAAACCTTAACCAAAGCCCTCCATTCGGCAGGACGCCGCAGCAACCGG
>JBFGRM010000154.1:0-6123 GCA_041563675.1 Nitrospiraceae bacterium | reverse complement strand
TCGGATCGTCCGACTCTGGACCTTCGACTGGGAGACGCCCTGGCCTTTCCATTCAACACCCTTCCCGAAGGCACGGTGGTCGTCGCGAACTTGCCCTACTACCTGTCCACGCCGTTGCTGTTTGCCCTCCTCGAAGCACGGGAGCGCCTGTCACGCCTGGTCGTCATGCTGCAGACGGAGGTGGCCAGGCGCATCGTCGCGGGCCCCGGCAACGCGGACTACGGCGTGCTCTCGGTGCTTCTTCAGTGTTGGACCATCCCCAAGCTGGCCTTTCGTGTGTCGCCGACCTGTTTCCGTCCCCAACCCGACGTCGGCTCGTCCGTCCTCTCGCTGCGGATCCGATCGGAGCCTGCGGCACCGATCGCCGATACGAAACTCTTCACGCGTGTCGTGCGTGCCGCCTTCGCGCACCGGCGCAAGACCGTCAGCAACTCGTTGCGTGACGAGGGATTCGGGCAAGGGTCCGTCCAGGCCGGGCTCGCGCAGGCGCGGGTCGCGCCGGGAAGACGGGCGGAGACGCTTTCGATCGTGGAATTTGCCGCCCTGGCCGAAGCCCTGGCAGCGCGCACCGAGCCTCCCGGCAATTCCGTGTAATTCTGAGGGCTTAGACCCTCCGCATGTTTGAAGTGAGTGCCACGGTATGTTATGATCCGCCGCTATGGGTGTATCCTCATCCGCGAAGCGCGGAGACGCCCGTCACGGGGCCCAACCATCGTCACATCTTCCCTATGAGGTGCTTGGTGTCCTTCTCATCGCGCTCAGCCTCCTGACGCTCCTCAGCCTGCTCTCTTTCTCGCCCGATGACGCGATTCTATTCTCCTCGATCTCGTCACCGAGCGCGCCCGCGACCTTCACGCACAACATGATCGGAACCGCAGGCGCGACACTGGCCTCCGGACTCTTCCGATCGATCGGGGGCGCGGCGTACCTGGTTCCCTTTCTGATGGCCATGCTCGCGGGACGGTGCTTCATCGAGGGCACCCTGCGCGTCACGCTTCGGAGTGCCGGGGGCTCGCTGGCCTCCATCCTCTTTCTCAGCGCGTTTTTGCACCTGGAGGTGACCGGCGTGCCGACCTTCTCCAGCGGCCTGGTCTTTCGCGGGGATGGGGGCGGTGTGGCGGGCGGTGCCCTTGCCGAGACCTTGCGTCACTATTTCGCGAACACCGGCGCGCACATCCTGATCCTGACCGGCCTGCTCGTCTCCCTCCTCCTGGCGACCCCCGCCTCCCTCACGTCTCTCTTTGCGAAGCTGCCGGTCTGGTGGGACGTCGTGACGACGTTTTTCGAGGCGGTCGGGGAGGCACTCAGCCGGCAGATTGCACGATTGGGCGGACACAAGGCGAGGAAGCCCAGGACCAAACCCATCAAGATCAACCGAACCGTCACGCCACAGGATGAGCAGCCAGCCGAGGAGGACGAGGCGATCGAGGAGCCCGTCCCCGAGCTTGAGGTCCCGGAGCCAGTCGTCGCACGCGCCGTGACCGCGGAGGACCCGGATGACGAGGAGACGGCGCCGGTGTTCGATGAGGTGATCACCGAGGTGGCCACTGATTATGCGCTCCCGGACCCGCGTGAGCTGCTCAGCGATCCGGACGTGCCCCAGGCGCGTGTGACCGATGCGGAAATCAAGGCGCAGTCGGACGTCCTCATCCGCGCCTTGCGAAGCTTCGGGATCGAAGGAAGGGTCGCGGAGGTTCATCCGGGGCCGGTCGTCACGATGTATGAATTCGAGCCGGCACCGGGCGTGAAGGTTGCACGGATCGTGAATCTCGACAATGACCTGGCGTTGGCGCTCAAGGCCACGAGCATCCGCATCGTGGCGCCCATCCCGGGGAAGTCGGTCGTCGGCATCGAAGTGCCGAACAAGCAGCGCGAAACCGTTCAGCTCAAGGAAATCCTGCTGAGTGAAAATTTTGTGCGCTCGAGATCCAAGCTCACGTTGGCGCTGGGAAAAGATATTTTCGGACGACCTGTGACGGCAGACCTGAAAACGATGCCCCATCTCTTGGTGGCTGGAGCGACGGGTGCAGGCAAGAGTGTGAGCCTCAACTCCATGTTGCTGAGCGTGCTGTGCGGGTCGAGGCCGGACGAGGTGAAGCTGCTGTTGATCGATCCGAAGATGTTGGAGTTCCAGCTCTACGACGGAGTGCCCCACCTCCTCCGTCCGGTCATCACGGATCCCAAATCGGCCGCCCGCGGGCTGGGGTGGGTGGTTCAGGAAATGGAGCAGCGCTACAAGCTCCTGGCTGAGGCGGGGGTGCGCAACATCGATGCCTACAATCGATGGGTCGCCCGCCAGCAAGGCATTGCCGAGGAGCCGCGGCCGCCCGAGCCGGCTGGGCAGGAGCAGCCAGCGGCAAATTTCTTGAGCGAGGAGGATCGGTTGTCGGCGGGAGAAACCGCGGAACCCGACGTGGCCGAGGCACCGACGATGACACCGCCCAAGACGCCCCCGGCCCCGCTTCCCTACATTCTCGTCATGATCGACGAGCTGGCCGATCTCATGATGGTGGCCCCGAAAGACGTCGAGGACAAGATCGCGAGGCTTGCGCAGATGGCGCGGGCCGCCGGTATCCATCTGGTCCTGGCCACGCAGCGCCCGTCGGTTGATGTGCTGACGGGTCTGATCAAGGCGAACTTCCCGGCACGCATCGCCTTTCAGGTTTCCTCGAAGACGGATTCGCGCACCATTCTGGATGCCAACGGCGCCGAAGCCTTGCTGGGACGTGGAGACATGCTGTACCTGGCGTCGGGAACCGGGCGCATGACCCGTATCCATGGGTCCTTTGTCGGGGATGAGGATGTCCGTCAGGTCGTCGAGTTCATCAAGCGCCAGGCTCCGGCCAGGCACCACGAGGAGCTCCGCCGGATCCAAAAACGCGAGGAGTCCGAGGCCGAACAGGAGAAGGATGAAGTCTACGAGCAGGCCAAGGATCTCGTGCTGACCAGTGGTCAGGCGTCCGCGTCACTCATTCAGCGCCGGCTCCGCGTCGGTTATCCCCGTGCCGCCCGGATGATCGAGCGCATGGAGCAGGACGGGATCGTCGGCGCACCCGCGCGGGACGGGCGCCGCGAGGTCATCGGTCGTCGCGGTGTCGTCGGCACCGTCGAAGAATAGCCCTCACGCAGCCGCTTCAGTGGTTCCGAGCACAAGGTGAACAGATTGATCGCCAATACGATCCGATTGTGGCTGCCGGCCCTGGCCGCTCTGCTGGCGCTGTGGGCGACGAATGCCTGGAGCGACAGCCTGCAGGCGAACCAAGCGAAGATTCGCAAGGTCGTCAAAACCTTGCAGGCGACCTATCGCAACACCAAAGATCTGCAGGCCGATTTCACGCAACACACCCGCATCGAGGGATTTGCGACACCCCTTGGCTCGCGCGGCCGCTTCTACATCAAGAAGCCCGGCCGGCTCCGCTGGGACTACCGGGAGCCGACGGTCGAGCAGATTTACGTCAACAAGAACCGAGTCCAGATGTACGTACCCGCGCACGAGCAGGTGCTGATCGGCGACCTCACCCGCATGACGGCGTCGCGCGCGCCGCTTCGGCTGCTTCAAGGTGTTGCCAAGCTCGAGGAAGAGTTTGATTTGGCTCCGACCAGGGTGCTGCAGACCGGGGCGGGGGGACTCCCCCTGGTGACGCTCCTGCCCAAAACGAGCACCCACGAAGCGGTGCAGAACGTGGCCAAAATCGTACTCGAAGTCCAGCCGAAGACGTATTACATCAAGACCTTGCACATCCATGAAATCAGCGGCAACATCTCCACTTTCGAGTTCACGAATCTGCAGGCGAATACGGGTCTGAAGGACGACCTCTTCGAGTTCACGGTTCCTCCAGGCGTGGAGGTGGTCAAGGCGCCGGCCCTCAGGCCACCCTAGCAGCTGTTTCAGTCCGAGTGAGTGACGGAGCGGAAGAAGGTCAGATGGGAGCATGCCGATGACGAGTGTCGCGAGCAGAAGCATCGCGGAAGCTGTCGAGCGGGCGGTGGCGAATGTGAATTTCGACCGCGTCCATCGAGAATATTGGGAGCAAGACGAGTTTGTCCTTCTGAAAGGGTTTCTCCCCGCCGACCTCGTGGCGGGTATCCTCGCCGGCCATGCCGAGCGACTCAAGCCCCAGCTCAACCGAAACTACATCCCCGGCCACAAGAAAGGGGGGAGCGTCAGCTATTACACGCTCAGAAAAGAAGCGGCCGACTTCCTGGAATTCTATGGGTCGGCTGCATTCCTCGACTTCTTGAATCGTCTCGTGCACAAGCGGCTCCTGTTGTGCCCCGACAACGATCCTCACGCCTGCGCCCTCTATTACTATACGGAGGCAGGCGATCATATCGGGTTTCACTACGATACGTCATACTACAAGGGCGCGCGCTACACGATCCTCATGGGGCTGGTCGATCGCTCGCCTCAGTGCCAGCTCGTGTGTCAGTTGTACAAGGACAATCCACACCGCGAGACCCAGGACCTCCGTCTCGTCACGGAGCCGGGCGACGTCGTCATCTTCAACGGGGACAAGCTCTGGCACGCCGTGACCCCACTGGGCGAAGGCGAGGAGCGGATTGCCCTCACGATGGAATACGTGACCAATCGCCACATGGGCCCTTTCAAGCGGATCTACTCGAATTTGAAGGACGCCTTCGGGTATTTTGGGATCCGCGCGCTCCTGAAAGGGTGATCCTGACTCGATCCGGAGGGGCAGGTCCGGGGTGTGGGGGCCGACTCGTTCAGCCTGTCGACCGCGGGGCGCAGGACGGGTTTCGACATCCGGCTAGGCGTTGGTGCGGGGGCGGCTGGCCTCGCCGGCCGTCGGCACGGTGAACATGAAGCGACTGCCCGCGCCCGGCTGGCTCTCTGCCCAGATTCTTCCTCCGTGTAACTCCACGAGAGTCTTGGAAATCGCAAGGCCCAAACCCGCTCCACGCGCCTCCGCAGCCACCTCGTTTCCCCGATAGAACTTGTAGAAAATTTTGTCCAGTTCCGAGGCCGGGATCCCACAGCCGGTGTCGGCCACTGTGACTTGGAGGCATCCCTCCCGACTCGCCGCGGTCTCGATGCGGACGCGCCCGCCACTATTCGTAAACTTGATGGCATTGTGAATGAGGTTGGTCAGCACCTGGTGGAGCTTGTCGCGGTCCCCATCAATCGCGGGTGCCCCCACCGGCGTGACCACGCTCAGGTCGACGCCCTTGGCGTGCGCCAGGTCCTGGAGCCCCTCGACGACTTCATCGATGAGGTCCCCTGCCGCCGCGGGTCGACGCTGGAGGTGCATCTGTCCGGCTTCGATGCGCGAGAGGTCGAGCAGCTCGTTGATCATCCGCGTGAGCCGTTCGGAGTTGTGTCGAATCCGCTCCAGATAGCGACGCTGCCGTTCCGCAAGCGAGCCAGTCAAGCCGTCGAGCATGTTTTCGACGTATCCCTTGATGGAGGTCATGGGAGTGCGAAGCTCATGGCTGACGATGGACACAAAGGCTGACTTCAACCGGTCCATCTCCTTCAGCTTGAGATTGGCCCCCTCCAGGTCCTTGTTCAGCTGCTCGAGGGCGGAGGTGCGTTCGCGCACCCTGGCTTCGAGTCCGACGTTCAATTCCTCGATCTTGTGGTAGGCGTCCGCGTTATCGAATGCGATGGCGACCTGGTTGCCCAACGTCGTCATCAGCGAAAGATCTTCCTCCGAGAGGGATTGCTCGTCGGTCCGATCCACCGTTAGGGCGCCGAGGATGCGATCTTGGACCTTGAGCGGAACGGAGACAAGCGACTTGGCCTTGGTCATGAACGCCAACTGCTGGTTGAGGGGGTGCAGGCGATCCCAGAGATCGCGCACATCGCCGATGCAGAGGGGCTGACCCTGCAGAAGCACGATGCCCTCCGCGCTCTCGGGGTCTGTCACGGGAACCTCGATGGAGCGTGCGAAAGTGCTGATATGCTCCGTCACGCCGCACAGCCTCAAGTTGCTGACGATTCGCCGGTCTTGATCGAAGAAAGCAATCATGGCTCGGTCATAGTGCAGCTCGTGGACCAGCGCCTGGAGCACCTGCTGGATCAATCCTTCGCGGTCCAGCGTCGCGTTGAAGACGAGTCCGGTCCGGTGCAAGATGGTGAGCTGATTAATGCGTCGCCTCAGC
>JBFGRM010000153.1:0-6194 GCA_041563675.1 Nitrospiraceae bacterium | reverse complement strand
TTCCGGATTGACGATGTAGACGGCGCGTTCCTGTGCGGCATCCGTCCTGTCGAGTTCGACCTGCTCGATGAACAGCGGGCGTGTCGACGCCTCAATGCGCGCACGGCTCAGGAGGCTTTCGAGGTCGGCGGCGGGTCTGTCCTTGGCTTTCTGCCGTTCGAGCGCCGCGGGGTCAAAGATCTGCAGCTCCCGCCGCGGGGTGCGAGAAAAGATGACGATCATCTTGTTGGCCGCCGGCTCACCAGAGAGCCGGAGCACGCCTGTCTCGGGGAGGACATAGCGCCTCCCGCTGATGACGCTCGCACCAGGTTGCTTCTTGCCTTGGCCAACCGGGCCGGCCGGAAAGAGCCAGGTCCAGGTGCCACGCGGGCCGAGCCGGAAGACGTAGAGGTAGCCGGGCTCGTTCACTTCGAGTGCCAGTTGTACCGCATCGTCCGACCGAAAGGGTCCGCCGGGACTTGTCTCAGTAAACTCACCGTCCTCACGCTCGATGAGCACGCTGTAGCGGAGGCCCAGGGGCTTCACGGCGCCGGCCGTCTGTGCGCGCTCCAGGCCGACCTGGGGCGGGGGTGCGCTCGCAGCCTCCTCAGTTCGTGTGTCTTGCAACGCCTCGGGCTGAACCCGGCTCTTTTTCATGGGGACGGGCTCGAGGCGCGCATAGTACCACTGCCGGGCGGGACCGGCCTTCAGTGGCCGATGATGGGAGGTGAGCCACCCCGGTTGGGCTTCCGAGCCGGCGAGACTTGGCGTCATCGAGGGAACAGGAGCGGGCTGCATGTCCCGCTTCCGACCCGCTCGGGGTGCAGGGGTGGCCGGTGAAGCCCTCGACGCGAGATGGTCGCTGGGCGCGGATTTCTGTGATCGGGCCCTGTCTGCACGCGCTTTCTCTGCAGCAACGTCGGAGGAGGCGAGGGAGTCCCTTGCCGCTTCCGGAACGGGCCCGGGCTCAGCATCCTCTTTCGTCTCCAGCGCGCGGGTGACGTGGTCGCCCTCTCGCGGCGCCAGCGTGGCTTCCTCCTGGACCGCGATGAGCATCCAGACCGCAAGGAAACCGGCGGCCAGGCCGCCGACTGTCGCGAGGTTGGTCGGGCGCCGGAGCCATTGCAGCACTGATCCGAGCGTATGTCCGGCGGCGTTCCTCTCACGGGCCTGCAAGGCGCGTAAAATCCGCTGCCGGCATTGAGGATCATCGAGGATTTCCTTCAACGCCTGCTCGTCGGTCAACGCATCGAAGAGCTCCTGGTTGTGCATGGCGACCTCGAATAGTTGCCGACGCTCCGCCTCGGTCAACGTACCGGTTGCGTATCCGCCCAGCAATGTTTCGATGTCGCGCTCGGCCATCAGGGGCTCCCTGGGCTACCTTCTCTTCTCATGAGATGTGTTCAGCGCCCGTATCCTTTCAGACAGTCGTGCCGAAATCGGCCGGCCGCATGCGCGGATCCTACCCGGCTACCCCCGCCAGAAACTCGGAGTCAGGAGCGCCAGGAACGTAAAGAGCTCCAGCCGGCCGAGCAGCATGGCCGCGCAGAGGATCCACTTGCCCACGTCGGTGAGGCCGGCGTAGGTCGCGCTCACCTCCCCCAGTCCCGGGCCCAGGTTGTTGAGGCAGGCGGTCACGGCGGAGAACGCCGTAATCAGATCCGTGCCGGTGGCGCTCATGGCCAAGGTGAGGACGACGAAGCTCACCACGTAGAGCGAGAAGAATCCCCAGATCGCGTTCATGATGCGATCCTCGATGGGCTTGTCGCCGACCTTGATGCTCAGCACGGCATCGGGATGAATCAGGCGTCGCAGCTCGCGCAGCCCCTGCTTGTACAGGAGCAGAACTCGGATGACCTTGAGCCCGCCCGCCGTTGAGCCGGCACACCCGCCGATGAAGCTGGACGTCAGATACAGGATGGGCAGAAAGGCCGGCCAGGCATGAAAACCCGTCGTCGTGAACCCGGTCGTCGTCGCGATCGAGACCGCTTGGAACAACCCGTGGTCGACGACCGCGCCGATGTCGGAAAAGACCCCGAGCGTGTTCAAGACCACGATGCTCAAAGTGCTCACGACGAGGATCACGCCGAGGTACGTGCGTACCTCCGGATCATGAAAGTAGGTCAGCGGATTTCTGGCGTGCCAGGCCTGGAAGTGCAGGGCGAAATTGATCCCCGCGAGCAACATGAAGACCACCGCGACGAGGTTGATGGTCGTGCTCTGGAAATAGCCGAGGCTCTGGTCGTGGGTCGAGAAGCCCCCGATGGCGATGGTGGAGAAACTGTGCCCGACGGCATCGAACAAACTCATTCCGGCCCACCAGTAGGCGAGCAGGCAGGCCACGGTGAGGCTGAGGTAGATGTACCACAGGGCCTTGGCCGTCTCGGCGATGCGCGGGGTCAGCTTGCTCTCTTTGGCGGGACCCGGCGTCTCGGCACGGTAGAGCTGCATGCCGCCGACGCCGAGCATGGGCATCACGGCCACCGCCAGGACCACGATCCCCATGCCGCCGAGCCATTGGAGTTGCTGCCGGTAATAGCGGATGGATTCGGGCAGGCTGTCAATTCCCGAGAGGACCGTGGCCCCGGTCGTGGTGAGGCCTGACATGGACTCGAAAAACGCGTCGGTGACGCCCATGGTCGGACGCTCGGCGAGCACAAAGGGCAGCGCCCCGAACAACGCGAGGAGCGTCCAGAACAGTGTCACGATGAGGAACCCCTCGCGGACACGGACATCGTCGCGGTTGCGGAACACGGGAAGCCAGAGGAGGAGGCCCGTGCCGAGCGTGATGCCATACGCGAGGGCGAAGGCCGGGGCCGCCCCGTCGTGAAAGTAGAGCGAGAGGCCAATGGGTGGGAGCAGGGCGGTGCTGAAGACTGCCAGCAGGAGCCCCATGATGCGCTGGATCGCGGCGAAACGCACGGCAGCGGCTGGGCTCAGGGGGCGGCCTTGAAGAGCCGCTCGACGTCCCCGAGGTAGCGTTTGTCAACGAGGAATAGGATGATGTGATCTCCGTCCTGCACGATCGAATCGTGGTGCGCCATGATGACTTCGTCGCCGCGCACGATCGCACCGATGGTCGTCCCCGGGGGCAGCTTGATGCGTGAGATCGTGCGGCCAACGAGGGAGGAGGAGCGGGGGCTGCCCGTGGCGATGCCCTCGATCGCCTCCGCGGCGCCGCGGCGCAGCGAGTGCACCGACGCGACCCGCCCGCCACGGACATGCGTGAGCAGGGTGCCGATGGTGGCCTGCTGGGGTGAGATGGCGATGTCGATCGTGCTCGCGCCGTGCACAAGATCGACATAGGCCGTCCGGTTGATCAGAGCCATCACCTTTCTCGCCCCCAATCGCTTGGCCATGAGGGCCGAGAGAATGTTGTCCTCGTCGTCATTCGTGAGGGCACAAAACGCATCGATGGCCTCGATCCCCTCCTTCTGCAGGAGCTCCTCGTCCGTGGCGTCGCCGAGCAGGACAATACTGGTCCGCAGATCCTCCGACAAGACTCGTGCCCGGTCCGGGCTCAGCTCGATCAGCTTGACGTCGTAGTCGGCCTGTTCGAGGGAGAGCGCGAGCCGGTGGCCGATATAGCCTCCGCCGGCGAGCATGATCCGCTCCATGGGGCGCTCGAGCTTGCGGAGCTCACTGAGCACGGCTTGAATGTTGGAGGGTGTCGCGACGAAAAACACCTCGTCGCCGGCATGAATCACCGTGTCGCCTTCCGGAAGGATGGCCCGGTCGTGGCGGTAGATCGCCGCCACCCGAGCCTCGATGCCCGGCAAATGCTCGGCCAGGTCGCGCAACTGGTGACCCACCAGCGGCCCGCCGTGGTAGGCCTTGACCGCGACGAGCTCGAGCTTGCCTTGGGCGAAGTCGAGCACCTGGAACGCCGTGGGATACTCGATGAGCCGCTTGATATAGCTCGCGACGACCTGGTCCGGGCTGATGATGACGTCGATCGGGATGCCCTTCTCGGAGAACAGCTCGGGCGTGGCGAGGTATTCGGCGGCGCGGATGCGGGCGATTTTTGTGGGGGTGTGGAAGAGCAACGAGGTCACTTGGCAGGCGGTGATGTTGATCTCGTCGCTGTCGGTGACGGCCAGAATGAGATCGGCGTGTTGCGCATCGGCCTGCCGCAACGTGCTCGGAAAGGCGCCGTTGCCGAGGACCGTGCGGATGTCGAGCCGGTTCTGCAGCTCCTGCAGGGCGCCTGCATGCACGTCCACCACCGTGACGTCGTTGCCCTCGCGAACGAGCGACTCGGCAACCGACCTGCCGACGCGCCCGGCGCCCAGGATAATGATCTTCTTGCTCGGTCTCGGCATGGAGGGTCCTCAGGCCCGGCGGCGCCTGCCGGCCCGCCACGTTCGCGGATGGACTGCCGGATGAGAGAGAGAGGAAAGGCTCATCGCTTGGTCCCGGATGTGAGTGCACCGGGATGGCCCCAGTGTATCACTACTCAGTGGGGGGCACAAAGCCAATCAATCGAGTCGAGGTCATGGGTGTGCCATGGCGAAGGTGCATGGCGTGAGGGAGTCAGAGGCGCGTGACACCGTGACGTGAAACGCGACGCCCAGCCTCACACTCCGGCGAGCCAGGACGGAAGCTTGAACCTTGCCGTCAGCCGGGCGAGACGGACGGACAGTGGAGCCCGGCCTGGGTTGTTGACGCGTGGCGCGGATCGCCGCGTGCGAGCCCGGCGCTCGGTTTGGGTCTCAACGACGAGTGCTTCATCTTGGTCAGGTGAAGGGCGTTCGTGTCCATTTTGAGCATCCGCCAATTGGGACAGCGCGCTCCGGAGCGCCCTGTTATGGTGATCGTTCTTGAGCTGGCTCAGCAGATACGCGATGACCTCGTGCTGCGAGCCCTGGCGCGGGGCTGGCTCGGCCGAGCGGGATGGTGCCGATTGGGATTGATGGAGCAGGGTTTGGATGAACTGGGCGCAGGCTTTGAATTCCTCGAACTCCAGCATCGGCGGAGCCGGCAGAGGCGCCTTCTCCTCGAAGGCATGGCGCGCGTCCAGGATCCAGCCGACGAAGGCCGACAGGTCCTGAGGTAAAATCGGCACGGAATCCTCAACGCAGCCGGACACCGCGCGGGACTCGGAGCCAAGCAGCGGGAGCCTCCCCTCGACCGACGAAGCGGCTGAAAGGGAGCCCGACAGCGGACTCACGACGATTGACCGTGAAGACTCCAGCGAACCGTTTCGGGGGCCTTCTCGACCCCGCCTCGCCCGGGCGAGCTGGACATAGTTGTCATCCAGAAAACGGCGCAGGCGCTTTTGCGTATCGGCGAACATATCGACGATTTTCAAGCCGAACTGGTTGCCCAGGACCCACTGCACCAGCGCCAGCTGAACTTCCACTGGCTCGTCGAGTCCCGGCAGGAGGATCCGGCAGGAGAGCATCGAAGCCGGGTGAGGAGGGCGATCCGATTGCACCAGGCAGCCGTGCATGGAGATGTCCTTGACGGCCCCTCCTTGCGTGGCGAATCCGACCGCATACACAATATTGCCATCGAGCGGGACACGTATTTCCCTACGCGGTGTTTGCGGCATCGCTCCCTCACACGAGTGGTAGGTGTCCTGTTAAGATACCGCGATCGCACAGAGGCGCAGTCCCCCAGACGGGGGGCCGCGGGAGCGGGAGGAGGGTGCATAACACGGCGACACGAAAGCCCGCGAAAACACGACGTGATCGACTCATCGATCGCGGGGTGCCGAGAACCCCTTCAGTGGAGGGGGGGATCACCCGGAGTGTGGTCTCCAGGGCCTGAGTTTTCCCTTTTGAATCAATGGCGGGTGTTTTATCCTACGGCAGCCCGTTCGCTGGGCGGCGATTGTCGATCCCTTGCCCGTGCGGGCGGGCCGCAGCCTGTGCCGAACCCTTGAAGGGACCTCACCCATGAGCCGACACACCATCTGGGGAATCGTCCTCGTCCTCGTCGGGATCATGACCGCCGCGGGATACTGGGCGTTGCTCTTTCCGACCCCGCCGTCCGCGACACAAGTCGAGATCTCGGCGAGCCGGGTGGCGGACTACGTTCGTGCCGTCGTCGAAGCCAATCGAACCGTCTACGAAGCCAACGTGGTGGACCATCTCGAGGCCAAGGGCGTCGCCCGTGCCACGGCGAAGTGGCAGGCTCACGGCGGCCTGCCCCTCCCCGACCAGTTCGTCCTCGCGACCGGGCGTGTGGCTGAAGCACACGGCGTGCGGTAT
>JBFGRM010000152.1:0-6223 GCA_041563675.1 Nitrospiraceae bacterium | reverse complement strand
GACTCCTCGCACTCTGGTCGCCCTTGCGGCGCTCGCGGCCATGCTGGTAATGGCGCCTTTCGGTGTGGCGCTCGGCGTGCACCATCAGCTCGCGGCAGCGGACCATGACGGGCACCAGCATTCTGACTTCGACCTCTGTCAGTGGGTCCAGCACCACCTCACAACTTCCTTCACCCTCCTGGCATTTGAGGTGGTCGACCGATGGCCCCGGCCACTCGATCGACCTGATCTCAGCTCCGTCCTGCTGCCGAGGGACGTCACGGTCCCACTGGCCTCTCCCCGCGGTCCTCCTCTCTCCTGAGCAGGTTTCCTGGACAAATTCGAGAGCCGGACGCTGTGCGGAATTTCCTGTGCTCCCGTGCACAGTCACGGACTCGCGCGGGAAGGGAGCTGGCTCCCTACCCGTCTCACACGACCACGCAAGGAGGGAGCAGCAATGAAGGTGCTGATAGGTCATCATTTCTTCAGCAGACACGCCTCGCCGCCGGCGAAGGAGTTGAGAGGCCGTGTGCGAGGGACCGCCGCCGGCCTCGCGCTCGTCATGGGGGTGGTGATGACGCAGGCAGGTGCGACGGACGCCGCCGCGGAGCCGCGCTGGTTCGATCCGGTCGGCCCCGTGCGGATCGACGGCAGTGTAGCGGTCGACACAATGAGGCGGCTCCAGGACGTTCGGGTACGAGTCGCTCAGGTCGAGAACGCAAGTCGCGGGGACGAGATGGCGCAAACCCCAGTGGCGGAGCCCTCGCAACAGGGCGGGAAGGGGGAGGGGACGTCTCCCACCCGGAAGAGCTCGAGTGTCAAGGGCCGCTTCCCCGGCGCCGACGTGACCGTAGAGCCGAAGGATATGACTGGGCGACCGGGAGGGATGCCGCTCGACGTCCCGAGAGAGCTCGATGTTGGAAGAGATGATCGCGAGCAGGCGATCTTGCAACGCCAGCAAGTTCTCAACCGCTTCAACCCGGCGCTGGGGCTGGTCATTGAAGCCGTCGGGGGCTATACCCAGCGTCGCCAGCGGCGGGTCGGCGGCGACGGAGTCGACGCCAACGGCATGGTCGGCACTCGATTTCCACCAAACTGGCATGCAAATCTCCGCACGCTTGAGTTGTTCGCCTCAGCCGATGTGGATCCCTACGCCAGAGCCTATGTGGTGGTCGGGGGACACGCCGAATCGGTGGACGATCGGACGGGATCAGCGGAGTTCGGAAAAGCTGTCTTCCACATCGAGGAGGCGGCCATCCAGACGACCAGCCTTCCCTACAACCTCTCCATCCGTGGCGGCCGGTTTTTCGGCGAGTTTGGATACTTGGCGAGGCGGCACTCCCACGACCTGCCGCAAATCGACCGTCCGCCTTCACTCGCCCAGCTCTTCTCTGAAGCTCAGGTTGACGGCGTAGAGATAGCGTGGCTTGCCCCGCTCCCCTTTTACTTGCAACTCTCGGCGGCATACGGGAGCCGGTTCGGGGAAGTGGTGGAGGATCCGCTGAGCGCGTTTCGCCAACATCCAATACAGGGCAATACCGTCCTCGGGAAGGTAACGTTGTATCATGACCTGAACGACGACAATAATGTCGAGGTAGGCTTGTCAGCAGCCTATGCGCCGCAGTCGAGGGCGCTGGAGGGGAGCGGCGTCCTCGAAGGCGACTCGATTGATCGCCACATCCTCGCGCTCGACTATCACTACCGGTGGTATCCCCTCGGGCGTGGCCTTCGCCAGAGCTTTTCGTTGCACGGTGAAGTGTTCCACGATGTCGGGCAGGGACGCCGGGATGTCTTTGGCAACACGGTCAGGCAGCAAGCCTGGGGCGGGTATCTCTACGGCGAATACCGGTTCAGCAAGCGGTGGCGAACGGGATTCCGTTTCGACTATCACCAGGAGTTGACCGAGCCGGCGCTGGTGACGAATCCCCTGACGGGTCTGACCGGCTCGACGGTCAATCAGACTGGAAACAGAACCGATGTGCGAACCTACTCGCCCTATGTCACCTTCTATCCCAGCGAGTTCCAGCGCTTTCTTCTTCAATACAATCGTTCTGATCACGGAAACGCGTCGGACAACCACCAGATTCTGTTTCAGTGGGAAGTGGTGATCGGAAGTCATCAGCATGGATTTACCGAACGTGACTGAGCAAAGTCCCCCCACTCCAGCCCTCTCCCCATCGGCCTCCCAGCAGTTTTGTGCGGGAGCTCTGATACTCCTCACCCTGCTCGCGAGCCTGGGCATGTCCGGACAGCCCTCCGTCGAGGAGGGGGGCAAGATCCGGGTTGTGACCTCGATTCCCGACCTGGCGGATATCACGGGCCGGATCGGCGGCGAGCTGGTTTCCGTGGAGAGCCTGGCGAAGGGCAGGGAGGATCCCCACGGCGTTCCCATCAAGCCGAGCTTTGTCCCCAAGCTCAACCAGGCGCACGTGCTTGTCGTCCTGGGTCTCCAGGCGGAGCACGCCTGGCTTCCGGCGCTGATCGACGTGGCGCGGAACCGTGCCATCCTGCCCGGTGGCTCCGGCTACATCGATTGCGCCGTCAAGATCAAGCCGAAGCAGATCCCGCGCTCGCTGTTGCGGCGTGAAGGTGATGTCCATCCGCTCGGCAATCCGCACTTCAACCTGGATCCCGTCTACATGAAGGTGATCGCCGAGACGATTGCGGAGGGACTTGCGCGGGTGTACCCCGCGGGAAAACCGGTGTTCCAGGCTAACCTCAAGAGGTTTCATGCGCACCTCGACGGAAAACTGGAGCGATGGCTGAAGATGGCCGAGCCCCTGCGCGGCCTCAAGTTTGTCTCATACCATCAGGACACGATTTACTTTGCGGAGCGATTCGGGCTTGAAGAGGTCGCGCAGATCGAGATCAGGCCGGGCATCGAGCCGACACAGGGTCACCTGGTGTGGTTGGTCGATCGCATGAAGGAGCAGAAGGTCAAGCTCGTCCTCCGTGAACCTCACTTCGGAGAGCAACTCCCGAACTGGGTGGCAGAACAGACCGGCGCGACCGTCGCCAAGTTTCTGATCATGGTGGGAGGGAATCCGGACGTGAAGACCTATGAAGATTTGATCGAATTCAACCTCCACTCGATCCTCCAGGCTGTCCAGGTTCGGACTGGCCAGGCACGGCGCTGACCCATGGCTGAACCCATCCTCACGCTCCGTGATGTGACGATCGGGTACCCCGGTCACCCGGTCCTGCGGAACGTGACACTCGACGTCTTTCCCGGCCAGTCCGTCGCCGTTCTCGGCCCGAACGGATCGGGAAAGACCGCGTTCCTCAAGACGGTGGCGGGGGTCCTTCGCCCCCTTGCCGGGGAGGTGCGCCTCCGCACCGCGAGCGGAGACCGAGGCGGAGGGGTAGGGTACGTTCCGCAACGGGCAACGGTCAGCAGTCTGCTTCCGTTGACCGTGTACGAGGTTGTGGAGATGGGGGCCTACGATGGCGTGAAGCCGTGGCGGCGGCTGGGCGAGGAGGCTAAGCGGCGCATCGCCTGGGCGCTGGAGGAGGTGGGTGCGAAGGAGCTGGCCTGCAAGGCCTACACCGATCTCTCGGGTGGGCAACAGCAGCGCGTGCTCATTGCCCGCGCCCTGGCCACGAACCCGGCGATCCTCGTCATGGATGAGCCGCTGGCGAGCCTCGATCGAGATTCCGTCCGGTCGATGGTCGTCCTGCTGGCCAGGCTCCGGTCGGAGGAGGGCTTGACGATGCTCTGGGCGGACCACTTCGTCCCCGCTCTCCAAGAAGTGGTCCGAGAGGTCATGCTGATCGAGGATTCGCGGCTGATTTGGAGTCGCATCGACGTCCTCGTGGACCGTGAACGCAGGTTGCTGGCTCCAACCGAGGCGACGCAGTCGTGAGCGAGCTCCTTGAAATTCTGCATCCGTCCTATGTCCTCAGAAATGCGCTGTATGGCGGCATCCTGACCGGACTCGTCCTGCCGCTCATCGGCGTGCTCATGTACGCGCGCCGGATGGTGTTTTTGGGTGTGGCGCTCCCCCAGGTCTCGGCCACTGGCGTGGCGGCCGCGATTTTCTGGCACCTGGCATTTCACCAGGGAAAGGGACCGCACAGCGATTTCTTGATCGCGTTGATCGGCTCGACGGTGCTCACGACGGGCGTGCTGCTTTTGCTGGCCGCACTCGAGCGACAGGGGCGTGGGCTGGTGGAGGGGAGAATCGGCGCCGTCTACGTCTTTGCCGGCGCGGTGACGATTCTGCTCCTCGCCTCCGAGCATATCCCTGAGGTCGGCGTGGTTCAGCTCCTGCGCGGACAAATCATTGCGATCTCGGACACGGACATCCTGCTGCTGTTGGGTTTCTATTCGGCCGTCGCCGCGATCCTGTGGTATTGTCGCCGCGATCTGCTCCTGGTCTGCGTGGACCGCGACGTCGCGCTGTCAATGGGCAAGAAGGTCTGGGCGTGGGACTTGATACTCTACGCGCTGGTGGGAATGACGGTGTCCCTTGGGGTGCTGACGGCGGGCCCGCTGCTCACGTTTGCATTTTTGCTGCTGCCGACGATGGTCGGCCTCAGACTGGCCCGGCGCTTCCATGCCGTCCCGGTGGTCGCCGCACTTGCGGGCGGGCTGATCGCCCTGTCGGGGTTCTTGCTGTCCTATTCACTGGATTGGCCGACCGGAGCGACGGATGCCTTGCTGGGCTGCCTCGTGCTTGGTGCGGTGACGCTCACGCAGTGGATGTTCCATCTCGCTCGGGCGCATGGCTGAAGAGGTAATTCGGTAAGTTGGTAAATAGGTAATTGGGAAGAAAACAAGGAGATTAACGCTTAATGATCACTTACCCACTTACCGGTTTACCTAATTACCTTCCCTGGAGCTGGCGCTCGAGTTGCTGCAGCCGCCGCTCTTGCTCCTGTAGCGATCGACGCAACCGCTGAAGGTCCTCCTCCATCGCTTCGGCGTCCTGTGTCGGCTCTTCATCGACGGGGACCCTGTCGGTATCCCCACCCTCTGAGGCCGCCGGTTTCCCGCGACCCGAGGCGCGCGCCAGGAGCTGAAGGTTGATCGCCAGCGCGTGAAGCTCGGCGGCGTCCGCCGGGACGATCGTCTCGACGCCGCGACTGACCATCGCCGCAGCCGGCACGAACGTCAAAGTCCAGCGCTTGGAACGGTCGAAGGACTGCGAGGGTCTTGACAGGGTCGGCGGGCGCTGGGGCATTCGACCGTAATGAGTGAGCCACACAATGACGTCGCGTTCCGTCAAGAAGAGCGAGCCCGCCCGGGTCACGCGGATGCCGTCCTCGGACCCCTCCAGTCGGAAGCGCACCTGTTCGACGGCGGTGGCTCGGTTGAGCGCATCGGCCAGAAGCGGCGCGAGAAGGTCGATCTCCGAGGGGCTAAACACCGGGACGACCGGGGTCTCTCCACTCAGGGCCGACTCAATCAGGGTCTGGTGTGCTTGGACGCGGAGACCGGCGAGCAGGCTGGCCATGAGGCTTGGCTCCACCACCATCGGATGACTGGCCTGAACGGACGCATCGGGAAACTCCTTGAGCGAAACAACGACACCGGCATGGTCATACAACGCCGTTTCGAGGCGAGGATGCGAGAGGCACCCGACGAGCAGCAGGGAAACCGTGAGCAACATGCCCGCTGTCTGCCAGAATGCCCGCCCGCCTCTGATCATAAACGTTGCTTTCTTCTATTTGTTCGATTTGGTAATGCTGTCGCGTGACTGTGCGAGGCGCTCCCATGAACCAGGAAGCCATGGCGGGGGATCGGTCCCTGTGAGATCATGATGGAGTGGGACCTCACTATGTTTCAGGCCATCAACGGCCTCGCGGGACAGTCCCCGCTCCTCGACGAGGTGATGCTTCAATTGGGTCGCCCGGGCCAGCTGACCGTGCCGATCCTCCTGGCCTCGGGATACTGGCTCTGGATGCACCGCCGCCAGGCTCTCATCGGTGCCCCGACGCTCGCCGTCCTGATCGTGCTCGGCGATTTCATCGGCGCGCAGATCAAGCATCTCACGGCGAGGCCGCGACCTTGCCAGGCCCTGCAGCAGATTCATGAGGTCGTGGGGTGCGGCGGCACATTCAGCTTTCCGTCGAACCACGCACTGAACACCGCGACCGCGGCCGCGTTTTTCCAGGTCTTGTATCCCGTCACCGGCTGGGTGGCCTGGCCGCTGGTCGTGCTGTTCGGGTTCAGCCGCGTGTATGTCGGTGGGCATTACGCAACGGACGTCGTGGGAGGGTGGGTTCTCGGCGGCGTGTTCGG
>JBFGRM010000151.1:0-6249 GCA_041563675.1 Nitrospiraceae bacterium | reverse complement strand
GCCGGCTCCGAGGTCTCGGCCTTGCTCGGACGGATGCCATCTGCGGTGGGCTATCAGCCGACTCTGAGCACGGAGATGGGAACCTTGCAGGAGCGTATTACGTCGACGCGAAGAGGCTCGATCACCTCCGTCCAGGCGATTTACGTCCCCGCCGACGACCTGACCGACCCGGCGCCGGCCACAGCCTTCACGCACCTGGATGCCACCACCGTGCTTTCCCGCGGCTTGGCCGAATTGGGCATCTATCCCGCGGTCGATCCGCTCGATTCGACCTCACGCATCCTGGACCCCCAGGTCGTCGGCGAGGAGCACTACAAGGTGGCGCGGGAGGTCCAGCGGGTCCTGCAGAAGTATAAGGATCTGCAGGACATCATCGCGATTCTGGGCATGGACGAATTGTCCGAGGACGACAAGCTCCTCGTCGCGCGCGCCCGGAAGATGCAGCGCTTCCTGTCGCAGCCGTTCCACGTAGCCGAGGCCTTCACCGGGTCGCCCGGAAAGTACGTGAAGCTGAAAGACACCGTGCGAAGCTTCAAGGACATCGTCGAAGGAAAGTATGACGACCTTCCGGAGCAGGCGTTCTATATGGTCGGCCCCATCGAGGAAGTCGTCGCCAAAGGGGAGAAGCTGGGATACAAGAGAAGTTGACGCCACGGGGGCACTACAGGGGTATCTAGGTAAGTGGGTAATTGCGGGAAGGTACAATTACTAAATTACCCTCTTACCCACTTACGAGACGACGGCAGGAAAAAATGGCAGGAAAAATACTTCTTGAGGTGGTGACACCCGAACGGCTCCTGATCAGCCAGGAGGTCGACGAGGTCACGGCGCCCGGCGTCGAGGGAGACTTCGGAGTCCTGCCGGGTCACTGCCACTTCATGTCGACGCTGAGAATTGGCGAGCTTCGCTACCGCGTCGGCGAAGACAACAGCTTCATGTCCGTGCTGTGGGGGTTCGCCCAAGTCACGCCCAGAAACGTCACCATCCTTGCCGAGATTGCGGAGAAGGCGGAGGACATCGACGTCGGACGAGCCGAAACGGCTGTCGCCGAGGCGGAGCGACGAGTGGAAGTGGGCGGGCTCCCTTCGGAAGTAGAGGCGGCCAGGGTCAGCCTAGAGAAGGCTCGCCTGCGCAAAAAGATCGCGGAACGTGCCCGGCGCGAGCGCGCCCTCCCCGGCGGGCCCGCTTGATTCCCTCTCCCCCTCTCTCAGGCCCCCGACAGCGTGATCCGCGGTGCATGCCCAGATACCAACAAGAGACCGAGGTCATCGTCACGGCCGGAGAGAATCCGAAGCGCCTCGATCTCTTTCTCGCCGGTCGGGAGCCGGCCCTGTCGCGCGCCGCGGTTCAGCGCCTTATCGACGAAGGCAAGATTCGCGTCAACGCGGAGGTCGTCAAAGCCAGCTATAGGATCCGGCCCGGCGACCGCATCACCCTCCTCGTTCCTCGCGCCGAGCCCCTCGACATCCGCCCCGAGGCGATCCCCCTGGAGGTTCTCTTCGAGGACACCTCCGTGCTGGTGCTAAACAAACCGGCCGGCCTCGTCGTCCATCCCGCGCCCGGCCATTGGTCGGGAACGCTCGTAAATGCCCTGCTGCACCACTTCACAACCCCAGAGGGAAGTCTGTCCACCATCGGCGGCAAGGAGCGTCCAGGTCTGGTCCATCGCCTGGACAAGGAAACCTCAGGCGTGATGGTGGTGGCGAAGAGCGACAGCGCGCATCGCGCACTGGCCGCCCAGTTCAAGCACCACACTATTACCCGGGTCTACGAGGCGCTGGTGTGGGGACGTATGAAGAAGTCGGCAGGCCTCATCGAGCTCGCGATCGGGCGGGACATGAAGGAGCGGAAAAAATTCTCGGCGCGCACCGCTCGCGGGAGAGCCTCCGCGACACAGTACCGCGTGCGAGAGCGATTTCGGCTGGAGGCGACCTTGGTGGAGGTGACACCGCGGACGGGACGCACCCACCAAATCCGCGTCCATCTGGCCGCCATCGGTCATCCGATCTTGGGCGATCCGACCTACGGGGGCAGGCGCGTGCGAGAGCTCGCGGGGCTCGTCGTGCCCCGCGTCATGCTGCATGCGAGGACACTGGGGTTCGCGCATCCGGAGACGGATCAGTATGCGGAGTTCTCGGCGCCCCGGCCAGACGACATGGACCGCGTCTGCGACGCGCTGCGCGCGGCGTCGCTGGTCTGAGCCTCGCCCGGACGCATGCTTGACAGGCTCCCTGCCGCGCGTTATGTCTCAGTCATTCGGGGGAGTCAAGGCATGGAAATGACGCAGGTGCTCGACACGGTTGGGAGCCTTGTCGCCCAGCTCAAGACTTACAGCGCCAAGGTCCCGACGGTGGTATTCCTGCAGGCGGTCCCGGGTGGGCTGAAGCCGACGCCGGAGGCCATCGACGCCTTCGAGGAGACGATTTCCCGATTTCGGCGGCAGGCCACGGCCTCACACTATCGCCGGCTGACCGAGATTCTCGTGGAGACTCTGGAGGCCTTCGAGACCGGTGCCGTGCTCTCGGCGGTGCAAGACCTGCTGATGGCCCTGGATCAGGTCGAGCGCATGGAGCGCGAGCTTGCGAGCAAGATGGGCACGTCGGACGAGACGCGTTTGAAGGAGTACCGGGTCGCGCTCCACAAGATCCTCCCGGGCAAGGACCCCGAGCTCAAGGGAGCAGGACGGGGGATGGAATAAGTCAGTGGCCCATTTTGGGGCCGATGGCGTTGGTCCCCTCGGAAACGAGCTTGAACCGGACGGTCTCCTGGCAATGCGGGCACTTAAAGCGGATGGTGTTCTCGTCCGGATGCTCGATGTCCTCATCCTTGACCCACATCAACTGAAAACATTTCGGGCAGGTCCGCACCTGAGTCGCCATTCAGCCACCCTCACCCTCGGTCATGGTTCTGGAGTGCTCACTATTCGTATCACCCGTTCAATGACCTATAAATAATACAGGACTCGTCAAGTCTCAAGCCCATGGTCACATTTTCCGAGCGAAAAGATTTCGATCTCAGGGCCCTTCTGGAGCTTTATGACTACGCCCCGTGGGCCAAAGGACGCAGCATCGGCGACATCCGGGAGATGCTGGCAAACTCCGATCTGGCTCTCTCTGCCTGGGATGGGGAGCGTATGGTGGGATTTGGCCGGGTGCTGACCGATTCTGTATACCGTGCCTCGATCTGGGACGTGATCGTCGATCCGGCCTACCAGGGGCAGGACATCGGATCGAAGATCATGCATCAGATCCTGCACCATCCATCCCTGAAGCGGGTTGAGCTATTCTGGCTGTGCACGCGGGACAAGCAGGCCTTTTACGAGAAGCTGGGCTTCTCGGCGAAGGAGCAGACCGGCATGGTCTGGGAGAGGGCAAAGCACGCGCGGCCAACGGATTAAGGACCACGCCGCTTTGATCCCCGGCCAGGCCATGTTAGGCCGAGTGATCGAGATGAACCGATCTGACCAGTCACGCCTGATGGGGCGCTTGATCGTATGAAGGTGATCGGGCTGATGTCCGGGACATCAGGCGACGGCATCGATGCCGCGCTCGTCGAGATCCGGGGACAAGGGCCATCTCTTCGGGTTCGGATGTTGTCCCATGTCACGGTGCCCTACCCCCGCTCGCTCTCCCGCCGCCTGCTCGCCGTCGCGTCCTCCGGCACCGTCGCCGAGGTGTGCCATCTGAACGTGGTGGTTGGCGAGCTGTTCGCCAGAGCGGCCCTTCGGGTGATGCAGCAATCACGCATATCCCCGCAGGCCGTGAAGTTGATCGGCTCGCACGGGCAGACCGTGCACCACCTCCCCAACGTCCGCGTCGAGCCCGGCGTGGGCCGGATTCGTTCCACGCTGCAGATCGGCGAGCCGGCCGTCATCGCAGAGCGAACGGGGGTCGCAACCGTGGCGAACTTTCGCACCCGCGATCTTGCAGTCGGAGGCGAGGGTGCGCCGCTGGCGCCCTACGCCCACTACGTGTTGTTTCGTCATCCCCAGCGGGCACGCCTGATCGTGAACCTCGGCGGCATCGCCAACGTGACCTACCTGCCAGCGCGTCCGTCCCTGCGCACAGTCCGGGCTTTCGACACCGGACCAGCGAACATGGTGCTCGACGCGCTGGTACGGCACTACTCGCGGGGCCGCGAGTTGATGGACCGGGGCGGCCGCAGGGCCGCCCGGGGCATGGCTGATGTCCGGTTGCTCGCCAAGCTCACCGCGCATCCCTTCTTCCGGCGTCGCCCACCCAAGTCGACGGGCCGCGAGGAGTTCGGCGAGGCCTTTGTCCTCCGGGTCCTCGCGGAGGCGAGGCGGCGCGGGCTCAGGCCGGAGCACGTCCTGGCAACCTGTTCACGACTTACCGCCTGGTCGGTCGCGGACGCGACCCGATGGATTCGGGGCCAGGTCGGGGAAGTGGTCGTTGGGGGCGGCGGCGCATTGAACCGCACCCTGATGCGCGATCTCCGGGAGGAGTTCGCGCCGACGCCGGTCTACACCCTGGAAGACCTGGGGTGGTATAGCAAATCGCTCGAGGCGGTGGCCTTCGCGATCCTCGCCTACGAGACCTGGCACGGTCGATGCGCGAATGTCCCGGCCGTGACCGGGGCCAAGGCGGCGGTCATCCTGGGGGTGCTGGCCCCGGGACGGCATCGACATCTAAAAACTCCATCGGCAGGAGCGCGACGCTGACCAAGGAGGCGATATGGTTGAAACACTTGCCCTCATGGCAGTGATCATCATGGCAGCGGCTGTGGCCTGGTATCTCTGGTCCGGAGCGACCCGCCGGGACTCGCCACCGGACGAGCCCCGCCTTCCCGACGGGCTCTCTCTACAGCCACGAGAAATGTTCACGAAGGAGGAAGCCGCGTTCTACAATGTGCTGCGGCTGGCGGTCCAAGAGCAGTACCTCGTGTTCGCCAAGGTTCCCCTGAGCCGTGTGCTCCTGGTGCAGGCCGACGATCCCGAGGACCACGCCCTTGCGGCCTGGGTGCTTCGCCGAATCTCGATGATCTGTGTGGACTTCGTGCTGGTCCATCCCGGGACATTGACGGTCGCCAAAGTCATTGAGCTGGAAGGCTTGCCGCAGCGCGTTCGGCCCCGGCCGATCCGAGCGCAGCTTGCGCAGTTGGCCATGACCGCGGCCGGCTTGGACATCGTGCGCGTCGACATCCACCAGCCCTTTACCATCCCTGGGCTGGCCGCGATGCTCGGCCTCGAGGTCCGTGACTAGGCCACAGGCACCAGCCTTGACAAGCTCGGGCAGGCATTAAAATATACTCGCCCCGCGGCTCGTCCCCGTGCGTGGAGGTGGACCCATGGGACCCGGCGAATCGGAGCAGCATGAAGGCGAGCACCGGCGGCATGAGCTGGACGCCGTCGACCTGGGGGAGACCGAGCTCACCGAGCCGCCGACGAATCCCCTCGGCGGGCGGACGCTCGTCGTCGACAGCCGAGATGCGGACGCGTACGTGCGCCCCAGCGCGGCCCTCAAGGACGCACAGCCCGAAGACCAGGTGTTCATCAGGCCGGGCGTGTACGAGGACAAGATCTTCGTGACAGGACGATCGATCCGGCTGGTCGGAGCCGGGCGAGACCGGGTGCAGATTTTTTCCCGTCGTGGTGGGCCCCTCTACCTGCAGCAAGTCACGGGAGGGCGCATCTCGGGCGTGACGTTTCGCTATGTCGGAAGCGATCAGAACTCGGCGATCAACATCCTCGACTCCAACTGCACCATTGCCGGTTGTCGCGCCACGGAGGGACTGTTGTCAGGTGTCGTGCTCTATGGCCCGAACTGCCGTCCCTCACTCATCGGGAACGAGGTCTGCCACAACCGGGAATCGGGGATTTTCTCGTTTGCGGGCGCCCGACCCTACCTGGCCCAGAATGTCTGCTATGCCAACCACCACTTCGGGATCGCGGCGCGCGATCCGGAGACCTGTCCCGACTTGGTCCGCAACACCTGCCGCAACAATCTGATGAGCGGCATGTTGCTCTTTCATCACGCCGAGGCCCTCCTGGTCGAAAATGTCTGTCAAGACAACTGGCATTGGGGCCTCGTCACGACGCCGGAATGCCACACCACTCCGCCCCGGGAGCGTCTGAACGAGTCCAATTCCCTCGGGTCCAATCCCCGAGGCGCCGTCTTCGTGACGGACGCCCCCCTCGCGGAAATCGGCCGGTAGACAATCACAATCTTCCATTGCTTTAATAGCTTAGCGGTACCCATACATGTGCGGGAACCTGAGGGAGGAGGAAGG
>JBFGRM010000150.1:0-6273 GCA_041563675.1 Nitrospiraceae bacterium | reverse complement strand
TCTCGTCTGGATAACCTGCGATGCCGCCGGACCAAAATCATCTACGGGGATCAGGCGCTCTTCGTGCGCCGCGGTCTCTTCGAGCGACTCGGCGGCTTTCCGGAGCAGCCGATTCTCGAAGACGTGGTCTTCTGCGAGCGCCTCACACAACACACCACCCCTGTTCTCCTGTCACCGCCGGTGCTGACCGACTCCCGCAAGTTCGTCAAGGCCGGCGTGTGGCTCAGCCTGGCCCGCGTTCTGCTCATCATCCTGCACGTCCAATTTCGCCTCGCCCGGCTCCCCCGCGCATTCTTTGACGAAGTGCGCTGAGGTTCCTTCGACACCCCTGCCCGCGCAATATCCCCTCCGGGCCGGATCGCGCGGGCTACTTCTTCTCCGGGACCTTGCGCGCCGCGCCGATGGCGTCGAGACCGGCTTGCGCGCAGGCGTCGTCCAGATGTCCGCCGGGCGCGCCGCCCACCCCGATCGCGCCGACCACGTCCCCGTCATATTCGATCGGCAAGCCCCCGCCGAGAATGAGGATGTCGTCGTTCATGTCCCGCAGGGCCTGAATGGCGGGCACCTTGGCGACCAGCTCGGCCATCTCGGTCGTCGGCCGTCGCAAGCTCGCCGCGGTGTAGGCTTTCTTTCTGCTGCTGTCCGTCGTGTGTGAGCCCGCGCCGTCGGCGCGGAGCAAGGCCCTGACCACGCCGGCCCGATCCACCACGGCCGCGCTGACCTTGAAGCCGTCCTTCCCGCACTGCTCGACCGCGGCCAGCGCCGCCTTGCTCGCCAGGGCCAGCGGCAACGTCGCCTCGCGCGGCAGGTCCTGCGCCGCGTACACGACACCGCCACAACCCATCACCAGGGAGACCATGCACAACAGGCCCGAGCAGGCCGCTCCCGTCCCAATTGCTTTCAACCCCGTTCTCCTCATGCGCGCCCTCCATTCCTCAGGACTCGACATCGCGTCGGCGACAGTAGCAGCAAGACGACCGACCCTGTCAAGGGCTCTTGAAGACGATGACGTTTTACGGTAGTCTAACCTTCCAACCGTGCACGGATCCTCTTCCATTTCCTCCACTTCATCCAGTCGATATACCGTCCGTCCACCGGCTCGCGTGGGGGAGCAGGCGCCCCCGATCAGCTTGCGGAGTGCTTGGTCGAGGAGGCAGTAACCAGGGAGGGATATGATGAAAGGAACACGGACCGAGATGCGCCGAGGGTTTTTCGCGTGTGCGCTCGTCCTCGCGATGAGTCTCGGCGGGTGTGATTACTGGCCACCGGCCTTGCTGGCGCAGCTCGAGCAGCTCCGCAGCACGGTGCAGGACCTCTCCGACGAGCGCGCGCAGCTCGAAGCGCAGCTCCGCGAGGCGACGCTCCTACGGGATGAGCTGCAGGGGCGGCTCAATGAGGCGACCCGTGAAAACGGGGATCTCAAGGTGAGGCTGGCACGGCTGGAACGCGACCTCGGACGCGGCCAGACCAGCGTCGCGCGGCGCGCGGAAGCCCGGCCCGGGCGCGCGGCCACCACGTCACGGCCGGTCGCCGGAGCCCGCGTGCTGGCCCTGAAGAGTCCGGCTATGCGAGGGAAGGACGTCAAGTCCGTCCAGCTCGCGCTGAAGGACCTTGGCGTGCCGGTCCAGGTCGACGGTTACTTCGGCGCCGACACGAAGGCGGCCGTCGTGTGGTTCCAGCGAAAACACGGGCTGCAGCCCGACGGCGTCGTCGGGAAGCAGACACGGGACTTGCTCGAACGGAGGGCGATCTTCGCCAGCACGAGCGCCGACGGCAGGGTGGTTCGATTGAAGAAGCCGCACATGCAAGGACCCGACGTCAAGAGCATCCAGCGGGCGCTGCGACACGCGGGCGTTAGAGTCCAGGTGGACGGCACGTTCGGAGCACAGACCCAGGAGGCGGTGAAGCGTTTTCAGCGAAAGCAAGGACTGCCCGCGGACGGTGTCGTGGGGCCGGCGACGCGCGAAGCACTGGGGTTGTCGTAGCGACGTCGGTTTTCGAGTTTCGCTCAGGAATAAAGGGCCCCTCGGATCGATCCGAGGGGCCTTTTTTTGTGTCACCGCAATCGGTCACGGTTTCCTTCCATCAGGCGGGGTAGCTCGGTGCTGGTGCTCACTGGGCTTGGAACGTCGTGGTGTCAGGATGGAACGCGTACCAGGCGAACCAGTAGGCCATGACGGAAGGGATCGGATTGCCGTCCTCGTCGCTCACCGTTGCGCTCGCGGCCTGACGGTTGAATTGAATGACAAGGGTCCGTCCGTTCACGCGGTCCCGGACCGGTGTTTCTGTCTTTTCCAGCTCGGAGAAAGCGTAGGCTTTGGCCGTTCCGTCGATCTCGACGCCTACGATCCAGGCCTTGGGATGATAGGTCGGATCGAAATGGGTGACGTCGAACATGAGGTCGCGGCGTTGCGCGTACCCATCATAGGGGTCCCGGCTGTAATCCCGGAAAAATCCGGTTCGCGTGGACAGGACCTGCGTTGCCGGGTGTTCCGCCTTCCATTCGCCCCAGGTCGTGTGAACAAGGTAGACGGGCTCGAGCTTCGAGCCGGTCAGCGGTCCCGCCACGGCCTCCATCGAGATCTGTGACCAGAGGCTTTCTGTCTGGTGGTCGTACATGAGCAGATCGCTCTGGTAAAGCAACCCGGACACGCCGAACGTGTAGGTGGCGTTTCCGATCGTGGCATCGAAGGCGATGCCGGTGCCGCAGAGCGGGCAGTAGGTCACGACAACGGGCCGGCCGTCGAGGCGGTCGTTGACGACCTCGTGCCAGTTCAGGATCTTGATGGGATAGGCCTTGGCTTCCCTGCCCCGGCTCAATGCCAGGACACGGTCATTGTTGTTCAGAAAGTCCGCCTGCGAGGCCGTCACGAAACGGGGGGTCAGGATGGCCGGAATGCCGTCCTTGCCGGGGCCGCCGTCCATGATCTGCTCGGGCGGCACGCTGTGCGTGGAGAGGTCGAAGCCGCCCCGACCGGTGACCCAGGAGGCCGCAAGGAGACCCGCCGCCACGACCAGCATGGCGACCAGCACCTTCAGCCTCGCGCGCTTGCCCTTGGGAGGTATCAACATGGAGTCCGGCCTGCGTCCGTGGTCTGATTCCAGTTTATCATCAGGGTCGGGTGACACCCTGGGCAATCTCCTCATCGAACTCTGCGAACTTTTTTGTCGCCTTGTGCCCTGCCGCCTTACAAAAGGGACCCGACAAAATCCTCACGGGCCCCCATTGACAATACCGAGTCACCGGCATATATTTAACCAAAAGGTTAAATAATAACCATGTCACTCAACGCCACATTCGCCGCCCTCGCCGATCCGACCCGCCGCGCCATTCTCGAACGCCTGGCGACGGGCGACTCGACCGTCACCTCGCTGGCCGATCCCTTCGCCATGTCTCTGCCCGCGATCTCGAAGCACCTGCGGGTCTTAGAGCAGGCTGGTCTCCTCTTGCGCGAAAAGGAAGGTCGGGTGCGGCGCTGCGTCCTGTCGGCGTCGCCGCTCAAGGATGCCGAGGCCTGGATCGCCCGGTACCGCCGGTTCTGGGACAGTCAGCTCGATCGACTCGCGGAATACTTATCCGAAGCTCACTCCAAGGAGGACCCCTCATGGCCACAAAAACCGATACCTCAGCCACGACGCTCCACCTCTCA
Organism: Nitrospiraceae bacterium; assembly: GCA_041563675.1. GTDB lineage: Bacteria > Nitrospirota > Nitrospiria > Nitrospirales > Nitrospiraceae > JBFGRM01. The sequence continues at coordinate 2,623 of JBFGRM010000150.1, read as the reverse complement.
CGCACGTTCTCCGCGCCGCGGGAGAAAGTCTTCTCGGCGTGGACCCAACCGGAGGCGCTGAAACGGTGGTATGCCCCCGCGGACGACTTTGCCACCCCGGTGGCCGAGGTCGATCTCCGCGTCGGGGGCCGCTACCGCATCGAGATGAAGGACCCCTCGGGTGAGATCCACACGGTGATCGGGACGTATAAAGAGATCGCCCCGCCGGAGAGGCTGGTCTTCACCTTCGCCTGGGAAGGCAACAAGGGCTGCGGAGGCGTCGATCTCGGCGATGTCGGCGAGACGCTCGTCACCCTGCTGTTCGAGGCGCGTGGAGAGACGACGGTCCTCACCATCACGCATGAGCGCTTCCCGAACAGCGAGACCAGGGACCGGCACGGCATGGGATGGACGGGCTGCCTGGACCGATTGGCCAAGGCCCTGTAACCTTCTCGTCGACCAGAGATCTTGTCGTCGACCGACGCGAGGCGCGAAACAATGAGCAGCGCAAACTTTACACTTCAGTTGCAGTATCCGGTTGCTGCGGGACGATTGTACGAACAGTTCGCCACACAGCAAGGCATCCGCAATTGGTGGACGGATTTCTGCGCCATGGAGGAACGCGTCGGCGGTCAGGCATCCTTCCGCTTTCCCAAAGCCGGCTTCTCGGCGACGGTCCGAATTCTCAGACTCGAGCCGAACCGCTGCGTGGAGTGGGAGTGTACCGACCAGACGCATCCGGTCGCCACCGGCTTCTCCGATCTGCACGACTGGGTCGGCACCAAGATTCGCTTCGAGATTGCGGAAACCGCGAAGGACCGCTCGACGCTCACCTTCACGCACGCCGGCCTGGCCCCGCTCGAGTGTGCCGACATGTGCTCGAGCGCCTGGTCATTTTTTCTCACTCAAAGCCTCCGCGGCTACCTGGAGCGGGGGAAGGGCCAACCGGATCTGGAATGAAGGCTCACGTCTCTCGGTGATCGAGGAGGCGTGATCGAGGAAGAGAACCCTGCTTTGGCCAGAACCATCGAACAGCGCGTGACCCTGAACGCTTCGCCCCGATCAGTTTATGACGCCTACTTGAATGCGGCCCAGCATCGTGCCATCACCGGGCGAAGGGTGCGCATCACTCCGAAAGTCGGCGCCTCCTTCACGGCGTTCAACGGGGTGCTCCGCGGAAAGAATTTGCTGCTCGTTCCAGGCCGTATGATCGTCCAGACTTGGCGGAGCCGCTATTGGCGGGCCGGCGACGATGACTCCATCCTGATCCTGCGCCTCCGGAAAGTCCGAGGTGCAACCGAGCTGCGCCTGACGCACGTCAATGTCCCGGATCACGATCATGCGGACGTAAAGAAAGGCTGGCCAGCGTATTACTGGCAGCCCTGGCGCAAGTATCTCAAGGCCAGACGCAAGCATGAGGGGGCTGGCATGGCAAAAGCTCCGGGGAAGCGATAAGCTGCCTATCATCTGTGCCCTGAGCGGCGGAGGAGAAGAGCAAGAAAAACGTGACCGCCATGGCGACGCGGACGGCATCCAAGAAAGGCGCTGTGAAGGAGGAGTCCTTCAAGGACTTCGTCCTGGACCAGCTCGCGGATCTGCGCGGGCTGTCCTGCCGCGCCATGTTCGGCGGCTATGGACTTTACCGTGGTCACACCTTCTTTGGCATCATTCACGACCGGCGGCTGTTCTTCAAAACCGATGAGAAGAGCCGGACGAACTACACGAACGAGAAGATGAAGCCGTTCCGGCCCAACAAGAAGCAGACGCTCAAGAACTATTACGAAGTGCCTCCCGACGTCCTCGAGGACTCGGACAGCCTCGTCTGCTGGGCGAATGATGCAGCAGCGCGGTAATTGCGTCTCGTGAGACCGAGCGGGCAAAGGTCGGATCAGGTCCTGTGGACGATCGGTCATTCGACGCGAGCCGCAGAGGACTTCATCGCGTTGCTGCACGGCCATGCCATCCGGCAGCTCGTCGACGTCCGCGTGATCCCCTTCTCGCGTCGCAATCCTCAATTTCACACAGACACGCTCGAGCGCGCGCTCAACAAGGCGGGGGTGGTCTACCGCGGCATGAAGACGCTCGGCGGCAGGCGAAAGGCCCGCGCCGACTCGGTCAACCTGGGCTGGCGCAACGCGGGATTCCGCGGCTACGCGGACTACATGCAGACGGGCGAATTCTGGGGCGCGCTCGAGGAGCTCCTCACCCTGGCCAAGGACCTGCCGACCACCATCATGTGCGCCGAAGCGGTCCCCTGGCGCTGCCACCGCTCCTTGATCGCCGACGCGGCGGTCGTCCGCGGCTGGACCGTCCGCCACATCATGTCCACCACGCGGGCCGACGAACACCACCTCACCCCCTTCGCTCGTATGGTCGACGGCAGACTCATTTATCCCACTGCAGAGTGAAACGGATAAGAAAAGGGGTCGGGAGCACTGCTGTCCAAAATAATCTTGGGTGCGTGTTCATCCCCGCACTCATCGCCTGTTGAAGACGACCTGATCGTGAGTTTCCGGATGAGGCCGGGTACAGGGCCATGCCGACCTGGCGGGTTCCGCTCGTGTTCCCGTGTGGGGCGAGGGGCACGCCCGTCAGTGCGAATCGCGGAGGTTCGGGCCCCGCACTTGCCGAGCAGCCGCGGTCG
>JBFGRM010000149.1:0-6293 GCA_041563675.1 Nitrospiraceae bacterium | reverse complement strand
TCGTCGGCCTCCAGGAGGGCGGCCGGTGGGAAGGCTCCTTCTTCAACGGCGATGCCGCAATCGGCGGCCAATTGAATCACGACCCCGCGGGTGACGCCCTCGAGAATGCCGCAGGTCAACGACGGCGTGTGCAGGCGCCCCTGCCGCGCGAAGAAGACGTTGCTCACCGTGCACTCCGTCACCACTCCTTCATTGTTCAGCATCAGCGCATCGAACGCGCCCGCCCGGGACGCCTCCCGCTTTGCGAGGATGTTGTTCAGAAAGTTCAGTGACTTGATTTGAGGCGGCAGCGCCGCGGAGGAGTTCCGCCGAACCGAGACCAGCTTGAGCTCCACCCCCTGCTCGTAGAGTCGCGCCGGCGGAGGCGACAGCGGCTTCGTCAGGATGACGACCGTGGGACGCGGGCATAGCTCGGGGTCGAGACCGAGCTCCCCTTCCCCCCGTGAGATCGTGATGCGAACGTGGCCGTCGGCCGGGTCCGTTCCTCCGGACGTCGCTCCCCGACCCAGCCCGTTCCGCTGGAGCGCCTCTGCCAAGACGCGTGCCCAGTCCTGCTCCGCCAGGGGGATCTTGAGATCGATCAGCTCCGCGGATCGATACAGTCTTCTGAGGTGTTGGTGAAGGAGGAAGAACCGGCCCGCATAGGAGCGGAGCGTTTCGTAGACGCCGTCGCCGTACAGGAAGCCGTGGTCGAACACGGAGATCCGGGCGTGCTCCTTGGACACGAAGCCATCGTTCAGGTAGATCCACATCGTCAGTGCCCCCGCAGGGCCTCGAAGAAGGCCTGCGCCTTGTGCAGTGTCTCGTCGTACTCCTTCATTGGGTCCGAATCCGCCACAATGCCCGCCCCGACCTGGAGGTACCCGCGCCCACCGGTCAAGACGAGCGTCCTAATGATGATGTTGAGATCCAGGTCCCCGCTCCAGCTGAGATATCCCAGGGCGCCGGTGTATGGGCCGCGCCGGACCGGCTCCAACGATTCAAGGATGTTCATGCATCGAATCTTCGGCACGCCCGTGATCGTGCCGCCGGGGAAGACCGCGCGCACCAGGTCGAAGGCGTCGACATCATCGCGCAGCGTCCCTGTCACGTTCGAGACGATGTGGCTGACGTGGGAGTAGCGTTCGATCACCATGAACTCATCCACGCGTACCGATCCGAATCGGCACACCCGTCCGAGGTCGTTCCGCTCGAGATCCACCAGCATGATGTGCTCGGCGCGTTCCTTGGGGTTCGTCAGCAACTCCTCCGCCAGCCGTCGATCCTCCTGCATGTGAGCGCCGCGTGGCCTGGTGCCCGCAATGGGGCGCGAGTCGACGCGGCGACCTTGAAGCTGGACGAGCCGTTCCGGCGAGCAACTGATCAGGGTGAGGTCGCCAAGATCCAGGAGCGCGGAGAACGGCGACGGGTTGACCCGGCGAAGGCGGCCATATAGGCGCCGGGCCATGGCGTTCCCTCCCGCCGGGGTCCATGCTCCGCGCCCTGGCTCAGATCCTTCCGGCGTGATCGTGAATCGGTGGGAGACATTGGCCTGGTAAATATCGCCGGCCGCGATGTACTCCTTGCACTGCCCCACACGCGCCACGTAGTCGACCTTGGTCTGATCCGGGATCACCGCGAAGGCGTCCAGCTCCGCCTGGGTCACGGTCGTCCGGGGGGTCGCAAGGCGCGCCTCAAGCTCCGCCAGTCGATCGCATCCCTCGCGGTACAGCTTTTCGCGGGGCTCGCCGAGGAGCCGTTCCAGAGGCGGGGCGAAGATGAGCTCCAGCGTCCGGTTCGTCTGATCGACTGCCGCGACGAGATCGACGAAGGCAAAGAACAGATCCGGAAGTGCCAGATCGTCCCGGGCGATGGTGGGGATGGCTTCGAAGCGCCGCACCAGATCGTACCCGAAGTAGCCGACGGCACCGCCGAAGAACGGAGGCAAGCCCTCCGCCCTGGGCATGCGTGAGCGTCTGAGCAGGCGCATGAGGACCTCGAACGGGTCCCCGACGCCGGTCTCGACACCGTCACGCGCGCGCAGGTGGTAGACGTCGCCCTTGCCGGAGAGGGTGAGGTAAGGGTCCGAGCACAGAAAGGAGTACCTGGCGGTGCGGGCGCCGCCGCTTCCGCTCTCGAGCAGGAACGATGGGGAGCGCGCGGCCAGGCGCTGATAGAGCTCGAAGGCGTCGGCGGTGGGCAGGGGCAGCGACAGGACGAGCGGTTCCGGCCGCTCGGCCATGAGAAATCGTGCGCGGGAAGGGCGGATCATAGGGGTGTTCTTAGCACAACGTGAAAGGGAGGCGCTAGATCACCGCGGACGCATCGGCCTGCAAGTCTTCCGGGTCTCCGGCGCGCCTCGTTGTCTCTGGACCGTATCTTCTGGCAGGCGAGGCGCCCGCCTCTCGTACCCCTCCGGCGGCGCTTGTCCTTGACATTCGGCGGACGATTTTGCTTGAATGGCGCGTTATTGTGCCGCGCTGGACGCAGTGATGACGACGAGGACGCCGTGCGTCGTCATTGCACGCTCCGCGCATCGTGCTCACCACATCGTGCCCCCTTCGAATGACCCGTTCTACGCAGGCTTGGGACAGGCGGTTCGCATCGGAACCGAGCTGCTGGCATCGCTGATCGTCGGAGGCGGACTCGGGTGGCTGATCGATACCTACCTCCTCGGCTCGAGCCCCTGGGGAATCGTGATCGGCCTGGTGCTCGGTGTCGCCGCCGGGATTCGAAACGCGTACCGGAGGGCGCAACAGTGGCCGAAATGACAACGAGGAAGTGAAAAGTGAGGAGTGAAAAGTGAGGAGGTTGAAGCGGAGCGCTAGGAACACCGCTATGTCGGTCTTTTCACGTTTCACCTTTCACTTTTCACATCTTTTGGATTCGTGATGGAAGATCCACTCCACGCATTCGAGCTCCATTGCTACGTCGACCTGCCGTTGTTCGGCTACAACCTGTGCATCAACAAGGCCGTGGTCATGATGTGGGTGGTGGTCGGGCTCGTTGCCTTCCTCCTGATCGCGGCCGGTGCCAGGAAGGGCTTGGTCCCCACAAAGCTGCAGAGCATGGCCGAGGTCTTGGTCGATTTCATTCGCGGCATGATCATGGATACCATGGGCAAAGAGGGCATGAAGTTCTTTCCCTTTATCGCGACCCTTTTCGTCTTCATCTTGTTCAGCAATTTGCTCGGCATGATCCCCGGCTCCTACACCGTGACCAGCCAAATTGTGGTCACAGGCCTGTTCGCTCTCTTTGTCTATGGCATGAGCCTGGTCGTCGGCGTCATGAAGCACGGCGCAAAGTTTCTCGGCATTCTGGTGCCGGAAGGCACGCCCGCATGGCTGCTTCCGCTCATGGTGCCCATCGAGGTGATCAGCCAGCTCGCACGGCCCCTGTCCCTCGCCGTACGGCTGTTCGCCAACATGACGGCCGGCCACACGGTCCTCGCCGTGCTGTTCGGGATGGCCCTGTCGCTGCCACTGTTGGTCGGCTGGCTCCCGTTCGTCTTCACGATCGCCATCAACGGCCTCGAGATTGCCATTGCCTTCATTCAGGCGTACATCTTTACGGTCTTGACCTGCGTCTATATGGGAGACGCACTGAATCTTCACGGGCACGTCGAGCACGCACATTAGCGGAAAAAGAAGTTTTGAGTTTTGAGTTCCTAGTTCTCAGTTGAAAGATAGGCATCAAGAACACTCCAAACTCAAAACTAAGAACTCAAAACTCAAAACTATTCTTTTCCAGATTGGAGGTTGTTTAGATGGAATCCGCAGCAGCAGCGCTGGTTGGAATGGGATTGGCGGCCGCCGGGTTTGCGGGCGCCGGAGTCGGCATCGGCTATATCTTCGGCAAGATGATCGAGGCGGTGGCCCGGCAGCCGGAAGCCGAGGGACGCGTGGGCAAGTACATGTGGATCGGCTTCGCTCTGGTCGAGGCGATCGCGCTGTACGGCCTCGTCATCGCGTTCATCATCATGGGACTCAGAAAGTAAGGCAATATATTGAGTCAGTTGGGTCCGTTTGGTCGGTTGGGTCAGTTCAGTCAGTTGGTCGGCTCACACACCTGACTGACGCAACTGACCAAACTGACGTAACTGACATTACTGTAGGTCTTGTATGCCACAGTTCGACACTCATTTTTTCTCCTCCCTCATTTTCTGGGAGATTGTGTCCTTCGCGGTGCTGTTCTTCCTGCTGTACAAGTTTGCCTTCCCGCCGATCCTCGAGGCCCTCGAGATGCGGGAGCGCAAGATTAAGGAGAGTCTGGACCAGGCCGAAAGGCATCGCGCTGAAGCCGAACGAAAGATGAAGGAGTACGAGGCCAAGATCGCCGCGGCTTCCCAGGAGGCGGAAGGGATCCTCGGGCAGGCCAAGGAACGCGCGCAGCGGGCGCTGGAGGAAAACGAGCAGCGTCTGCAGGCGGAGTCGGATCGGATCAAGGCCGAAACGGCGCGGGAGATCGATCACGAACGGCGGAAGGCGATTCAGCAGATCCGTGCGGAGACCACGGAATTGGCACTTCAGGTCGCGGAAAAGGTCGTCGAGCGAAGCCTCACCGATGCCGACCACCGGCGCTTCGCTGACGAAGCCCTCGAAGCCATCACTCAGAACAGGAAGGCGTGAGGTGGTAAGCGGAAGGCGGCAGGCGAAAAAACTCGGAGAGACTCCCTCGGGGGCGCTCCAGCTCCTTCCGCCTCCCGCTTTACGCCTCCCGCCTCACGTCTTGTTGGTGCTGCCCGTCCGATACCCTTCCAGGTCGAGCGTGACGAATCGAAAGCCGGCCTGCTTGATGCCGGCGACGACCCATTCGCGCTTGCCGGGGGCCAGCATGGCGGCCAGCTCGTCCGTGCCCACCTCGATGCGCGCGCAGTCACCCTGATCGCGGACGCGCACCTGCCGAAATCCTGCCTCGAACAGCACCGCCTCCGCCCGCTCGACCCGTGTCAGCTTCTCTCGTGTGATGGCAATACCCCGCGGAATCCGCGATGACAGGCACGCGGCCGCCGGTTTGTCCCAAGTGGAAATCCCCAGCGTCCTCGACAAGGCTCGAATATCCTCCTTCGAGCATTGGGCGTCAACGAGTGGGCTGCGGACGTGCCACTCCCGGGCGGCGGTGATGCCGGGGCGGTCGTCGCCGAGGTCGTCGACATTGGTGCCGTCCGCGATCGTGGCCAGCCCGGCTCGCTCCTTGATCGTGGTCAAGGCCTGGTACAGATCCGCTTTGCAATGATAGCAGCGGGAGGCATCGTTGCGCGTGAAAGCGGGCAGCGCGAGCTGGTCCGTGTCGATGACCAGGTGCCGTCCGCCGATCTCCGCCGCAATACGCCGCGCGATGTCCAGCTCGACCGCCGGAAAGGTCGGAGAGACCGCCGTCACGGCCAGCGCACGATCGCCGATTGCGTCGCGGGCCACCTTGTAGACCAGTGTGCTGTCGATGCCGCCCGAGAAAGCCACGAGGACGGAGCCCATGTCTTCGAAAATCTGATGCAACCGGTCGAGCTTGTCCGCCAGCGGAGGCGTGAGCGTCTCATTCATGTCGGTCCACCAATCGGTGCGCCCCCTCCAGGGCGATCCGGGCTTCGTCCAGCTTGCCCACCAGCACGAGGACATAACGATCCGGGTCAAGATGTTCGCGGGCGACCCGCAGAACGTCCTCGCGCGTGACCGCCTCGATCCAGGCGGGGTATTGGGTGAAGTATTCGAGACCCAACCCGTAGAGCTCGACGAGGGTCAGCACCCGCGCGATATCGGAGACCGTGTCGAGACGCATGGGGAAGCTGCCGATCAAATACGCTTTCGTCTCCTCCAGCTCCTCCTCGCTCACGGGCTCCTCGCGGATCCCCCTGATCTCTTTCCGCACGGCTTCAATGGCCTGGTTCGCGGCCTGGTTCCGCGTCTGCAGGCTCACGAGAAAGGCGCCGGGCATCAGGTTTGCCTCGAACGTGCTCCCCACGCCGTAGGCCAGGCCCTGGCGGTCGCGAATGGAGTCCATCAGCCGTGAGGAAAATCCACCCGCGCCTAGGATGTAGTTCATGACGCTGATGGCATAGTAGTCGGGATGGGTACGACTCACTCCCGCATGGCCCAGCACGATCGTCGACTGCGTGAGATCCTGATCGATGAGTTTGACCGTAGGGGTCTTGACCGGCTTGGGAGCCGGGTAGGCTCGCGTGGCCGTGGCGCGACGCTTCCAGGCGCCGAAGTGCGACGCGACCTTTGCGGTGACCTGGTCCAGCGTGATGTCCCCGACGATGGCCAGGATCGTCTGGTTGGGGAGGTATTCCTCCTGATAAAACCCCTGCACATCCT
>JBFGRM010000148.1:0-6384 GCA_041563675.1 Nitrospiraceae bacterium | reverse complement strand
TGTAGAGAGAGTACTGAAACGAAACGGGCGCCGGGCTGAATCGTCGATGCCGAACCTGGCCCTCATAGATGCAGCTGTTCATGCCGCCCTCACCCCCTGCAAGGTCCGGCAGACCTCCAGCGCGCTGTTGACCCCGTCCTCATGGAAGCCGAAACCCCAGTACGCGCCGCAATAGTGCGTGCGGGCCAGGCCGTTAATCTCACGATGCCGCCGTTGCGCGGCCATCGCGGCGGGTGTGTAGACGGGATGGTGATAGACAATGCGGCGCAGGATCGCGGACGGCGTGATCGCATCGGTATGATTCAGCGTGACGCAGAACTCTTGCGGCGCCGAGAGTCTCTGCAAGGTATTCATGTGGTATGTCACGGCCACCCGTTCCTGGGGTCGGTCGAGCAGGTGGTAATTCCAGCTCGCCCAGGCCAGACGGCGCCGCGGCAGCAGAGCGCGATCCGTGTGGAGGACCGCTTCGTTCTCCTGGTAGGGTATGGCGCCGAGGATGTCGCGCTCCTGGGGTGTCGGATCCGCTAGCAACGCGAGCGCTTGATCGCTGTGCGTCGCCATGATCACATGGTCGGCGCGAATCTGATGCCGTCCATCCGGTTGCTCGACCGACACCGCGACCTGCGTGGCCGCGCGACGGACGGAAAGGACACGCGCTCCGACGTGCACGCGGTCCCTGAACGGCCGTGTCAGCGCGCGCACATATTCCTTTGACCCGCCCGTGATGACCCGCCAGAGCGGTCGATCATTGACGGTCAACATCCCGTGATTGTGAAAGAAGCGGACGAAGGCGCGGGCGGGAAATCGTCTCATGGTTCCGGGCTGCGCGGACCAGATGGCCGCGCCCATCGGAATGATGTAGTGATTCACGAAGGAATCCGAGTAGCGACCCTGTTCGAGATAGTCTCCGAGCGTGAGCGTGTCATCCGCGCTCTCCAGCAAGTCCAGGGCTTCCCGGTTGAAGCGGAGGACGTCGCGGATCATGCGATAAAAGGACGGGCGGAGCAGGTTGCGGCGCTGGGCAAAGAGAGCGTTGAGCGACGTCCCGTTGTATTCCAGCCCCGTCGCCTCGCAGCGGACGCTGAAGCTCATCTCGGTCGGATGAGAGGGGACATTCAACTCACGCAGCAGACGGATGAAATTTGGATAGGTCCGTTCGTTGAACACGATAAAGCCCGTATCGATCGGGTAAACCCGTCCGGCGCAGTCAACGTCGATCGTGTTGGTGTGGCCGCCGACGTAGTCCCCCGCCTCCAGGACCGTGACCAGGTGGTCGCGACTCAGCAGGTAAGCTGCGACCATACCCGAAATGCCCGCTCCAATAACAACGATCCTCATTGGCTCAGTCCCTGTGTGGCCTTACACGATGCGAACCAGGTCGACCCCTCTTGCATGAGGGGTCGGGCAACAGAGCTCCGCTCCCCCGAACGGCCGTCCGTCAGGCGGCTGTGCGTGTGTCCGACGACGTCGACGCCATTGAGCACGAGGACTCCTTCGAACCGATCAAACCGCGATCCCTCACGTGCGCGGGGACGGGCTTGAGGTTCCACACCAGCCCCAACCAAGACAACAGCACAAGGCCGTAATACGTCGCGTCGATTTCCCACCAATAGAACCCCTGTCGGGCCGAGGCGGGATAGTGGTGGTGGTTATTGTGCCACCCCTCCCCCATGGTGAGCAGCGCAAGGAGCAGGTTGTTGCGACTCTTGTCGTGGGTGTCATACCGGCGGGTTCCGATCCGGTGCGCGAGCGAGTTGATGGTATTCGTGCCGTGAAAGAGCACCACGGTGGAGATGAAGAACCCCCAGACGAGCATCTGCGGCCCGTTGGTTCCCAGAGCGGGGGCCACAACGGCGAGCGTCGCCCCGAGCCCGAAGAGACCAAGGGCGAGCACGAAAGGCACGAGGATATCGAAGCGATCCAGAAACCGCAGCTCCGGATAACGGCGAAAGTCTCTGACCAGGTTGAGCCGCGTCGCAAAATTGGTCGGCGTGGTGAACCATCCCATGTGACTCCAGACAAGGCCGTGCTGGTGGGGGCTGTGGACGTCTTCGGGCCGGTCGGAGTATCGGTGGTGATTGCGATGATGCGCGGCCCACCAGAGGGGGCCCCTCTGCACGGCGGAGGCGCCAAGGAGGGCGAACGTGAATTGACAGGCGCGCGAGGTCTTGAAGGCGCGGTGGGAAAAGTAGCGGTGATAGAAACCGGTGATCGCGAACATCCGGACGGCGTAAAGGACGGCAGCCACGGCCACCGCGGTCCCGCTCCATCCCACATAGATCACCCCGAAGCACATCACGTGGAGGATGATGAACGGCACGACACGCGCCCAGTCGACGCGGTTGGCCCCCTTGGGGTCGAGCTGATCCTGACCCGCCCAGGCGTCGAACCAGCGCAGGAGGGCCAGGATGGGGCGGGAGGATGTCAGGAGGCGGGAAGTCCTCCCGAGCGCTGACGGTCGCGCGCACGAGTCAACGGTCATCGAATCTTTTTCTGTGGGCATCGTGTCTCCATTCACGCGGGTGTCGTCACGTCGTCGATCAAGCGTGTTTCTGTGCAAGCGCCTCCGCCACGCGCCGTCCCGAGCGCATCGCGCCCTCCAGCGTCGGCTGCTCCCGGTGGTCGCCACAGAGGAAGACGCCTCTCGACTGCGCCGCCTGCTGCAAAACCGGGTCGTCGACGCACGCCGGCTGGGCGTTGGCGATCCGGTAGGTCTTGAGGTGTCGCCACTCATGGACGAGCGGGCCGAACCATTCGATCAATTGCCCCCGGACCGCTCGCTCCAGCTCTGCGTCCTTCCCAGCGGGGGTGCCGATCACCGTCGCTGAGACCAGGCTCTGTCCGCTCGGTGCGTAGGTCGGTGCTACCTCACTCGGCACGCAGAGGTTGTTGACCGGTCCCCTGCCGGTTCCATTCAGCACGAGGTACGGTCCGTGGATCGGCGGTCGGTCGGCGGCGAAGTACAGACACGTGGCGCCCCGCGCCGGCACGGCATCCCCTTGGCCCAAGAGGCGGGCTGCCTGTTGGGCGTCGGTTGCGAGCACGACAGCCCGGGCCGACAGGCGCTCGCCGGACGCCAATGTCACGCCCCCCTCCTTTACATCGGTGACGCACATGCCGAGACGCACCGTGCCCCGCGGCAGCCGACTGGCCATTTGCTCCGGAACGGCCGCGATGCCCGCGGCAGGGAAGGCCGCAGTCCCGGTGGCGAACATGCGCATGATGAAGGCAAACGTCCGTCCCGCAATCCGCAGATCGCGGTCCAAAAAGACCCCGCCGAGAAAGGGACGGAAAAATCGGTCGATCATCGCGTCCGAGAAGCGCATCGCCTGCAACACCTCCATCGCCGTCCAAGAGGGCTCAAGCTCGCGCTCCAGCGTTCCCGCCGCGAGGCGTGACGCGAGGCGTGCCATGCGGAGCTTGTCCATGAAGTCTCCGATCGGCGCAACCAAGGTGCGCAAGCCGGCCAGTGGACGACGCAGGGGGTCGGCGACGCGGTGGAAGCGGTCCCCGAACCAGATCAACGCGCCGGGATAGAAGGGCTTCAGGCTCAGCGCCGGCAGATCGAGCTGGGCTCTGACCTCCGGGTAGGCGGAGAGGAGGACCTGGAATCCGCGATCGAGGAGGAAGCCGTCCGTCTTGTCCGTGCGCACCCGGCCGCCGATTCCATCCGAGGCCTCGAGCACGGTGCAGCTGCGGCCCTGTTGCAAGAGTCTCCGGGCACAGGTCAGCCCGGCGACGCCGGCGCCGATCACAAGCACGTCGGGATGAGAAGCCATGCCTCCGTTAGAAGTGTGCATTCAGTGAAACACCTGTCGCCGCGCCACGACGTAGGCCGCAAACACCAGGCTGATCGCGATCATGGTCGTGCGCACGGGGTGGTAGCCCAGGACGATCTGCGTCACGATCTCGCTGGCGCAGGCCAGCGCCAAATAGGCCAGGTAGCCCCAGAGCGCCCATCGGCGCGTCAGAAAAAATCCAAGGCCGATGGCCAGATGGATGCACGGATGCTGGAGCTTGACGGCCTCACCGGCCCATCCGCTGAACGTGGTTCCGAAGACTTTCAAGGCATAGTCCGGATAGGACAGAATCCAGAGCAGGTCGATGAGTCCGGACACGATAAACAGGATTCCAAGCATGCGGATGTCGATCGCGCGATTCCACCATCCGGCCCGGATGGCTCGCCACCCACGCGCCCTGCGGGCTTCGCGCCCGGCGCCTGGCATTGTCGATGTCGTGTGCTCCACCTGCATGATTTTCACGACCGCTCTCGTTGTGTCACCGATCTCCGGTCCCACCTGCCCCGCTCAGGCTTCCGGAAGCTTGATGTCGACATGCAACACGCTTGCCCCCTGGTTGCCCGCCCTGTCGTGCGCCAGAGCCTGCACCTGATATCGACCGGATTGAAGATGAATGCCCCCCGGAAGATTGTGAGAGCAGGTCCATGCCGACGCACGAAGCGTGCAGGTCGCGGCATACGCCTGCGACCAGGTCCGTCCCGTCCACCAGGAGCCGTCCCGCAGTCGCCTGACCGCGACCTCGACGCGGTCAAGCCCGCTTTGCGAATCCCGCGCCTCGCCGCTGATGGCGGGAAACTCGCCGGTCGGACTCACATAGGCCGCATCGGGAAGCGCATGGCCTTCGCCGCCGCCCGCGACCGGTGGCAGGGGCCAGGTAATGAGGGCGATCGGCTTGGTTCGGTCGATGTCAACCCGTACCAAGAGACTCTGGTGCCAATCGGTGGCACCCGCGTCGTACGTTCTGATCAATAGCCAGTACGGACCCTGCAGGAGATCCGATCGTTCCGGCAGCCGGGATTCCAGCGAAAAGGCGGTTTCGCCCGCGCCCGGCCCGGGCGCGAGTCGGAGCGCCAGCTCAACGGGGCGCGAGGACCACTCCCGCCCGGTCCAGAACTCGCGACCCGAGCGTTGCAGCACCAGCGCCACCCGTTTAAGCGGCCGTATCGTGCGAGCCACGCCCCGGATCGGCGGAAAGGTTGTGACGTTCCAGGCGCTCTGATCCGCCGGAGATTCGACGGAGAGGCTCGCGGGAAGACCCTCAGGAATCTGGTCGGAGGTCCTGACGCAGCCAAGCATCACCGAAAAAGAGAGGATCCAGCATGTGGCATGGCCGATGCGCATGGCGTGCTCGATACGCGCTCCACTTTACCGGGGCGGTTCCTCGAACCGGCGGACATGCTCGGCGAGCAGGCCGGCGATCAGGTCGAGGTCAAAGGGCCAGGCGTAGCGGAAGGACGTGTCCGGGTACCGCACGCGCAGGTGCTCGATGGTCTCGGGAATTTCAATCTCCGAATGCGAGCCGCCCGGTGTGGCCATGGAGGAGACGACGAGGATGCTCTGTGCGCCCTCCTTGATCAGCTTCTCCGCGGCCTCCTCCAGGGTCGGCGCGCAAAATTCGTTGTACGCGATCGCAAAGAGCGCGCCCCCCAGCAAGGGACGGAGGTGCGCCGCGAGCGATTCGAGCCCAACTTGGTAGGGGTCGGTTGCCGGCGTCCTCGGCCAATGCCTCATTCGCTGGTCCAGCTCCAGCTCTTCAGCGCTTGGTGGCGCCCCGGACGCGCGCCGCTGGCCTTCGAGACGCTTGAGCTTCATCACATCCTCGCGGGGGAAGTCCTTGGGGACCCCCCCGTGTCCCACCAGGATGACCGCTCTCTGTGCCCCGGTCTTGCTCACGGTGATTCCTTTCTCCTCCGCGCGATCAGACGCGGTTACGCAGCATCAGCTCTTTGGGGTGCGGGTTGAGATACACCTGATCCCGGACGTACCCGACGTCGTACAGGCGGACGTAATGCTTGATCAACGTCAACGGAACCACGAGGGGGGTGAGGCCGCGGTGGTAATCTTGGATGACCTGCTCGAGCTCGCTCCGCCCGTCAGGATTCATGTTGCCCTTGAAATACCCGACGATGTGGTGCAGCACGTTGACGTGCTTGCGGGCCGTGGCCTTGACCTTCAGAGCCTCCATGAACAGGGTGCCGTAGCTCTGCGCCAGATCCGTGGGCGTGTACCGCTTGGCGTTGGCCACCAGACGGCCCAGCTTCTCGTAATGCGGCCGGCTGTGCGCAAGGAGCAGTAACTTGTGGATCGTGTGAAACTGGACGACCGCGCCGCGGGTCACCCGTTCGCCCATGAGGTCCTGCCATCGACGAAAGCAAAAGAGCCGCTCGATGAAGTTTTCCCGGAGCACGGGATCGGAAAGGCGCCCCTCCTCCTCCACGGGGATGAGCGGAAAGCGCTCCATGAAGGCCCTAGCGAACAAGCCGACCCCGTTGCGATTGGGCATGCCGTGCTCGTTGTAGATGCGCACCCGCTCCACGCCGCAGCTCGGCGAATCCTTCTTGAAGACATAACCCGAAAGCGCCAG
>JBFGRM010000147.1:0-6428 GCA_041563675.1 Nitrospiraceae bacterium | reverse complement strand
TTCAGTTCCCCGGCGTAGTCCAGGGACAGTTTGGCTGCGCGCGTCCCGTCGGGCCGTCGGAGCACATACGTCTTGATATCCCGATCCATCACCCCGCCTTGAAGGCCATTCGCGTCGCGGTTCACCCGAGACGACCGTGTATTGCGATCAATCCGGCGTGTATAACACACCGTCCATGCCCATGCAAACGAGCGGCCCGGCCCGAACGACAGTCGTCGAGGCGACCCGGAATCGGAATGAAAAGAGGCTTCACTTGGACCGCACGAGGGATTGCTATATAATGAGCGCGCCACCGAGAAACAGAACCATGGCAACCTCCAAGCATCCACAGGCCCGTATCCTACGCGAGCTCGCGTCCCTGATGTTGTCGGTCGCCGGCGAGTCCGTTTCGATGGTGAAGCGCAGCTCGCTGGATGCGGCTGCGAAGTTAAAGCCCAAAGACGAGTGGGGTATCTACCTCGAGTTTCTGAAGGTCATGTTTAATTTTGCGGATCGTTGCTCAGCCCTTTACATTCCGGTCAGAGAGCAACCCCAATTCATGAATGGCTTGGAGGATGCCGTGAGCGACCGGCTCAAGGAAGTCATGGCGCCGATGCTCTCATCGGGTGCGGATCCGATCGAGATCGTCGTCACGGTCGGCAACACGGTGGCGGAAAGTCGCAACATCTACGAACGGTACAAGTTTTTGATTACGGAGGACACGAAGGAAAAGGAGGCTTGCTTCGCCGTGCTCGGCGAGCGGGTGGCTGAGGCCATGGGCGTGGCGGGAAACGGCATGGTGGCCTCCTCGGCTGTCCTCTGCATCACCGCGGTCATCCCGGCCATGAAGCAACTCTTCGAGAACCTGACGGGTGTGACACAGCCGTCCCCTGAGACCGCCTCCACCCCCGCGACGGGCTCAGCGGAGGCGACCGAACCGATCACAACCTCGATCGGCAACGAGATCAAACTCATCAGCGTGATGGCCAGCATACAGGGGGAGGAGGTGGAGACGCGCTGGGGGCTGCACCCGCAATTTCGACGTGACCTCACGCCCGAGGAGAACAAGCAACTGACGAAGCTGATGAATCGTGCCACACAGATCGTCGCGGAACGGTATGCAACCGTCGCCTTTTCAGAGCAGTGGGCTTCGTGGCAGAATCCTGGACATGCCTAGGGACACCGGCTTCGATCGATGCTCACCCCCATCTCTTTCCGTCTCAACCCCCGTGGACAGCTTCTTCCCCACCGACTCGACAGGGAGAGTGTGTGAAGGACCATCGATTCGCTCCTGACTCGACCCAAACGTTGCTGGGAGGCTTGGCCCGCCTCCGCGATCTCGCCCACAATCTGTGGTGGAGCTGGAAGCCGGAAGCGCGGGTGCTGTTTCGGGACCTTGACTCCACCCTCTGGCACCTGACTCGGCACAATCCTGTCCGGATGCTGCATGAGATCAAGCCGCAGAGACTCCTGGCGCTGGCCGATGATCCCGCCTTCATGCGGCGGTATTCAGGCGTGCTGAAGATGTTCGACGAGTACATCGGCGCAGAGGACAGCTGGTTTGTGAGCAAGTATCCGCGCTGGAAAGACACGACCATCGCCTACTTTTCGGCTGAATTCGGCCTGCACAGCTCGATTCCCATCTACAGCGGTGGCTTGGGGATCCTGGCCGGCGACCATTGCAAGGAGGCGAGCGATCTGGGCGTCCCCCTCGTGGGCCTCGGGTTCATGTATCCCCAGGGGTACTTCCGGCAGCGGCTGAACGGGGAGGGATGGCAGGAAGCCGAGTACGAGTTCTTCAACCGGCAGGAGTCCCCCATTGCCCAGGCGCGGACCCCGGCGGGCCCGCCCTGCGTCGTCTCCGTCGATGTGGGCCCGCGGGTGGTTCAGGTCGCCGTGTGGCAGGTGTGGGTCGGGCGCGTCCCCCTGTTCCTGCTGGACACGGATCTCCCCGAGAATGACCCGGCGGACCGCGAGCTCTCGGCGCGATTGTATGGCGGCGACCAGGAGGTTCGAATCCGGCAGGAGATCGTGCTCGGCATCGGAGGCGTCCGCACGCTGCGCCTGCTGGGGCTCCGGCCGGCCGTGTGGCACGCGAACGAGGGTCACTCCGCCTTTCAGTCCCTGGAGCGCATCCGCGAATTCGTGGAGGCGGGGCACGATTTCGACGCCGCCGCCAAGATCGTGCAGGAAAGCACCGTCTTCACCACGCATACGCCGGTGCCCGCCGGTCATGATGTCTTCGGACACGATCTCATGGACCGCTACTTTCACAATTACTGGCCCAAGCTCGGCCTGGATCGGGAGCGCTTCCTCGCGTTGGGCTCCGTGGAGGGCTCGCATCGCGCGGGGTTCAACATGACCGCGCTGGCGTTGCGCCAATCCACTCATGCCAACGCCGTGAGTCGCGAGCACGGACGCGTCTCCCGGCAGATGTGGCAGGCCCTCTGGCCCGAGACACCCGAGGATCGCATCCCCATTCGGACCGTCACGAACGGCATTCACGCCCCGACCTGGGTCGCCGGGGAATTTCATCACCTCTATTGCAAGTACCTGGGACCGGATTGGGTGTCACGGGCCGACGATCCAGCGCTGTGGCACCGCGTGTCGGAGATCCCCGACCACGAGATCTGGGCCATCCGCCTCGAGCTCAAGCGCAAGCTGCGCCGGCTGATGCGCGAGCGCGCCCGTGCCAGATGGATGCGACACCCCGACGAATGGCAGCAGGTGCTCGCCGAGGGCGTCTTGCTCGATCCCGAGGCGCTCACGATCGGGTTTGCGCGACGGTTCGCCACCTACAAGCGCGCCACCCTGGTCTTCAGCAGTCTCGAACGCCTCAAGCGTCTCCTGCTCGATCCGTGGCGTCCCGTGCAGATCGTGTTTGCCGGCAAGGCCCACCCGGCGGACGATCCGGGCCGGGAATTCATCCATCAGGTGTACCGACACTGCAAAGACCACGCCCTCGGAGGTCGGATCGCGTTCCTAGAGGATTACGACATGCACGTCGCCAAGCACCTCGTTCAGGGCGTCGATGTCTGGCTGAACACGCCGCGGCAGCCGCTGGAAGCATGCGGGACCAGCGGGCAGAAGGCGGCGCTCAACGGGGTCGCCAATCTCAGCATTCTCGATGGATGGTGGCGGGAGGGATACGACGGCGCCAACGGCTGGGCCATTCCCAGTCTGAATGAACTCCAAGATCCGCACACACAAGATGCCCACGACGCCGACCACATTTATCGCATCATCGAGAGCCATATCGTCCCCCTCTACTACGAGCGCGATCGAGACGGAGTCCCGCGCGGATGGGTCGAAGTCGTGAAGGACGCCATCCGCACGACCGTTCCGCAGTTTTGCGCCCGACGCATGGTGAAAGAGTACGTGGACTTGATGTATGCGCCCGCCGGCTCGCATGACGGCGGGGAGCCCTGATCATTCTCGCCACGGCCGGTCTCGCCCGCGAGCGCGTCCGCGCATCGGGCTCTTCCCACCGCGGGCTTGACACGTTGCCTGTCGATGCGAAAAGATGCAGGCAGTGAGCCTCACGCGACAGGGACCTCTTCGCACCGCCTCCGCCCTGATCGGCCTGGCCCTGTTGCTCTTCGGTTCTGCCGAGGCCGCGCCCGGTGATGTGCTCCGGACAGCCCGGTCCGTCGACACATCCGCCGGAGCCACAGTGGAACGTCGGGCGAAAGCGGCGTACGAGGAGGCCCGGTACGATGCCGTGCTGCAGCTCCTCGAAGACCTGCCGGCCGACCGATCCGCATCACCCGCATTGCTCGAGCTCGGCATCCGGAGCTCGCTGCAACTCGGCAACCCGTCGCTGGCGCTTCGGAACTACCATCGCCTCGTCTCCCACAGGGGGCGGGAGCACCGCGCGCTACTCCGCGAGATTTCGTTTTCTTTCCTGACCAGTCATCTCCGCGATCCGGAGGAATACCTGCGCGTCACAGCTCTGACCGCGCTCGCCGACCTTTCCGGTCGGGAGATTCGCCCCCTGCTCGAGGATGGGCTGCTGGATCCCTCCGTCATGGTCCGCGCGCGAGCCGCCGAAGCGATCGGGCGCGCCGCCGTCGCGGCGGAGTCCTCCGGCTTGCGACGGGCCCTGGATGACCCCGCCCCGCCGGTTCGCATCGCTGCGATGAACGCGCTCGCCGAGGCGGGGGTCGAGGACATCCGACCGCGGCTGGTGCGGATCGCGCGCTCGGGTGAGGGCGCCGAGCACGTCTTTGCCTTGGCCGGCCTCGTCAAGCTGGGGAGCAAAACCGCCTTGCGGGAGATCATGGGCGCAGCCACGCTGCCCGACCCCAACTTGCGCATGGCTGCCGTCGGTGTCCTGGGACGCCTCAAAGAGCCCTCGACGTTCGGCGTCCTGAGCCAATCCGTCTACGACCCCGACCCTGCCGTCAGGAGCTTTGCCGCCGGGGCGTTGGGCGAGTTCGGTGATCCCAGAGGCGTCTCCTTCCTGATCCATGCATTAGGCGACGACAGCGTGCACGTCCGGCGTGTGGCGGCGGCCAGCATGGGCCGCCTGCAAACCGAGGGAGCGGGCACTTTGCTGTGGCCGCTGACACGTGATCCCGTTCCGCTGGTGCGGGTCGGCGCCGTCGAGGGACTGTTGCGCATGGGGGATGGAGAGGCGCTCCTGCTCGCGACCGATCTTTCCCGGCATCCGGACCCGGCTGTGCGCGCGGCGATCGCCGAGGCACTCCGGCTCACAACGACCGGGCAGGCCCTCTCGCTCCTGGAAACCTTGCTTCACGATCAGCACCCGCAGCCACGCCTGGCGGCGGCCCGCTCATTGGGCAGGGTGAGCAGGCCAGAGGTGATTCCCCTGCTGAGGGAAAGCTTGATGGACTCGGAGCCGGTGGTCCGCATCGCCGCGGCGGGCAGTCTGGCGCGACACTTATCCTAGCCCGCCTTCGCTCAAGCTACGGCGGGCAGGCCCGTTGCCCAAATCTTCCGTGGGCAGGCCCGCCGGAAGGGAGGAGACCATGTTGAGATTGCTCGGTCTGCTCGTTGTGCTGTCCGTGTCGTTCGGCCTGGGGTACTACATGGGGAACCACGGTGTCAGGGATTTTCAGCAGGCAGCCGCCGACCTGTCGCGAGACGCGTTCGACAGGGCGTTGGGCATGGGCGTGAATCGTGATCTGCAGTGGCAGCAGGAATTGGTCGACGCCAAATCCAGCCTGGTCGAGGCGAAATCAGAGATGATGGAGCGGAACTACGGCAGCGCGGGCCGCGAGCTGACAAAGGCCCTGGACGCGGTGCAGGCCGCCGGCCGCGTGGAGGCCGATGCCGGCCGCAGTGAGGCGGCGCGACGGGTGGCGTCGAAAATTCGTGATGCGAAGATTAGAATGACGGCGGGAAAGTCCGTGCCGCGGTCCCGGCTCGATGAGATCGAGCAGGATTTGGATCGGCTGCTAGCCCGCTGATTGCAGCCGGGTGTCAATCAGGCGGTCGCGGCTTCGGGCCGCCTCTTCCAGCCGGCAATAATCCTCTCCGCCCGCATCCGCACGACTTCGTCCGAATCCTTCAGCAACGCCTTAATGGCATCCTTTCCGCGATCATCGTGAATCGCCTCGATGGCCGCGGCGGCTTGGATGCGCGTAAACCAATCCTTGTCCTGAAGCATCTCGATCAAGGCATCCAGAGAGGACGAATCCTTGATCTGGCCGAGGGCGATGATCGCCTGCTTGCGGACGACCTCATCCTTGTCCTTCAAGGCCGCGAGGAGCTTTTCGACGGCCGGCTGGCCGAGCTCGACGAGCGCATCCGTGGCGAACTCTTTGAACTCGTCGCTCCGCAGTTGTTGGACGAGCGGATCCAACACGCGCTCATCTTTGATCTTCCCCATGGCCGCGATGGCGTAGCGCCGGACGTCCCAGTCACGGAGCAACCGCAAGAGGCCGTCCACTGCCGGTGATCCGATGTTCCCGCAGGCTTCGATCCCCACCTCGCGAACCTGCCAGTCGCCGTCGCGAAGCGCGCGGAGCACAGGCTCGACGCACCGTTCATCGCCCATCTCGCCCAGCGTGATGACCGCTTCCCGACGCACGACCCAGTCTGCATCCTGAAGCAGATCGATCTGGATTTCGATTTCGTCTTTGACCCGTTCTTCTTCGAGGACGACTTCCTCTTCGCCCTCGGGGGTCTCCTCGGCCTCTTGGCCTTCCTCCTCCGTGCCCGTGGGTGCCTCGATCAGCTCGTCGGAGACCTGGTCCACCAGGTCCTCGCCGACCTCTTCGTGCCCCTGCTCGACGGCACCGTCCGGCTCGCGCTCGGCCTTCGCGTCTTGGCTCGTCTGGTCTTTCCGGATTTCGTCGCTCATGCCTCGTTCCTCACGCTGGTGCGCTTGTATTCAGGTCCGGCTTCGCCACAACCGGACCCTGCCTTGTGATGTCTGCATTGACTTGTGCTTATTCGGCAGGCGCGGCCTGCTCCGCGCTCTC
>JBFGRM010000146.1:0-6532 GCA_041563675.1 Nitrospiraceae bacterium | reverse complement strand
GTCCCCGCTGAATGACCTCGGAATGGAAATAGGCAAACCGCTCACCGAGCTCTTTGATGACCAGGGGGTGTGACTCGGCCGACTCACGGATACGCGTCTGATGAGGGGAGCTCGTCGCGGCGCGAATTTTCGTGAGAATGGGGCTGTTGAAGGGAGCGCGTTCCCTCACTGGCCGGCGCGGGAACTGTTCGGGCGAGGAGCTCAGGGCAAGCGGGTGGACGGTGGGGGGCAGTGTCGGTAGCGGTGCCCTGTCGCCTGCGGTGTCGACTCGTGCATGTGAGCATCCGAGGCCAAAAAGCATGAGCGCTGGGAGAAGGAACGTCAGCGCACTTCTGCCGCTTCTTCTCGTCATCCACATACTCCTTTCCTGATTGGGCCGTCCCTCCGGAGGTGCACAGGCGCATGTGTGGAGAGAAGTGGTGTCGGGGTGGACTCGTTGGATGAAGGGGGAAGGAATCAGCCACGATGCGCGTTCGAAACTCGGCTGGTTTCCGCAAGCATAGGGATTTCTTTCCGGAGAATCAAGACCAGCCTTGGGATTTTTATCACGGCAGCGCCAGTGCCACGCGAACGATGCCCACCTCGCCTTTACACCGTACGTTGATCCCCGTAAGATTCACGGCTCGAGGAGAACACGATGGTGACGCACAATTACAGCGAGCACGGGCGCCTGTGGGCACTCGATCCCAGCGTGACGTTTCTCAATCACGGGTCCTTCGGGGCCTGCACGCACGTGGTGTTGGAGGCGCAACGCGCCCTGCGGGACCGGATGGAGGAAGATCCCATCCGATTCTTCAAGCGGGACCTGGAAGGCTTGCTCGATCAGGCGCGGACCCAGGTGGCGGCGTTCGTCGGGGCCGATTCACGGGGCTTCGCGTTTGTGCCCAACACTACGACCGGTGTCAACGCCGTCCTCCGATCGCTGCGCGTCGAGCGCGGTGACGAATTGGTCATCACCACCCATGCGTACAATGCCTGCCGCAACGCCCTGGCCTTCGTGGCGCAGCGCGCAGGCGCCAAGGTCGTCGAGGCTGCCTTGCCCTTTCCCCTCGCCTCGGCGGAAGATTTGAGCCGGGCAATTCTGAACGCCGTGACACCACGGACTCGGCTGGTGTTGCTGGACCACGTGACGAGCTCGACGGGATTGCGCGTGCCGATCGAGCCGGTGGTGCGCGAGCTGAGCCGCGCCGGCGTCGACACGCTCATCGACGGCGCGCACGCTCCCGGGATGCTCGACCTGAAGCTGGACTCGCTCGGCGCGACCTACTACGTGGGCAACTGCCACAAGTGGCTCTGCGCGCCCAAGGGCGCCGCGTTTCTGTACGTGGCTCCGCAGCGCCGGGACGAAGTCCGTCCTCTTGCGATTAGCCATGGCGCGAATTCCCCTCGCACCGACCGAAGCCGCTACCATCTCGAGTTCGACTGGGTCGGGACCATGGATCCATCCCCCTCGCTGACGGTGCCGATCGCCATCGAACAGCTGGGCTCGCTGCTGCCGGGCGGCTGGCCGGCCTTACGCGAGCGCAACCGGTCCATGGCGCTCGACGCACGCCGGCACCTCTGCCACGAGCTCGCCCTCAAAGCTCCTTGTCCGGACGATCTGGTCGGCTGGCTGGCCGCGATCCCCCTGCCGGACGCGACATCCGTCACGCCACGGGCCGCCTGGGAGCGGGATCCGCTCGAGGAGGCCCTCTACGAGCGGTATCGCATCGAGGTGCCCGTGGGCGCATGGCCGGACCCGCCCAGCCGGGTGCTTCGCCTGTCGGCCCATCTGTACAACGACTTCTCCCAATACGCGTACCTCGCGGAAGCCCTGAAGACGCTTCTCTCGTTGCCCCGTAAGTGATCCTGATCCTCGCCGTCGACGAGCGGCGTCCCTCACTCAATGAAGCGTGATCAGCCCCTGCATTCCCCCGTGTCCACGAATCCTGCAATGAAACGCATAGCTGCCGGGCGGAGCCATAAGAGTGACGCGTGCGGTCCGCCCGGGTAAGAGGCGGAGTGAGTCTGATTCGCGTCGCCGCACGGCCTCGGGAGCGTGAATGATCTCGACGCGCGGGTCACGCAGGAGCAGACTCGTGAACTCGTGGGCCTCCCTGCCTCGGTTGGCGAGGACGAGGGTGAGGGGGCTCTTTGCTGAGCTCCTGACTTCGGACGGCTGGAATCGGTAGTCCTGCGCGACGATGCGGATTTCCTGCAGGCCTTCGTCACATGACTGGAGGAGCAGGCCCGCGACCAAGAGCATCAGAGCCCCGGTGATCCAGGCCGCTCCGTGCGTTGGCCAGGGCCACCGTGGGCGATGGTAGGGCCGTATGGCCAGGGCGATGGCCGCTGGTCTCCCCCAAGCCCATAGGTTGGCCCTATTCCCCACGGTGAAAAGAACCCGCCGGTTAAGATTTCCTCAATATTTGCCGAAAGATAGACCTAGAAAGGGTTCCCCCTGACCAGACCAGCTCGTGGTCGGCTACACTCTTCTCATGAGCCACGATTCGTCATCGAAAGTCATCGTCGTCAACGACGACCCCGTGCAGCTGCATATGACGAGCAGCTTGTTGGAGCGAGAGGGCATGCACGTGGTCCGCTGTACGGCGGCGGAGGACGCGCTAAGGATTCTGACCGGAGAGCAGAACTTCGACGCCATCGTCACCGATCTGCACATGCCCGGTATCGACGGCTGGCGCTTCTGCCGTTTGTTGCGCTCCCCGGAATACAGCGCGTTCAATCATATCCCCATCCTGGTCATCTCTGCGACCTTTTCCGGCACCGATGCCGAACAAATCACGGCCGATCTCGGTGCCAACGCGTTTCTTCAGGTCCCCTTTGACGCACCGACGCTCCGCAGTTGCATGGTCAAGCTGTTGGAGGGGAGCGCTCCGCAGGCCACACCGCGCGTGCTGATCGTGGCGGATGGGACCCGCCCCTCGTTGACCTTGCAGGCCTCCTTCCAGGCACATGGCTGCGCGGTTCGCCTCGCGCGCACAGCGAATGCCGCACGGAAGCAAATTCGCGCCGAGGCGGCGGAGGTAGTGCTGCTGGATTACGATCTACCTGGCCTGACCGACCACGTGCTCCTGCGGACGATCAAGGCTCCGGGCTCGTTAACGGCCGCGGTGGTGCTCACCAGTGACCCCGATCCCCTCAAAGCGGCCGAAGCGATGCGCCAAGGAGCCGACGCGTACGTGCGCAAACCGTTCGATCCCGAGTATGTGATCACGCTCTGTGAGAAGGCGCGTCGCGAGCGAGCCCTCTTACGTGTGGAAGAGTTGCTGGAGGAACGCACGGTCAGCTTGAGGGATTCCGAAGCACGGTTCCGATCTCTGGTCGAGGGCATCGTCGAGATCATTCTGGTCTGCGACCAGCATGGCGTCATCAAGCACGTCAATGGAGTCGGGGCGCAGAGTCTTGAGTGGTCCTCCGATCAGCTCATTGGCAAGCCGCTGCAGACCATTCTGTGGGGCCACGCGGGACAGACCGCCGAGGCGCTCCTGACGGGTGACGAGGGCATCTGTATGGAGACCGCGTACCGCGGGCGCAACGGGAGGCGGATCGAGGTTGAAGTCAACCAGCGGCTTATCGTCTTTGAGGGGAAGCCGGCGATCATGACCGTCGCGCGCGATATCACCGAGCGAAAGCGCTCCTTGGAGGAACGGGCGAGACTCGAAGAGCAGCTTCGTCAGGCTCAGAAGATGGAGGCGATCGGTACCCTGGCCGGCGGCATCGCGCACGACTTCAACAACTTGCTGACGGTCATCATGGGGCACGTCCACCTCATCAAGCTGCAATCGCAGCCGAACGAGCCCGCCTTCGAGGACGCCGCCACGATCGAGACGGTGGTGTACCGGGCGAAGGCCCTGACCGACCAGCTGCTCGGGTTCGCGCGCCGCGGAAAGCATCAGAATGCCTTGGTGGACGTCCGGAGCACGGTCGCCGAGGTCATCACGTTCCTGGGCCGCACACTCGACAAGAAGATTGTGTTGCGTGAGGAGCCTGGAGCCGACGCGGCCACGGTCATGGGTGATCCGGGGCAACTGCACCAGGTGATCTTGAACCTGTCCGTCAACGCACGTGATGCGATGCCGGGCGGGGGCACCATTACCTATCGCGTCGACGTGATCACGGCCGATGAGGCGCTGCGGAGAAAACACTCCCAGCTTCTGGGCGAACGTTACGTCGTGGTGTCCGTGATCGACACGGGGTGCGGCATCCCGAACCACATCATGCACCGCATTTTCGAGCCGTTCTTCACCACCAAAGATTCGAGAACGGGGACGGGAATGGGGCTGGCCATGGTCTACGGCATTGTCCACAACCATGGCGGTGCCATCGAGGTGGACAGTGTCGTCGGGCAGGGAACGAGCTTTCGGCTGTATTTGCCGTTTTGCGCCCACGTCGCGCGGCCGGTGGAGACCAAGCCCGTGGAGAAGCTGGTGGAGGGATCGGGCAAGGTCTTGTTGGTCGACGACGAGGAGCTCGTGCGCAGAGTGGGGGTGACATTGCTCAAGCACCTCGGCTATCACGTCACCGCCGCGTCGAATGGCGCGGAAGCCGTCGCGTACTACCGCGAGCATGGGCAAGACCTGGCCCTCGTCGTCCTCGACATGGTCATGCCTGGGATGAATGGACGAGAATGTTTTCGCGCGTTGCGTGACATCAATCCCAACGTCAAGGCGATTCTGGTCACAGGCTACGACCAGAACCATGCTGCGCAGGAGCTCCTCGACGAGGGCGTGCAAGGGTTCATCCAAAAGCCCTACGCGCTTGCCGAATTCTCGAAGGTCGTCGCCGAGGCGATCCAGGCTCCTGTCAAGCCTGGCCTCGCGCGGTCGCGCTGATCCTTCCCCCTCTCGCCCGCCACGATTGCTTTCGCAGAGGTTGAAGCCAGCCCGCACTCGTGCCATGATGCTCCTCACGAAGGCCCCGCTCGCGGCCGATGCCCGCTGCGCGCGAGCTCCGGGCCTGATCAGTCGAATTGTCCGCGAGGTGTATCGGAAAGCCCGCCGCATTGCCTTCATGAAAATCGCCACGTTCAATGTGAATTCGATCCGGAAACGTCTCGGGATCGTGTTGGAGTGCCTGGAACGACACCGCCCCGATGTCTTGTGCCTCCAGGAAACCAAGGTCCAGGACAGCGAGTTTCCTGTCTTACCCTTTGTCGAAGCGGGCTACCACGTCGTCTTCCGCGGCATGAAGGCGTACAACGGCGTTGCAACTCTGACCCGAACTCCAACGGATGACGTGATCTACGGGTTTCACCGGGGGAAGGACGCGGACGACGTGCGGCTGCTGCGCGTCGTCATCAACGGGGTCTCGATCATCAACACCTACGTGCCCCAGGGCTATGAGATCGAGTCGCCGAAGTACCAGTACAAGCTCAAATGGTTCAAGCGGCTGCGCGCGTATTTCACGAAGTACCTCTCACCGGACCGGCCGGCCATCTGGCTCGGAGACATGAACGTGGCACCCCGTCCCATCGACGTGCACAGCCCGGAGAAGCATCTGAAGCACGTCTGCTACCACGAGGCCGCACGCAAGGCCTACCAGCAGGCCGCCGCCTGGGGGTTCGAGGACGTCTTCGTCAGGCTCTATCCGGAGCGGCAGCAGTACACGTTCTGGGATTACCGGAGACCCAGCTCGGTGGAAGCCAACAAGGGATGGCGTATCGATCACATCCTGGCGACGGCGCCGCTGGCGGCCTGCTGCAAACAGGTGGAGGTGGACGTGGCGCCCCGCCGTCGACAGGATGCGTCGGATCACACGATTCTTTGGGCGGACTTCGCCCTCTAGCTCCGCAAGCGGCGTCCCTGCACATCACTTGACAGCAACTCGCTGGATCTCCGCGAGGGTCGTTTCCCCGGCCAGAACCTTCCGAACCCCATCCTGGACCAGTGTCGTCAGCCCTGCCTCCATCGCGTGCCCAAGGAGCGTCCCGGCGGGCGCCTTCGCCTGAATCAAGCCGCGGATCTCGTCGGACCCGATCAGCAGCTCATAGAGAGCGAGCCGGCCTTTGTAGCCCGTGCCTTTGCAGCTCTCGCAGCCGTTGGGCCGGGCCGGTGTGCACGTGCCCTCATCAAAACATGGCGGTCGTTCCCGGCCGCCGGCGCCGTAGGCCGCGGCGAGCGCGTCGAATTCCTCTCGAGACGGTCGATAGCGTTCCTTGCACTCAAGACACAGGCGCTTGCACAGACGCTTCGCGAGGATGCCCAGGAGCGCGTCGGCAAAATTGAACGGATCACACCCCAAATCAAGCAGCCGCGTCACGGTTTCCACGGAACTGTTGGTGTGCAGCGTGCTCAGGACGAGGTGGCCGGTCAGCGAGGCCTCCAAGGCGATGTCCGCGGTCTCACGGTCGCGCATCTCGCCGATCATGATGACGTCGGGGTCGGCGCGCAGGAAGGCCCGGAGCGCCGCGGCGAACGTGAGCCCGATCTTGGGATACACCTGGAGCTGGCGCAGCCCGGGCTGCGTGATCTCGATGGGATCCTCCGCGGTCCAGATCTTCCGCTCCCGGGTATTGATGACGTGGAGGAGGGCG
>JBFGRM010000145.1:0-6552 GCA_041563675.1 Nitrospiraceae bacterium | reverse complement strand
CACGCGAGGGCGTCGGGTCGCGCGCTTGATCGCCTCCACGAGGGCGTAGGTTGCGTTCAATCGGCTCTCGCGAATCACTTGCTTGCGTGCGGCCGTCCACCGTGCCTCGGCGACGGGCTCTCCCGCGAGGTTGACGACGGCGTCGGCTTCTTCGATCGCCTGCTGCCAAGGTCCAGAGTTTTGACCGTCCCACTCGGAGACCGCAATGGACGGCCCAAAGGAGAGGGCGGCTTGCGCGGGATTTCTCGACAAGACCGTGATGTGATGGTGGTCCAACTCTAATGAGGCGCCGAGCGCTCGTCCGATGAAGCCCGAGCCTCCGGCGATGACGATATTCATGGCTTCCTCCTCGTTTTCACTGATCCGGCGCGTTCATCCGCGGCGCACCGAAACCCCGTGCCGTGCGTGCGGAGCGCAAAGCCGCCCTTGCCGCGGGCGGTGGCACGAATGTCCGCGATGGGGCTGTGCCACGATCCGCCTCGGATGACACGCAGTACCCCGCCTTCCGGTCCCTTGGGATTGCGGTCCGGGGCCTTCTCGTAATAATCGGGCTGGTACCAGTCCTGCACCCATTCACGGGCGTTTCCGGACATGTCCTCGACACCGAAGGGCGAGCGGCCGGCGGGACGCGCGCCGACCGGGTGCAAGGTCTTTTTCCCCACCCATTCGCGGTCGAAGTTGGCGTGGGTGGCGGTCGCCCCGTTGTTTCCCCAGGGAAAAAGACGCCCATCCGTGCCCCTGGCGGCTTTCTCCCACTCGGCCTCCGTCGGCAACCGCTTGCCGGCCCACTGACAGTACTCGACGGCGTCATACCAATTGATCTGGACGACGGGAAGCTGCTCGATTCCCTCGGCCGAGGTGAACGCGCCATCCCCGTAGGGGTTGGGCGGAGGTCTGTGGCCCGTCTGGTTGACGAAGTTCAAGTAACGAGCGTTGGTGACTTCGTATCTGTCGATGAAGAATGAGTCCAGATAAAATTTACGTCGCGGCTGCTCGTCCCGCCGGCCGACGCCCTTCGGATTTCCCATTAGGAACGGCCCCGCAGCGATTCGGACCATCTCCACCGGGTCCCGCTTCCCGGGGCTCGAACCGGCCCCCGGTGGGAAAACACCGATCAGCCCGATCGTCGCGACCAGCGCAAAAAGCGTTGCCCACGCTCCGCCGGCTCGCTGTGCGTGTCTCGTCATCGTTTCGGCTCCCGACTCAGTGTGATTGCCTGGGCGGTATATTCCTGTATCTGTCCGACGACGCGCTCGACGGTCTCGCGATCGTTCTCGTCGAGTGCCTTCCTCGCTTTGAGCAACAAGGTCCGCGATTCATGAAGGTACTTCTCCACGCGTGTCTGGATTTCCGGCGACGCGAGAGTGCCCGAGAGGGCCGCCTGGTGAAAGACCTCCCACGCTTCGTCGACCGCATGGGCCGCATCGTGTACGGCGTGGTCGAGCTCGGAGTCATGGGCATGGGGAGTGGTGATCGGACCGCCGCTCGCGGAAGTCACGCACCAAATCAACAGGATGAGGGCAGCACCTAGTAGGGGTGTCGCCCTATGGATCGTTCGTCCGATCATGCCACTCCCCTGCTCCATGTCATGCCTAGCTTTTCGCGGCGCGCTTCATGGATGCCTGAATCAGGTCGCGCACCTCCAACAACTGTTTATCATCCGGGGCGAGCTGCAAGGCCTTGTCGATGTGTGTCTGGGCCTCCTTAAACCGCTCGCCGCCCATGCTCACGAAGGCCGCGATGTAGGCATCGCGGATCATGTCGTCAACGTTGGCTGGCGCGTTCTTGGCACAGCGAAATCCAAGTCCGACGCCGTAGCTGTTGTTCATGGGGTGATTCCAAAATCGGTGAGTCGTCGTGGTGCTCGACTTCACGGCGATCCACGAGCCCCCGCGAATCACACGTTTCTCCCCCGTGGTGAGACGGTCGACGTAGGTGCCGGTCCCTCCGAGCCAGACAGGCTTTTCCGGGCCCGTCGGGTTCTCCACCTGGGTTGTCTTCTCGTAAAACTTCGGATCGTACCAATCGGACACCCACTCAAAGACGTTTCCGGACATGTGGTGGGCTCCATAATGGCTTGCGGCTTCGGGCAGCGAGTCGACGGGCAGGGTCGACTTGTGGTTCTTCCCGACATTCACCTTGGAGGCGTCGTACTCATTTCCCCACGGATACTTGAGCCCTTCCGGTCCCCGGGCGGCCTTTTCCCATTCGGCCTCGGTCGGGAGCCTCTTGCCCTTCCATTCGCAGTAGGCCTTGGCGTCGAACCAGTTCACGCCGACGACCGGTTGATTGGCTTTGTTGAGCCGAGGATCGTCCCAATAGGCCGGCGCCGCATGGCCGGTGGCTCTCAGAAACTCGCCGAACTGTTTGTTCGAGACCTCGTACTTATCGATGTAATACGCATCCAGCACGACCCAGCGTGCGGGGCCCTCGTCATGGAAGGCCTCGGCAGACCACGGCTTGTCCATTCGGCGCTCATACAAGGTCTGCTGGGCCTTGGTCTTCTTCGCGTCCGGGGCCTCTCGATCGATGCCCATCAGAAACGGGCCAAACGAGACATACGCCATGTCTTGGGGTACGCCCGTGCCGTCATCTGACCGCACGGAGGCTGGCGTGGAGCAGACGATCAACGTCAGGACGACCAGGCCGATTGCGTAGGTGGGTAAAGTGGAGAAGAGATTCCGTTTCATGTTGTCCCCCTAGTTTGAAACCGAATGTCGCCAAGAATGCCCTGAGGGAGATGACGTCCCTCAGGGCCTGGGTGATTACCGTTTCATGTTGTCTTTGATGATGCCCTTGATTTCCCGATACTCCTTGTTTCCGGAGTCGGCCTTGATCGCCTTCTCGATGGACACCATGGCGTCCGCCCACTTCTCCTCGCCCATGCTGATCAGGGCGTGCATGTAGTGATCGCGCGCGCCCATTTGCGCCGTCACGGGCACGGCCTTGGCCGACTTGGCGCAGCGGAAACCCAATCCGACACCGTAGGAATTGTTCTCGGGTTGGTTCCAGAAGCGATGGCTCGTGTGCAAGGAGGTCTGCGGAGCAAGCCAGGATCCACCGCGAAGAGTCTTCACCGGTCCCTGATTCGCCCAGTTGTAGCCCTCCTTCGGACCGGTCGGGTTCAGGGCCGGGCTGTCTTTGTAGTAGTCCCGCTGATACCAGTCAGAGACCCATTCGAACACGTTGCCGGACATGTTGAAGGCACCGAAGCCGCTGACACCTTCGGGGTAGGCATCAACCGGCTTCGTTTTCCCGACGTTCTGGCCGTAGTTCGCTTTCTTGGGGCTCAGCTTGTGCCCCCACGGGTAATGCAGATCTCCTTTCGGGCCCTTCGCCGCGCGCTCCCACTCGGCCTCGGTCGGCAGCCTCTTGCCTTTCCACTCACAAAAAGCCTTGGCGTCATACCAATTGACCCCGACGACCGGCTGGTTGGGCTTGTTCAGTCTCGGATCGTCCCAGTAGGCCGGCGCGGCATGCTTCGTCGCCTTCATGAACTCCCCGTACTGGCGGTTCGACACCTCATACTTGTCAATGGAGTACGAGTCCAAGACGACCCGGTGGGGCGTCTCGTCCACGTGCTCGCTGCTGCCCTTGACAAACTCACCCTCTGGAATGCGGACCATTTCGTCGTCGGCGGCAATCGCCGTGAGCGGCGTCATGGCCATAATGAAAATTCCGATCAACACGAACAAGAACTGCGCGTTGCATCCTCCTGTGCGCATGACTGAACCTCCTCCGCTAAGGTTGTGAGGGGAACGCAATCCCCGGATGGCTGCTCCTTGACCTAGGGGGACATAGGAGCGGGCACAAATTACAGGGTGCATTGTGGAAATAACAAGCCCGAACAGCGAGCGCATGGGCCTTTTTTCGGTCGAGCCGATTGAGGCCCTGCGTGCACCAATGAGGCTTCCCCCTAGGTAGCTCGAATCCCGGTCAGT
Source organism: Nitrospiraceae bacterium (assembly GCA_041563675.1). Taxonomy (GTDB): domain Bacteria; phylum Nitrospirota; class Nitrospiria; order Nitrospirales; family Nitrospiraceae; genus JBFGRM01. The sequence goes on along the minus strand of JBFGRM010000145.1, from coordinate 2,611 downwards.
GACCTTCATTAGCCAGTTCATAATATGTTCCCTCTTGATTCTTCATCGGACGGTTTTTAGCCAGGCGTGCACGTCGGCAATCTGTTGTGGTGACAGCTCGCCTCTCCAGGCCGGCATGTTCGCGCCTCGGCCGTTCAGCACGGTCGTCCAGAATCGCTCCGGCTGCTGGAGGATGGGATTGCCCGCAAGCTTGGGTCCATACTCGCCCCGCGCGAAGGGAGCGTGGCAGGATTTGCACTTCGCGTCGTACACGTCGAACCCGCGGTCGGGATTGCCGCTCAACGACGCGACCATCTTCATATCCACGGTCTCGGGGGTTTTCTTTTCGACGAGAGCGGCCGGTTGCTCCGAAGCGGGTCGAGGTTCAGCCAGGGCTTGCGCGAGCCCCTCGGCCTTGTGCACCGTGAGAATTGTGAGCATGCCGCGGGGGTACTTCCCGTCGTCTGCCACGTGTGGCACGACGTGGCAATGGAAAAGCCAGGTGCCTTCGTGGCGGGGCATGAATTCCACGACCTTGATCTCAGCGGGCCCGATCGTGACGACTCCGTTCGGATTCGAGGAGATCACGTCTCTCAAATTGCCGGGGTCGACCACCTTCCAGGTGTGGCCGTGAAGATGGGGCGTATGAAGCTCCCACCCCATATTGGCCAGGATGAGACGAATCGTCTCGCCCGTCTTCACCTCGAAGGGCATGTAATCGGGGGCCGACCGGGTATTGATGGTGTGCGCATCGCCCTCGCCGTCACCGTTAAGGTCCCATTCGTCCCAGAAGGAGATCAGCTCGCGGTCCACGTGGGGCCATGCAGGGTCCTCGACCACGAAGAGCCCGTACATACCATGATCGATGTGGACCGCCGTATTGAAGTGACAGTGATAAAGGTAATAGCCGGGGTCCTGCGCGACGAATTCGTACGTGTAGGACTCACCCGGCAACTGAACCTGCTCTTTACCCAGCGCGCGCTGCCCGTTTCCGTCCATGTTGAAGGGATGGGTGCCATGGAAGTGGATCGTGTGCGGCAGGCTGTGGGTGTTTTTGAAATGCACGCGGACGAGGTCACCGACCTGTACCCTGATGACCGGGCCCGGCACCGTTGCCTCTTCCCCCTCCAGGCCATAGGCCCAGACCGTCGCCTCCTTTTTGGGGTCGTTAAGGAGCGGAATGGTCTTTTCCTGCACGACCATCGTGAATTCCTTGACCGGTCGCTCGGCAGCATGAGCAGTCTCAAACCATGCGAGCAGTCCCGCGAGGGCGAGAGCCGGAACGCAGGCAGCACAGTATCTTTTTATTTCGTTCATAAGGATTCCTCGCGCATCCCCTGTTTCACCGAAAGCCGATCGCCGCGAGCTTCAACGAGGACCATTTCACGTGCTTCTTAGGGCTGAGAGCCGGAGGATTGGTGCGGTTTCGGAGAATGACCGGATCCACAAGGTCACCACATTGAACGCATCTGAAGACTTGGCAATCGATGTCGCCGGTATCGCCGAGCACATCGAAGCAATGATCGACGACCAGGAGCCCGCCGCATCGGATGCATTCGGAAAGGTCAGATGTCGCGGGCATGGTCGCTTGGTCATGACTCTGTGTGTGGTTGTAAACAGTTGCTGACTTGTCCATGACGACCTCCATTTTTGAAAGTTCGTCCAATGTTGTGTCTAATGTATAAACCATCACTGTCCAATGTGTCAATAGCTGATGAGATAAAAAGTTTGACAAACATTAGACCTATCGTGCTATACTCATGCCATGTTATGAATACCTTTAGAATTCATAGAGTTTCGAAGCTCACCGGGCTGTCGAGGGATGTCATCAGGGTCTGGGAGCGTCGCTATGGGCTGCTCCGCCCGGTGAGAGGCCCCAACCGCTATCGGCTTTATACAGATGAGGATGTGGCCCTGCTCAGGTACCTCCGCAGCGAGCTCGACCAGGGAGAATCGATCGGGGAGCTTGCGGCGCTGGGACGCGAGGAGCTCCTCGCGCGTATGAGGTCGAGTCCGGTTTCGGTTCCTGCCGAGGGCGAGCCTTATGAGCGGCTAATTGGTGAGCTGATTCAGGCGCTCGATCCTCTCGACCGCGCGCCCTTCGAGCGGCGTCTCAACGGTGCCGTCGCGGTCATCCCCTTCGAGGAGGCGCTGCATGGGATCCTCTTCCCGCTGCAGAAAAAGGTCGGTGAGCTTTGGCACGACGGCCGGCTCGGCATCGCCGTTGAGCACTATGTCACGAGGCAGATTCAGCAGAAGATCTTCTCCGTGATGAACCAGCTTCCCGTCGCGGACCAGGGGCCGAAAATCATCGTCGCCTGTCCGCCCGGCGAGACGCATGAGGTCGGGGCCCAGGCGGTCGCCTATCGCTGCCGTGTCCGTGGCTGTCGGGTGTATTACCTCGGCGCGAACGTCCCGATCGAAGCCTTGACCAACCTCTGCGCCCAGGTGCATCCGGCGCTGACACTGATCTCCTTCCCCGTGCTGATGGCGGAACAAGAAGCGTCCGACCTTGCCCGGTCCATCGCGAACCACGTGACCCCTCACGGCGAGGTGGCGGTGGGAGGCGATGGCGCGGTGGCCGCGCGGGCGCTGTTCGAACGGGAATCGATCAAGGTGGTCGAGACGTTTG
>JBFGRM010000144.1:0-6579 GCA_041563675.1 Nitrospiraceae bacterium | reverse complement strand
GGTGACCATCGCCGGAAAAACCGGCACCGCGCAGACCGCCTCGATCCGGATCGACACGGAGGATGAAGACACGCCCAAAAAACTCAAGGATCATGCCTGGTTCGTGTCCTACGCCCCGGCGGATAAGGCGCGCATCGCCGTAGCCGTTCTGGTCGAGCACATGGGCCACGGCGGCTCCGCGGCCGCGCCGCTGGCCCGTCGGCTCATCGAGACCTACGTGAAGCTCCCACCGGTCCAGCGCGACCCCGGCGAACCGAAGGCCGTGGCGCGTCCGACGGTCGACCCCGAAGGAGGGAAGGAGCGGCATGCTTGACGGCGTGATGACGAATCGCGCCCTCGATAACTTCGACTGGCGCTTCATCAGCGTGATCGGAGCCATTCTCCTGATCAGTGTCATCTCGATATACAGCATCACCTATGCCCAGTCGAACGTCGGCCTGCCGATCTACGCCAAGCAAATCCTGTGGATCCTCGTGGGAGCGGTCGCCTTCGGTGCGATGTTGCTGGTGGACTACCACAAGATCGCCCGTCTGGCGTACCCCCTTTACGCGGTCATGCTGGTGTTGTTGGTCGTCGTCCTGATCGTCGGGAAAACCAGCCACGGTGCGCAGCGGTGGATTCCGATCGGACCCTTCGCGTTCCAGCCATCGGAGTTCGCCAAGCTCGTGCTGGTCCTCGTGCTGGCCACCTATTACACCTCCGCCCCGCGCGAGGGCTGGCTGCAACGGGTCGTCATGCCGGGCCTCATCATGGCGCCGGCCCTCCTGCTGATCATGCGGCAACCCGACCTCGGGAGCAGCCTCGGCTTCGTGGCCATTTACATCGCCATCATGCTGGTGGTAGGAGTGCGCTCAAAGGCGCTGGACCTCATTCTGCTCTTCTCGCTCATGTTGTTCCCGTTCGTGTGGGAGGGGGTCTGGGGCTCCCTGCATGACTACCAGCGTGAGCGCATCATGGCCTTCCTGGATCCCAGCTACGACACGGGGGGAAGGGGCTACCATGCGCTGCAATCCAGGATCGCCATCGGATCGGGTGAATTGTTGGGGAAGGGGCTCTACGGGGGGACCCAAAGCCAGCTCAAATTCCTGCCGGAGGGCCATACGGACTTCGTCTTTGCCGTCTATGCGGAGGAATGGGGCTTCGTCGGGGTCCTGCTGCTTTTGGGGTTGTTCGTGGCGCTCATCCTCCTCTGTATGGATATCGCCGAGCGTGCCAAGGACCCCCTGGGCACGCTTTTGGCAACCGGTGTGATCGCCATGATCTCGTTTTCGATGGTCATTAATATGGGCATGACGATGGGCATGTTCCCGATCGTCGGCATTCCGCTCCCGCTTATGAGCTACGGCGGGAGCGTGACCGTCACCACATTGGCCGCCCTGGGGTTATTGCTGAATATCAAGCGACGACGATTGTCGCTCTTTTATTAAAGGATAGTGGGCTGTCGCCCCCGGTTCAAAGGGGGAGCGGGACAGCCGGTATGGATCACAAAGTTTAGTCGGGCAGTCGGGAGAGCTGCACCGGTTTGTGCCGGTGATCCTGTCACGCGCCACGGGCGCTGAGAGGGTGTCCGTCACGAGACCGCCGCAGCCGGACGGCCCAGGAGAGTGTGTATGGGACAAGAAATTGCGATCAGTGTCACCCGGGAAGAGATCCGCGCCGCGGTGTTGGACAACCGGGTCATGACGGATGTCTACATCGACCGGTCAAAGAACCGGGACTTCGTCGGAAACATTTACAAGGGCAAGGTGCTCAAGGTCTTGCCAGGCATGCAGGCTGCCTTCATCGACATCGGTCTCGAGCGGGCCGCGTTCACACATGCGTCGGACCTGTCGATGGATACGCAGCTCGGCGACACGCTGGTCGACAGCGACCTGGACGAGAAGAGCCAGGAAATGCCGAAACCGCGTCGTCAGTCGACCCCGCCGATCGAGAAAGTGCTCGAGCAAGGTCAGGAGTTGACGGTGCAGATCTCAAAGGGCCCGATCGGCACGAAGGGGCCCCGCGTGACCACCTATGTCTCGCTGCCCGGCCGGTATCTCGTCTTTATGCCGAACGTGGAGCATATTGGTGTGTCACGGCGGATCGCGAAGGACGAGGAACGGGCGCGGTTGAAAGATATCGTCAAGCGGCTGCGGCAGCCCGGCCACGGGTATATCGTCCGTACGGTCAGCGAGGGGGTCAGTGAGGAGGAACTCCGATCGGACGTGGAGTTTTTGACCGCCTTGTGGCAGGAAACGCTCAAGAAGCGCGAGCAGTTGTCCGCCCCCAACCTGCTGCACGCCGACCTCAGCCTGACGTTCCGAATCGTCAGGGACCAGTTCACAAAAAAGGTCGAGCGTTTAACGATCGACTCCAAGGAAGAGTACGAGGCGGTGAAGGATTTCGTGCAGCGCGTCCTGCCCGAGCAGGCCTCCCGGGTGCATTACTACAACAAAGAAGAGCCGTTGTTCGATTATCTCGGTATCGAGATGGAAATCTCGCGAGCCCTGAGCCGGAAGGTCTGGCTCAAATCGGGCGGGTCCATCGTCATCGACCATACGGAGGCCATGACGGTGATCGATGTGAACACCGGCCGCTTCGTCGGCAAGCGGGACCAGGAGGAGACGATTCTCCGGAACAACCTCGAAGCGGTCAAGGAAATCGCCTATCAGATCAAGCTGCGCGGGATCGGTGGGATCATCATCATCGATTTCATCGACATGGAGCGCGAACGGAACCGGGAGCGGGTGTACCAGGCGCTCGTCGATGCCATGTCCAGCGACAAGGCACGCACGCGCATCTCGCGCATTTCCGACCTGGGGCTCATTGAGATCTCCCGTGAACGGGTTCGCGAGGACCTGCTGCGCACGCTGTCGGAGCCGTGCCACTACTGTGAGGGGCGAGGCTACACGAAGTCGCCGACGAGCGTCGCCTACGACGTGTTTCGAGAGATTCGGCGGATCGGTCCCCTGACCGACGAGCAACGAATGGTGGTCGGGGCGCATCCGCAGGTCGCCGCGCTGCTCCTGGAGGAGGAATTCCATGGGATCGAGGAGCTCGAGCGGGAGTACCAGACGAAGATCGTGGTGAAGCCGGATTCAGCGCTGCATTTGGAGCAGTTCGACATTGTCGTCCTGTAAGGCGCGGCTGGGAGCAGGGGTTGCCACGGCTCTGAACGTAGATAGCCGGAGGTGGCTTCCGGTGGCGATCCGGGAGGAGGCAAGGGTAGGGCGTCGTGAAGAGGGACCGCCTGCACGCCTGGCTTGAGCTCCGATCGAAAGAAGGGCTCGACGACGCAGCGATCGTGCGCCTGGTCGACGCCTTCGGCTCAGCCGAGTCCGTGCTGTCGGCCTCTCCGCGCGAGCTGGAGGACAGAGTCGATGTGGCCCCGGCGATGGCTCGGGCCTTGGCGGCCCCGCTGGACGCGGAGACCAGACGGAGGATCGAAGGGGAGGTGGAGGCGCTGGACCGCGCCGGTATCGCCGTCGTGACCTGCCTCGATCCGGTGTATCCCGCCCGGCTGCGGATGATTCCGGACCCCCCGCCACTTCTCAGCGTGACCGGCGTTTACCAGCCCTGCGATGAGCTGGCCGTGGCCGTCGTGGGCACGCGGCATCCTACCCAGGCCGGTCGCACGGTGACCGAGCAACTGGCCCGCGCGCTGGCGTCGGTCGGAGTGACCGTCGTGAGTGGACTGGCACGCGGGATCGACGGGGCGGCGCATCGCGGGGCGCTGGAGGCCAAGGGTCGCACCCTGGCGGTGCTCGGCTGCGGCATCGACCAAACCTATCCGCCGGAGCACAAGGCGTTGCGGCGTCAGATCGAGGGCCACGGGGCGGTCCTCTCGGAATTGCCCTGGGGGGCTGCTCCGCTCGCGCATCATTTTCCCCGGCGCAACCGAATCATCAGTGGGTTGTCCGTCGGAGTGCTCGTCACGGAGGCGGCGGCGCGCAGCGGGTCCCTCATCACGGCCCGTCTGGCTGCCGAGCAGGGGCGCGAAGTCTTCGCCGTCCCAGGCGCGATCCATGCCGAGCAGAGCCGAGGCCCCAACGGGCTCATCAAGCAGGGGGCGAAGCTGGTCGAGCGGGTGGAGGATATCATCGAAGAGCTGCTCCCGCAGCTGGACACGCCCGCTCGGGACCGGCTCGTGCAATGCATGGGGGGAGCTCCCGCAGGGGCGGCGCCGCTCGAGGGCGACGAAACGAAGGTCTACAACCTGCTGTCGTTCGAGCCGACTCCGATCGACGATCTCATCACCAAAAGTGGTCTGCCGGCGGGAACTGTCAACAGCCTGCTTCTTGCGATGGAGCTTCGAGGATTGACGCGTCGCTTGCCGGGGCATTGCTCCGTTCGGGTATAATGCTAGGAAATGAGAAAAAAAGTGAAATGTTTCACATTCTCGGTTTAGGATGCAGACGGCTTTAGGCCGAAAAAGTCAACACGAGCGAGTCGGAGTGTCATGGCAAAATCCCTCATCATTGTCGAGAGCCCTGCCAAGGCCAGGACCCTGACGAAGTACCTGGGCCGCAAGTACCACGTGATGGCCTCGGTGGGCCACCTGAAAGACCTGCCCAAGAGCAAGCTCGGCGTGGACCTTGAGCACGACTTCAAGCCCCATTACGTGACGATCAAGGGCAAGTCGAACGTCCTGGCGGACATCAAGAAGAAAGCCAAGGACGCGGACAAGATTTACTTGGGGCCGGACCCGGACCGGGAGGGAGAGGCGATTGCCTGGCACATCGCCGAGGAGCTGGACGGCCGGTCCAAGAAGGCCAAGGCCAAGGATCGCAGGATTTATCGGGTGCTGTTCAACGAGATCACGGAATCGGCGGTCAAACGCGCGCTGCAATCCCCCGGTGACATCGACATGAACCTCGTCAACGCGCAACAAGCGCGGCGCGTTCTCGACCGCATCGTCGGCTATCAGGGAAGCCAGCTCCTCTGGACCAAGGTCCGCCGCGGGCTCAGCATGGGCCGCGTGCAGTCCGTCGCGGTCAAGCTGGTGTGTGACCGTGAGGCCGAGCGCGAAGCGTTCCGCGCCGAGGAATATTGGTCCATTACCGCCACGCTGGCCGGTGAGAACCCGCCGTCGTTCGAGGCGAAACTCCACAGCATCAATGGTGAGAATGCGGAGATCGGATCGGAGGACCAGGCCACGCGGATCGTCAATGCGGTGCAGGGCAAGGACTTCGTCGTCCACGCGCTCGAGCGGAAGGAAAAGAAGCGGAATCCGACCGCCCCCTTCATCACCAGCCGCCTCCAGCAGGAGGCCGCCCGGAAGCTGCGGTTCAGCCCGAAGAAGACCATGACCCTCGCCCAACAGCTCTACGAGGGCTTGGAGATCGGGGCGGAGGGCCCGCTCGGGCTGATCACCTACATGCGGACCGACAGCACGCGTATTGCCGGCGAAGCGGCAGAAGAGACCCGGCAGCTCGTCAGCGAGCGCTTTGGAGCGAACTATCTCCCCGCGAGCCCCCCCGTCTACAAGACGCAGAAGGCCGCCCAGGAGGCCCACGAGGCGATCAGGCCGACCTCGGTGCGCCGTGATCCCGAGTCCATGCGGTCGTACCTCGAGCCGGACCAGTACCAGCTCTACAAGCTCATCTGGAACCGTTTCGTCGCCTCGCAAATGGCGCCGGCCATCATGGAAGTGACACGGGTCGATTGTCAGCCCCAGGGGACCGACGAGCGCTACATCTTCCGCGCCACCGGGACCGTCGTGAAGTTCCCGGGCCACCAAGCGGTCTACATGGAAGGACGTGACATCGAGCCGCCCTCACGGAAACCGACCGGCGAGCAGGAAGCCGAGGACGATACCGAACGCAACCTGCCCATGCTGCAGGAGGGTGAAGCTCTCCGTCTCGTCCAGCAGGAGGGGCAGACGATCCCGGGCCTCCTGCCGAAGCAACACTTCACCCAGCCGCCGCCCCGGTACAATGAAGCGCTGTTGATCAAGGAGCTGGAAGAGAAGGGCATCGGCCGCCCCTCCACCTACGCCAGCATCATCTCGACCATCCAGGACCGGAACTATGTCGAGAAGCTGGAGGGACGGTTCGTGCCGACCGAGGTCGGCCGGGTCGTCAACGAGTTCCTGGTGAAGGGATTTCCCGACATCCTGAGCACCGACTTCACCTCGCTGATGGAAAAGGAATTGGACGAGGTGGAGGAGGGTGACAAGGCCTGGGTGGAGGCCGTCCGTGACTTCTACGAGCCGTTTACGCGGGACATGGAGAACGCCAAAAAGATTCCCGGTCCCAAAGACGCCGGCGAGACCGAGACCGACGTCGAGTGCGAGAAGTGCGGGCGCAAGATGGTGATCAAGTGGGGTCGGAACGGCAAGTTCCTGGCCTGCCCGGCCTATAAGGAAGATCCGCCCTGCAAGAACACCCAAAACTTCGAGCGCCTGCCCGACGGCTCGATCAAGGTCGTGGCGAAGCTGGAGGAGGTCACGGGGGAGCTGTGCGAGAAGTGCGGCTCACCGATGGTCATCAAGACCGGCCGGTTCGGCCGCTTCATGGCCTGCTCGGCTTATCCGGAATGCAAGACCACGAAGGCGATCCCCCTGGGTGTCAAATGTCCCGAGTGCGGCGGCGATCTGGC
>JBFGRM010000143.1:0-6580 GCA_041563675.1 Nitrospiraceae bacterium | reverse complement strand
GGCGACCGGAGGATTCTGGTCGAAGTATCCGCCCAGGGCTTCGTTGACGGCCGCTTCGACGATGCCTTTGACCTCGCTGTTCCCCAGCTTCGCCTTGGTCTGGCCCTCGAACTGCGGTTGGCGCAGCTTCACGCTGACCACTCCGGTCAGGCCTTCGCGGACGTCGTCCCCCGAGAGCGACTCCACGTCCTTCTTCAGCAGGTCGTTCGCGTTCCCGTAGCTGTTGATCGTGCGGGTGAGCGCGGCCTTGAAGCCGACCAGGTGCGTGCCCCCCTCGCGCGTGTTGATGTTGTTCGCGAAGGAGTAAATGTTTTCGGCGTAGCCGTCGTTGTATTGCAGGGCTACTTCCAGAATGAGATCCGCCTTGTGGATCTCGACGAAGATGGGCTTGTGCAGCGGCGTCTTCGCTTCATTAAGGTGCTCGACGAACGAAACGATGCCGCCCTTGTACCGGAAGACTTGCTCCTTTTCCTTGCCCGGACGCGCATCCCGCAGGGCGATGGCCAGGCCCTTGTTGAGGAACGCCAGCTCCCGCAGCCGTTGCGCGAGTACGTCGAAGCTGAACTCCACGGTCTCGAACACCTGCCCGTCCGGCTTGAAGGTGATCTTGGTGCCGCGCTTCTTCGTTTTCCCCGTGACCTCGAGCGGCGCCAGGGCCTTCCCGCGCTCGTACCGCTGCTCATAGACCTGCCCGTCCTGCCAGATCTCCAGCTCGAGCCATTCGGACAGGGCGTTCACGACCGAGATCCCGACGCCGTGCAATCCGCCCGACACGGTGTAGGCCCCCTGCTCGAATTTCCCGCCGGCGTGGAGCATGGTGAGCGCCACCTCGGCCGCCGATTTCTTTTGGGTGGAGTGCATGCCCGTGGGGATACCCCGGCCGTTGTCGACCACCAGCACGCTGCCGTCGATCTGGATCGTCACATCGATGCTGTCCCCGAACCCCGCCATGTGCTCGTCGACGGAATTGTCCACCACCTCGTAGACGAGATGGTGAAGTCCGTCAGGACCCGTGCTGCCGATGTACATCGCCGGGCGTTTGCGGACCGCGTCCAGGCCTTCCAGGACCTTGATCTGGTCCGCGTCGTACCCCTCGGAGGACGAGGTCCCGCCCGCCTCGTTCTCGAGCGCTTGTTGGTCGTCGTGAGGCTCGTTGGCCATGCGTGTCGTTAGACTCCTTCGTCCCGGCTCATCGGTTCAGATCTTGACGGGCATGACCACGCAGCGGAAGCCCGGGTTGCCCGGCTCGCGGATGAGACAGGGGCTCAACGCGCTTTCCATCTGGATGGTCGCCGATTCCGCATCGACCACGCTCAACACATCCAACAAATACCTGGCGTTGAAGCCGGTGGTCAGGGGCTCTCCGGTGTAGCGAGCCGAGACCTCCTCGGTCGCTTCCCCGAAATCGGGGTTGCTCGAAAACAACGTGATCGTGTTGGGCGCAAATGTCACCTTGACGGCGCTCGACTTGTCGCGCGACAACACGGCGACGCGCCGAATCGCCCCCTCGAGCTCGGTCTTCGGGGCGGTCGCGTGTTTTTGACTGTCCTTGGGAAGCACCTGTTGATAGTTCGGGTAGGTCCCTTCCATCAGCCGTGAGGTCAGAAGGAGGCCGCTCTTGCGGAAGATCATGAGGTTCTTGGTGAAGCCGATCAGCGGCTCCCCATCACTCTCCTCTAGGAGCCGCCGCATCTCGTGCGCCGCCTTTTTAGGAATAATCGCTTTGATCTCTCGGGGCTGGTCCTTCTTGCTGATGCCCGTCACCTCCTGCTCGGCGACTGCCAGCCGGTGGCCATCCGTCCCCACCAGACGCAGCGTCATCTTGCCATCCCCGGACGCAAGCGTGATCAGCAGCCCGTTCAAAATATACCGCGCGTCATTGTCCCCGACAGCAAAAAGCGTCTTTCGAATGAGATCCAGCAACCCCGCGCCTTCCAAGGGTGTCAGTCCCTCACGCTCGATCGCGGGCAAGGCGGGATAATCGGTGCTGGGAAGTCCCACAATGCGGAATTGGCTCTTGCCGGCCTGGATGGTCGTCCAGTTGTTCTCGGCGACCGCGATCTCCACCTCCCCATCACGCAGCTCCTTGAGAATCTCGTAGAGCTTGCGCGCGGACAGCGTGACCGCCCCGGGCTCCTCCACCGTCGCCTTGTACAGCCCGCGCATCATGATTTCCAGGTCCGTGGCCGTGACTTCCACGCCCTCCTGCTTGGCCTCGAGCAAGATGTTCGACAGGATGGGCATCGTGTTCCGCTTCTCAACCACACCCTGAACGCGCTGCAGTCCGGTTAACAACTCGTCTCGTGCAATCCGTATTCTCATGACTCCCTCTCCTCGGTGCGGTCGACTAGGCCCGCGTGATCTGCGCCTTGAGGCTGTCGAGCGTGGATTTCAGGGTGCTGTCGTTTTCCTGCGCCTTCGCGATCTGCTTGCATGCATGAATGATCGTCGTGTGGTCCTTGCCCCCGAAATGGCGGCCGATTTCGGGAAACGACGAATCCGTCAGCTCCCGGCAGAGATACATGGCGATCTGCCGCGGGTGCACGAGCGTCTTGCTTCGGCGGCGGGACTTGAGCTCCCCGATCTTCACGTGAAAGCGGGCCGACACCGCTTCTTGAATGTCGTCCATGGTGACGATTTTCTTCTTATCTCCGATCAGGTCCCGAAGGACGTTCTTGGCCATATCCAACGTCAATGCCTGGCCCGTGAGGGACGCGTAGGCCCCGATGCGAACCAGCGAGCCTTCCAGCTCCCGGATGTTGCTCTTGAGGTTCTCGGCGAGAAACTGAACGATATCGTCGGGCAAGGGGATCCGTTCGTCCTCGGACTTCTTGCGCAAAATGGCGATCCGTGTCTCCACGTCCGGGGGCTGAAGGTCCGCGATCAGCCCCCAGCCGAATCGGGACTGCAGGCGCTCTTCGGTATTGGCGATCTCCTTGGGCGACCGGTCGCTCGATAAGACGATCTGTTTCCGGGCTTCGTACAGCGCGTTGAAGGTATGAAAAAACTCCTCTTGTGTCCGCTCCTTGCCGGCCAGGAACTGCACGTCGTCGACGAGCAGCATGTCGATGTTGCGGTAACGCTTGCGCAGGTCCGCCATCTTGTCGTAGCGGATCGAATTGATGACTTCGTTCGTAAACTGCTCCGTCGTAACATAAGCGATTCGGAGGTCCGTCTGATCCGCAACGTGGTTTCCGATGGCGTTCAGCAGGTGGGTCTTGCCCAATCCGACGCCGCCGTAGATGAAGAGCGGGTTGTAGGCTTGCGCCGGAGCCTCGGCGACGCGAAGGCAGGCTGCATGGGCAAATTGATTGCTGGCCCCGACAACGAAATTATCAAAGGTATACTTCGGGTTCAGGTGCACGACCTTGCGCTGCTTCGCCACGGAGGGCACGGGGCTTCGACCGATCCCTTCGGCGGTCCGTGCCTCCGCTCGATCCCGTGTGACGAAGTCCACCCCAATTCCCCCGGTCCCATGGGCCGCGGTCAGGGCCTCGGCAAGGAGCCCGAGGTAGTGCTGCCGGAGCCAGTCCCCAAAGAACTTGTTTGGGACCTCTAGTCGCGCACCGGCATCATCGATTCCCTGGAGCTGGAGTGGCGTAAACCAGGTATCGAAGACCTGCCGGGGCACTCTTGACTCGATATACGACAGGGCATCCGCCCACAACGTTTCAGCTCCCATGGCCCTCTACTTCCCCTCCTGCCTAATTATTCACAAAGTTATACACACCTGTGGATATAGTTATCAGCCTGTCCTGCTTATTCACAGGACACCTCTTGATGGCCCTGGATAACCCTTTTTCCCTACTCAATAACCTCGCCCTTTCTCAAAATCTCCTGAACCCTCTCTCCCGTCCGATAGCTTATCTACAGGTGGCTCGACCCTTTTCCGACCTCCCCCACAGGCCTACCCACGGCTTCGACGCCCCTCTTTGATATCTCTTTTCAATCCGTTATCTCCCCAGTCCTCACTGTCAACACGCCCTCCTACTCCGACGACGTCCGATCTCTTTCTTTCCTAGAGAGAACATTCGGAGTAGGAGTTCCTTCCGAGGCCTCACAAGACCACAACACGATCCGCCGCAAAGACGAGGTCTAGCAGCTCGCCGTACGAAATGGACGGAGCAGACGGACTGACGCCCCGTTGAGCAGCATCCTCGGCTAAGACAAAGACGTGGGAAGCAGGAACCTCTTGGAGACCGACGGCATCATGCAGCAAGACAACGGTCGTTTCTTCACCGGAGTGAGGTTGTTGGATAAGTGGATCCAGTCTGGGAGTTCGAAGCAAGTACAGCAAAGTTGACGCCATGTGCGACAGTGACGCTAAAACACAAGGGCACGATCTGCAGAGGCTATGAGGGAGCGCATATCCTCCGGAGAAGACTCGCGGAGATTGAACGTCGTATCGAGATCAAGCGTTTCAATGGAGCCACGAGGGACGACCAGCGGAATGTTCATCTGTTTCACCGATGGAAGGTATTTGTCGAGAATGTCACCGTCGACGACATCCTCCTCGTCACCGGCTAGGAGACGCGCTGCGGCCTCTCCGAGGACGACGGTCAGCGGATTTTCGCCGGCGGCCAAGCCGAGGGCGATTCGGAGCGCTTCGACGGGTTGTGCGCTCTTACGCGGGTCCTCACGAATTGCGACGACAATGCTTGGAGGCATAGGCTCAGCGGAACGGAGTCAGTTGAACGCGACGAAGCGATCGCATCCGTTGATCATGTTCGAGAGCACGACGAGGCCGCAGAGCGTGATCTCAGGAGCGAGTCCCTCTGTCGAGACGCCGTGTTTTTGACATCCATACGCACAGACGAAGAACTTGACGCCTTGGCGGGCGAGCTCGTGAAAGCGGGCGTCATTGAGGTTTTTGACCCCCTCATCGATGAGGTACAGATAGACGTCCGTATCGGTGTGCTGGGCTTCCGCACAGAGGCGTGCAATCGTCGTAACGCTTGGATTCTTGGGGGGTGTGGATAACAGGACACCCAGCTTTCGTTTCTCCATGAGAATCCACAGGGGGGCGCGGAAAGATTGTAATGAAAATTCAATAGGTTAGGAAGAAAATTACACTGTCGTAGATTACCCGGAAAGCGAGGAAAAAGTCAACCTCATTTATTCGGGAAAAGGACTCAGTCGGGAGGGGTTCGAACGAGGCTGGCAATCCTGTCCACGGCCGCTCCAAGAGGCACTTCCGTCTGCTCTTTGGACTGCATGTTTCGAAGCACCACCGCGCCCCGCGCCGCCTCGTCATCGCCGACAAGGAGCGTGTAGGCGGCCTGCCTTTTATCCGCCTGCCGGAGGAGCGCCTTGAGCGTCTTGGCCCGGTAATCCGTGTCGGCGGGGACACCGCGGAGGCGCAGTTCATGGAGAAGACGGAGCCCCGCTGCGGACCCTTCCTTGCCGAATGCGGCGACAAAGACGAGGGCGGGCTCGGCGAGACGGGTCGACGGAGGGAGCATGAGGGTGACTCGCTCAAGCCCCACGGCAAAGCCGATCGCTGGCATGGGCGGCCCCCCTAAGGTCTCGACCAGGCCGTCGTACCGGCCCCCTGCGCCCACCGCGTTCTGGGCGCCGAGATGCCGCGAGGTCACTTCGAACGTCGTCAACGTGTAATAGTCCAGGCCGCGCACCAGGCGGGGATTGAGCTCGTAGGGGATGCCCAAAGCGGCGAGCCCGGAGAGCACGTCGTCGAAGTGGGACCGGGCGGAGGGCGACAGGTGGTCCGTGAGCCGGGGGGCGTTCTCCGTGGCTTCCCGGCAGGAGGCTACCTTGCAGTCGAGGATGCGCAGTGGATTCGTCTCCAGGCGTCGGCGGCAGTTCGTGCAGAGGCGCGCTTCCAGCGGCTTCAGGTAGGCGACGAGGACACGCTTGTACGCCGGGCGATCCGCAGCCTCGCCCAGACTGTTGATTTCAAGCGTGAGGCCGGGGAGTTGGAGGACGCCAAAATACTGCCAGAGCAGATCGATCACCTCGATGTCCGCGCCGGCGTCGGCCACGCCGAACGCCTCGACGCCGAGCTGGTGAAACTGCCGCAGGCGACCCGCCTGCGGGCGTTCGTGACGAAACATCGGTCCGAGGTAAAACAACTTCTGGGCGAGCGGCGCCTGCGCGAGGTTGTGCTCGATGTAGGCGCGAACGGCTCCGGCGGTCCCCTCGGGGCGCAGGGTGAGCGACGTGCCGTCGCGGTCCTGGAACGTGTACATTTCCTTCTCGACGATGTCCGTCGTCGCCCCGATGCTCCGGGCGAAGAGCTCGGTGACCTCGAAAATCGGGATCCGTACCTCCCGAAACCCGTAGGCCGATGCCACACGGCGCGCGGTCTCTTCGACGAGACGCCATTTCGGCATATCATCGGGCAGGATGTCTTTAACGCCCTTAATTCCGCGAATCATCGCTCGTATCAGAGGGGGTTCGAGGTTCGACGTACGCGCTCAGGGGTAGGTTTTCTTATCCGCTCATCCCTGACCCCACAATGCGCACCCATTGTCCGAGGTGCGCGCACTATAGCGCTCGATTTTGGAGCAAGTCAACGCAACAGAAGGAGCAGTCGGCGGTTGCGGTGGTCGCGAGCGTGAGG
>JBFGRM010000142.1:0-6663 GCA_041563675.1 Nitrospiraceae bacterium | reverse complement strand
CCAGTAGGAGGTGTCGCCGAGCTTCGTGCTCTTCAAATAGCGCTCCGCTTTTTGCGCGACGTGCCGCGGATCGCGGTCGTAGTTCTCCCGCGTGATCGGATCGACCACGTCACAGACGAGGCTGAGTGTCGGGACCGAGCAAAACGTGTCGAGCACGGCCGAACTCGGGTCGGGGATGACCAACATGTCGCTGTTGTTGATCGCCTTCCACCCGCGGATCGAGGACCCATCGAACCCGGATCCGTCCTTGAACACGCCCTCGTTTAGCTCCTCGATCGGCAGCGAAAAGTGCTGCCACGTTCCCAGGAGGTCGCAAAACTTGAGGTCGACCACCTGGACCTTGTTCTTCTTGGCAAATTCCAACACACGACGCGAATCCATCACAAACCTCCTTTCACACCTGTACACAACAGAACGATTTTGACGACATGAGCGTTCACCCTGATCCTGAGTTCTTCAGCCCGCGATCGATCTCCTCCTGAATGGATCCCCTGATCTGCTCGAGCCGGCCGGCGTCCTCGATCTTCCCTCCCGCGAGATCAGTGACGTAGAACACGTCCACCACCTGATCCAGCCGGGTCGAAATCCTGGCCCCATGCACCGAGAGCCCCAGATCGAAAATGGCTCGGGTGATCACGTAGAGCAGCCCCTGCCGATCGTCGGCAAAGACGTCGAGAATCGTAAAGCGATCCGAGGTCTCGTTGTCCACCTGCACGTCCGTCGGCTGCCGATGCGTCGGGATCTGCCGCTCCAGGGTCAGGCGTCGGCTCCGTTCGAGCAGCCCCTCGACGGCGTCCTCCCCTTTGAGAATCCTGACGATCGTCCTTGCGATGCTCGACATCCGCTCGGCAGGCGGCTGACCCCGATGGTCAAGGTCAGTGACCTGGAACGTGTCGACCACCACATCGTCCTGCCGGGTCAGGATCTGGGCATCGAGAATCTGGAGGCCTTTGGCCGCCATGACGCCCGCGATCTTGGAGAACAACCCCGGCGTCAGGCCATCGAACGTGATGACGGAATATTCGCAGGTGCCCAACGCTTCGCTGAAGTCGGTCTCGACGAGCACCTCCCCCGGCTGCAATCGCTTGATGGCGGCCAGGTGAGCCGCGACCCGCGAAGGCGCGGTTCCGTGCGCATACCGCATGGGAAATTGCGCCAATTGCGCCTCGATCCAGTCCTCGTCCGCCCCCGCCAGCTGACGCAGGCAGGGCTCGTGCGCGACCTCGTGGGCCACGCGCCTCAGGCCATCGGCGGCAGAAGTCGTCTCGCGCTCCCCGGAGACCTCCGGCATCGCCTTCAGGTACAGCTCGACGAGGAGGGATTCCTTCCATTTCGTCAAGACCCCCGGCCCGACCGCAGCCAGGTCCGCCGCCGTCAAGACCAAGAGCTTGCGGAGCACCTCAGGGGTGCCGACCGCGCGGGCAAACCCGAGCAGGACCTTGTCGTCGTACGGATCCCGTCGAAACGCGGTATGCGCCATCATCAGGTGGCGATGCACGAGAAAGATCAGGGTCCGTGTCTCCTGCTCGTCCAAGCCGAGGCGCGCTGCAGTCTTTTCGGCGATGCTCTTTCCGATTTCGCTATGGTCGTCCTCCCGGCCCTTGCCCAGGTCGTGGAGCAGGACGGCGAGATGCAGCAGGTCCTTCCGGTGAATCTCGCGATAGACCTCCCCCAGGACCCCCGGATCGTTCAGGAACGACTCGGCCTTGGAGACGGCCAGCAGACTGTGCTCGTCGACCGTGTACTTGTGGTACTGGTTGAACTGCATGAGCCCACGGACCCTGCCGAAGGCCGGAATGATCTTCTCGAGGAGATGCGCGCGATGCATGGCGTCGAGCGTCTTGGCCACGGATCCCGACCGTGAGAGGATCGTCAAGAACGCACGGCTCGCCTCCGGCGTCCGGAACGCCTCGTCCGGAATGGAACCCACGTGCTGCTGGATCTCCTCCAGCAAGGACGTCTCGATTTTCAATCCCCGCGCCTGGGCGACGTCGAACAACCGCAACACCAGATCGGGGCTCTGGACAACGGCGTGCATGGTATCGGCGGACACCTGGAGCTCGTTGCCCGATCGTACGAAATGCCGGTCGACGCGCGAGGCCGGCAGCCATCGCACGAACCGTGCCATGAGGGGAAGACTGCGACTCCGATCGATGAACCTGGTGCAGGTCTCATGGATCCGCCGGGTGTGCCGGTAATACTGTTGCATGAACTGTTCGACCGCCAGCAAGTTCGGTCGATCCTGGAGCTCGGAGACCTTGGCGAGCTCGACCTGCTCGTCGAAGGACAGGATCTCCTGGGCCATCCCCGCGCGAAAATGAAGCAGCGCGCGCACCCGCCAGAGAAACTCCCGCGCCTCCATGAGTGCCAGGTAGTCCGGCCTCGAGAGGATGGCTCGATCGGCGAGGTCTTGAATCGTCGGGGCTTGATGCTTGGCCATCCCGATCCATTGCATCAGGTGCAGGTCTCGCAAACCGCCCTGGCTTTTCTTGACGTTGGGCTCGAGCAGGTACACCGTGTCTCCAAACTTGTCGTACTCCCGTTGCCGCTCATCGATCTTGGCCACCACGAACTGGTCCGGCCTCCGCGCCACGACCCGGCTCGCGTAACGACGCTCGAACTCCTGGAACAGGTCCGCGCTGCCCGCCAGATACCGGGCTTCCATGAGCGAGGTGCGGGTCGTGACATCGGACAATCCCAGGTGCACACAATCCTGCACCGTGCGCACACTGTGGCCGACTTGGAAACCCAGGTCCCACAAGTGATGGAGGACATCCCGGGACAGCGACTCGACCGCCGGCCCGGCGTCCCCGCGGAAGAGGAACATCACGTCGATGTCGGAGTAGGGCGCCAGCTCGCGCCGGCCATATCCGCCCAGGGCGATGAGGCAGCAGTGCTGGATGCCCGCCGGCTGGACGGTCTCCGCGAGCTTTCTGAGGGCATTCCGGTAGCGCCCGATGATCAGCCCATCGACGAACTGCGTGTAGGCCGCGACGACCTCTGCTCCCGAGGCGCCGCTGAGCAGACGCTGGAAGAGCGCGTGGCGCTGCTTGTCCAGCGTGGCGTTCGCGCTTTCGACGTCGAAATCCTGCAACACCTCGACCTGCATCGGGCTCGACCGCCCTCCCTAGAGCGCGCTCTCCCCCGCCTCGCCAGTTCGAATCCTGACGACCGAGTCGATGCCGCGCACAAATATCTTCCCGTCACCGATACTGCCGGTCTTTCCGGTCCGTGCGATGGTCTCCACGACCTTCTGTACCTGTCCGTCCGCCACAGCGACCTCGATCTTCACCTTGGGGACGAATTCGATCGTGTACTCCATGCCTCGATACGTCTCTTTGTGGCCCTTCTGTCGACCAAAGCCTTTGACTTCGCTCACCGTCATCCCCTGGACGCCGATCTCGAGCAGCGCATCTTTGACCTCATCCAGCTTAAACGGCTTGATGATCGCCTCGACTATTTTCATACCGTCCTCCCGCGGTCGTCGCGTCCCTCACGAATAGGCCCGCTCGCTATGCTGGCTGAGGTCCAGGCCCAGCTCTTCGTCCTCCGGCGTCACGCGCAAGCCCACCAGGAGGTCCACGATCTTCAGCAGGATCCAGGTGCCGACGAAACAGAAGATCAGCGTCGCGACCGCCATGACTGCCTGATAGCCCAACTGGGCCGCATTCCCGAAGAAGAGCCCGGTCGCGCCGACGGACGCCAGGAGCCCGACCGCCAGGATCCCGATGAAGCCGCCCACTCCGTGGATCCCCACCACGTCGAGGGAGTCATCATAGCCAAGTCGCACCTTCCAAACAACCGCCACGTAGCAGGCGACGCCAGCCACCAGACCGATCAGCAGGGCCGACAGGGGCCCCATGAAGCCGGCCCCTGGCGTGATCGTCGCCAGGCCGGCGATGATGCCGCTGGCCACGCCCAACATGGTCGGCTTCCCACGGTGGACCCATTCCGCCACCATCCAGCTCAGCGCACCCGCGGCCGCCGCCGTATGGGTGGCCACGAAGGCCACGGCCGCCGTCTCGTTGGCCCCCAGAGCGCTGCCCGCATTGAAGCCGAACCACCCGAACCAGAGCAGCCCGGCCCCCAGGACGGTCATGGGGAGGTTGTGGGGGACCAGCGCCTCGGTGCCATACCCCTTGCGCTTCCCCAGGACCAAGGCGCAGGCGAGCGCGCCGAAGCCGGAGCTGATATGGACGACCGCGCCCCCCGCGAAGTCCAGGGCGCCCATCGCACCCAGCCACCCGCCGCCCCAGACCCAGTGCGCCAGAGGGGAGTAGATGAGCGTCGACCAGAGCACCGAAAAGATCAGGAGCGCCGAGAACTTCATCCGCTCGGCGAAGGCCCCGGTCATCAGGGCGACGGTAATGGCCGCAAACATCAACTGAAACACCATGAAGACCTGGTGGGGAATCGTCGAGGCGTAGCCCGAGGGCTCCAGGCCCACGCCGCGCAGCCCCAGCCACTCCAGCCCCCCGACGATGCCGCCCTTGTCGGGCCCGAAGGCCAACGAGTAGCCCCAGAGGATCCAGACCAGGGAGATCAGGCACAGGAGAATGGCACTGTGCATGATCGTGCCGAGCACGTTTTTGCTCCGAACCAGCCCTCCGTAAAAGAGAGCCAAGCCCGGCAGCGTCATCGCCATGACCAGCGCGGAGGAAGCCAGGATCCACGCTGTATCTCCACTGTCGATCTTCCCCTCCTGGGCCCAGGCCTGCCCGCCGGACAGGAAGACCATGATTCCCAGCACTCCACAGACGGTCAATGCACGTTGCCATCTCCCATTCATGTCTCGCCCCTCCTCGCTGTAGTGTTCGGAGCTTCGTGTTCGCATGGTGCTCAAATCGCCCCCTCTCCGGCTTCGCCGGTGCGGATCCTCACCACGTTGCCGAGATCGGACACGAAAATCTTTCCATCACCGATACTGCCGGTCTTCGCCACGCGCGCGATGGTTTCCACGACACGCTGGGCGAGGTTGTCCGGGACGGCGACATCGATCTTGACCTTCGGGACGAAATCGATCTGGTACTCCGTCCCACGGTACGTTTCCTTGTGTCCCTTCTGCCGCCCGAACCCCTTCACCTCGGTGACCGTCATGCCCTTGACCCCGGCTTCGATCAGGGCGCTCTTCACTTCATCGAGCTTGAACGGCTTGATGATCGCTTCGATCAATTTCATGGGATCGTCTCCCCTTCTCACGCAGAATCTGATGTTGGCCCAATGACTCCGCGTCCTCGCGGAGTCGTCTGTCAGGTGTGGGCACACTCGGTGTGCTGGCTGACATCGACGCCGAGCACCTCCTCGTCGGCGCCAAGGTGCAACTCGTCCCCGACCGAAACAGAATGCCGATCAATCCTGGGGCGGCCGCAAATGCAAGCTTCGTGAATGTTGTGTGCCTCATCGCATCCCCCGCATGCGCATTAGAAGAGGTAAATCACCTCGAGCGCCAGGGTCTGCTGGTTATTGGAAGCATTCACACCATCCTGGAAAGTATTCTTGTTGGACTTATCGTATCGGAATTCAAGCCGCGTGATCAGCGGCGGCACCGGCTTGTACTGAACGGTGAAGGTGGTTTCCCAAAGCGTCTGCGCAATTGGCGCAAGCGGAGACGCAGCCCCAGCGGTGGCCCCGGCACACACGCCGGCGCGAGGCGGACTGAGTGTCCCCCCGCAAGCGCGCGCTCCCCCGGCGTCTTCGAAGATCTCGCCACGGACACGAACTCCCCACTGGTCCGTGAAATCGTGGATGAGATAGGCGGCGACGCCATTCCATCGGGAGTTGCCGGCCGGGCTGATCGTGCTGGCGTTCGCCTGGTTCGCATAATAGGCTTCGACCACGGCGGAGGTCTGTTCAGTGACATCCACGGTGACGATCCCGCCGCCCAAGATAAGATCACCAGCACCGGGCGTGTTTCTGGCTTGTTCATTCCCCCAGAACAGAAAGCCCGTGACTCCAAGCCGTTCGTGCAGGCTGACGGACAGGGCTGACTCCAGCGACACGTCAGAATTCGTATCGCCCGTCCCCTGCGTGAACGAACTGATGCCTCCGACAGCCAGGGAAACGTTCTCGTTGAAGGCGTATGCCGCCCTCACGCCGGTGGTCGTAAAGGGCTCGCCCAGCCCGAACAGCCAGGAGCGGGAAAAGTTCGGGTTGTAGGGACTCTCGATGACCTCGAACCCGATCAAGGTGTTCTGCCGCCCGAGCCTGAGGTCGAGCCCGTTTGCGAACGGCGCGACGTATTGGACATACACTTCCTGAAAGTCCGTTTCGTCCCCGAAATCGCTCCCCCCGGTGAACTGGGAGTCTTCCCCAAAGTTCAGCTTGACGCGGAACCCCGCACGATCGAGCATTTCTCCGCCCGTCTTTCCCTCCTTCTCGAACACGATTTGGGCCATGTGCACACGAAAGGCGTCGCTGTCCACATCAAAAATTCGGAGAGAGCTTGTGCCCGGGGAGGTATCCGGATGGTTGAAGTTCTGCGTATAGGAGACGTCGACGAAGCCGTAGAGCTTGATGTCGTGCTTCGTCAGAATCGAGCCTTGCTCCTCGGCAAGGGCGACGGAGGGGAGGCCAACGCCCCCCAGGATCACCGCGAGAGAAGCGATGCCCCAAAATAGCAGACGGACACGAACGAGCAGTGCAGGCACCATGACATTCCTCCTT
>JBFGRM010000141.1:0-6756 GCA_041563675.1 Nitrospiraceae bacterium | reverse complement strand
CAGGCCGGCGTCTTGCAGCGTACGGGCGATGAAAGCGTTGCGAGGGCTGTGCCGACTGCTCCCGCTCCCGTGCGCGAACAAGACAATTCCCCTCGGCTGGGCGGGCCATGCGAGGATGCCCTGCAGCGACACTTCCCCCGCTGGTACCAGGACCTTGTCTTCAGTTGTGCGGGGGCTTGATGGAGGTGTCATAGTGCCCGTTCTTGCATTCTGCCTGCCGCCCTCGGATCGTGCTGTCCCGAGTAAAATGTCGCGTTCCGCCACAGGCCGACAGGCAGAACTGTAGCGACACTCCACCGCGACTGCAAGCGCCCGGTCTTCCACCCCGTAAAGTGTGTTGCTCTTCAGCCACGTGCGTATCACCCGGGGCCGTCTCGTCGGGCATCCGCCTTGCTCAGACAATGGGTGTACGCCGCAAGGGGGGCTGCCGATGTCCCACGACGAGCGAAAGATGTGCGTGGTCTGCGCTTGGCGCGGCACCTGTAACCTCAAGTACAGCATGCCGGGGGGCGTCGCACTGCATTGCACGGAATTCACCCGCGACGTGACGCTCAAGGAGCCCGAAGAGGAGATACGCAAGCGAAACATTCTGCTAATCGGCCCTCGCGAGATCGGCAAGACGACGCTTGTGCAGCAGACCGTCGAACGCGTGGGGCTGCCGGCTGACGGGTACTACGCCAGGACCGTCAAGGAAGGCCTTTTCGGCGGACGGCGTCAGGAGGTGGTTTTCATGTCGGGGGAGGTCCACACGATCGCCACGACCGCCTCCCATCATGGCTGGTATCGACGGGGCAAGTTTTATGTAAACCTTGAGGTGATCGAGCACGAGCTCGTGCCGCACCTCCGGCGGGTCTTGCAGGCGGAACAGATACGGCTCCTCGTCCTGGACGAGGTGAATCTCTGGCTGTGCGTCTCCGAAACATTCCGGAACCTCGTGGTCGATTCAATTACGTCCTCCAAACACCTTCTGACGACCGTCAGTGTCGGGGAGGAGGATGACGTGTTCCTGCGGTCGCTGGAGTCCCGGTCCGACGTGACCGTGTTTCATGTCAGCTACGACAATCGGGCTACCCTCTCCGACAGGATCGCCTTCATGCTCATCGGGCATTCCGCACCGTCAGCGCTCCAGCCTGAGCGTTAGTCGGCCGAGCATCCGCTCCGCTCTGACCCTGCAGCAGCTTGATCCCGCTGTGGGCGATGAGCGAGATCGAGACCAGGAGCGCGAAGAGGGCAAAGCTCTTCGTCAGTCGCTCGGGGGAGACCAGCCTCGCGATTTTTGCGCCGAGCAAGAGCCCGGCCGCGCTTCCCACGCCCATGACCGCGACCAATCCCAGATCCACCGAGCCTTGCTGAACGTGGCCGGCGGTACCGGCCATCGACATGAGCGCGGTGATCAGCAACGACGTGCCGATCGCGACCCGGATCGGATACCCGACGAAGAACATCAGCGCGGGCACAATGAGGAATCCGCCCCCCACCCCGAAAAAGCCCGTCAGCCACCCGATCAGCAATCCGAGTCCGGATAACTTGGCAATCTGAGCCATGCCGACGACGGCGTCATCAAAGTGATGCTCGGAAGCATTGATCGCCGGCCGGCCACTCCAGAGCAGGTGGATGGAGACCAGGAGCATCAGGAGGCCGAAGAGCAAGAGCACCCAGTCGTCCTCCACGAGGGCATGTGCTTGCGCCCCGAGCCACGCCCCCGGCGCGCCGGTCGCCCCGAACATGAGGGCAACGCGGAGGCTGATCTCCTTGGTCCGCAGATGGCCGATGGCTCCCAGGAGCGCGGAGAATCCGACGATGATCAGCGAAATCGCCACCGCCTCCTGGACACTGCGGTCAAGCACATACACGAGCAAGGGGACGGCAATCAGCG
The DNA here is from genome assembly GCA_041563675.1 of Nitrospiraceae bacterium. Taxonomy (GTDB): domain Bacteria; phylum Nitrospirota; class Nitrospiria; order Nitrospirales; family Nitrospiraceae; genus JBFGRM01. The sequence continues at coordinate 4,880 of JBFGRM010000141.1, read as the reverse complement.
CGCCGCCCGCCCCCGTCGCGCCGAGCGACAAGCCCACCAAATTCCCTGAGATCAGTGCAAGGAGCGAATACCAGGCTATGACCATGAGGGGTCCGCGTCTCTCGGGTGGCTGCGCATCGTCGCTTGACAGCCTGGCGAGTTCCTCAGCGCACGATCAGGACTGAGCAGTGACTATGGTGGAGAATCTTGCTGGACGTGCTTCCCAGGAAAAAGCGGGCGACCGCGCCCAGACCCCGCCCGCCGGAGACGATGAGGTCGACCTCCCGCTGCTCGGCATACGTGATGATCTCATCCGCTGGATCACCGACTCTCGGGACCTCCTCGGTCCGGAAGCCCGCCTTTTGAAGTCGCTTGGCGGTATGCGCCACGATGCTTCGACCTGTTTCCTTCAGCTCCGGGTAGCGGAGAAAGGGCATGACATGCATCACGAGCACTTCGACGCCCGCTGCCGGTCCCTGCTCGCGCATGCGCAACGGGAGAAAGTGCTTTTGTAGAAAGCTGATCACCCTACCGGACTCGCGCGACCCGTCGGTCGCGAAAAGGATTCGTTGCAGGGGGCGGGCGGGTTGCTTGACGACGAGGACGGAGCAGGCGGCATGGTGCACGACCTTGCTGGAGACGCTACCAAGGATGAACCGATCCAGTGCGCTCAGCCCTCGGCTTCCCATGACGATGAGCGAATTCTTCTTCGCGTACTTGAGGATCGTGGCGCCAGGCGCGCCTTGCTCCACCACGACCTTGGCCTTGAGCTTCTGCGTGGCGAGGCGCTCCTTGGTCTCCGCGGCGATGCGCTTCCCCTCGGCGGCAAGCCGTTTCGTCTCGGCCTGGATGATGGCTTCGTTCCATACGATCACGGGGTGCGGTGTCAGCGGGGCACGCAAGGACACCAAATCGACGACATGCAATGCTTTCACCTTCGTGGACGAGGAGAACGGAAGCTGCGCCGCCCAGTCTAAGGCCCATTGGCTGTACTTCGATCCGTCGAGAGGAACGATCACGTCCATCGTGAATACTCCTGGTCAAGAAGTGAAAAGTGAGAAGTGAAAAGTGAAAAGCAGCAAATAAAGAATCGTCGTGCGAACAGCCAATCTTCTATCATTTCACCTTTCACTTTTCACCTTTCACTTGCTCTTGTAAAGAATACGCGACAGCCTTACTTTGGCTAAGAGCCGCTGCACGTCCCTCGCCTGGCAGAGCTGATTCCCCGGAGCCAGGGTCGCGGCGGTGCCCGAGGCCGTTGCGAATCGCACACAATCCTCCAGGGCCTTTCCGGCCGCGTGACAAAACACAAAGCCGGCCACGGTCGAGTCCCCCGCCCCGACCGTGCTTCGCACCTTCACCGAAGGCGGTATGGCCCGCAGGCACTCGGTCCCACTCACCACGAGGAGACCTCGCCGGCCGAGCGAAACGATCACGATCGCCACGCCCTTCTCATGAAGGGCAGTGGCAGCGGCAAGCATCTGCTGGTCCGTCGTGAGACGACGCTTCGTGGCCCGGCGCAACTCGTTCAAATTCGGCTTGACGGCGAAGGGCTTGGCTTTCAACCCTTCGCGCAGACAGGGACCGTCCGCGTCAAGGATCGCACGGGCGCCCCGTCCCTGGACCAAGCTGACAACCTGCCGGTAGGCGTCGATCGGCAGGCCACGGGGCAAGCTGCCCCCGAGCACGACATAGGCATCCCGAAGATCCAGCATGCGCAGATGGGTGAGAAAGCTTCGCCACTCCTCCGCCGTGACCGCGGGCCCTCGGGCGTTCAGGAGCGTCTGACCGCCGCGACGAACACGGTTGATGATGATATCCCGCCTGGTTTCCTGCGAGATTGGAGTGAAATAGGGCGTGACGCCTTCCGCCTTCAGCATGTCCACGAGGATCTGTCCGTTGTGTCCACCGATGAAGCCGAGCGCCATGCTGTCCCCGCCCAAATGTCGGATCGCCCGGGACACGTCGATCCCCTTCCCGCCCGCAAAGAGGCATTCCGCCTGCACCCGGTTGGCGTCGTCCACCCGCAGGTCCGAGGTCTCCATATAATGATCAAGCGCTGGATTAAGAGTAATGGTGTAAATCATACAAGAACGGTACGTGGCCCGGGGCTCGAGGCCAGGGGTAACGGAAGACAACTCAACGTGTTTTTATCCGACCTCCAGCCCCGAGCCACCGGCCACTTGCCCATCCCCTTCCTAGCAGATTCTCGGCATCTGTTCCCCCGATAACAAGTCGAGAACGCGGGTCGTGCCGAACGTGGTCCTGAGAAGAACGGGTGCATTATCCTGCGCGATGACCTCGCCCACGACCCGCGCGTCGGCGGACACGGCATGCGACTGCAGAACCTTTACCATGGCGTCCGCCTGGTCTGCCGGAACCATGGCCACGAAGCGTCCTTCGTTGGCGACATACAGGGGGTCCAGACCGAGGAGCTCACAGGCTCCGCGGACGGGTTCGCGGACGGGGATTTTGGGCTCGTCGAGTATCACACTCACATCCGCCTTGCTGGCGATCTCGTTGAGCGCGCTCGCCAACCCACCGCGCGTCAGATCACGCAAACATGACGGCGCAATGCCGTGGTCGGTCAGATCGGCCACGACCTCATGGAGCGGCGCCGCGTCACTCTCGATCCCTCCGTCGAACGCCAGCCCCTCCCGCACACTGAGGACCGCTATGCCGTGGTTGCCGAGATCTCCGCTGAGCACGACCTTGTGTCCGGAGCGGACGGACTGCGGGCCGACGTTCACGTTGTCGGGAACGATCCCGATTCCCGTGGTGTTGACGTACAGGCCGTCACCCTTGCCCTTGTCGACGACTTTCGTGTCGCCGGTCACAAGCGTGACGCCAGCCTTGTCGGCTGCGTGCGCCATTGATTCTGCGACCCGCTCGAGGGTTTCCATCGGCAACCCCTCCTCGAGTATGAATGCCGCGCTGATGTACAACGGCCTCGCCCCGCACATGGCCAGATCGTTGATGGTTCCGAAGACGGCCAACCGACCGATGTCGCCGCCCGGAAAAAACAAGGGACGGACGACGTACGAGTCCGTCGTCATGGCCAGACGTCCGGCCGGCCTGGGCAGAACTGCCCCGTCATGCTCACGGCGAAGGTGGGGGTTGTCGAACCGCTTGCGGAACACCTCCTGGATCAAGCGTTGCATCAGTCGCCCTCCGCCACCATGTGCGAGGAGAATCCTGTCAGCGCCCGACGCCGGCGTGGGACATTGAAGCTGAAACTCTTGTTGACTTCCCATAGCATCACCCTACGAAAGGAAAAAGGGGAGATCAAAAGTGAGAAAATACGGACAAGACTTGGCTTCGATTTACCCTTTTTCCTTTTCTGTTTTTAATGCTTCCTTGCCACGATAGCGGTAGTAGGCCGCGCAGGCGCCCTCGGACGACACCATGGGCGCGCCCAGCGGCTGGTCCGGTGTGCAACGGACCCCAAAGGCCGGGCAGTCAGGAGGCTTCATGAGCCCCTGAAGCACGAGACCGCTCATGCATTCCGATGTGTCCTGCTCCGCCGAACCTTCTGTATCCGTCCGCGGCGCGAAGCGCTCGATCGCATCGAACTTGGCATAGGGCGCGCGCAACCGCAGTCCACTCTGCGGGATATGGCCGATGCCTCTCCACGCACGCGGAGTCACCTCGAAGACTTCGCAAACTGCGGCGCGTGCCTCTTGGTTTCCTTCTCGTCGCACCGATCGCTCGTATTGGTTTCTAACTTCCGCCCGCCCCTGCTCGAGTTGTCGGACAAGCATCAGGACGCCTTCGAGAATATCGATCGGCTCGAACCCCGTGACGACGATGGGCACTTGATGCAGCCGGACGACTTCCTCGTACTCCTCATATCCCATGACCGTACAGACGTGGCCGGCAGCAAGGAATCCTTGCACGCGATTCTCCGGAGCCGACAGGATCGCCTCCAGCGCGGGCGGTACCAGGACGTGTGCGACCAACAGGGTGAAGTTCTGGAGCCCGGACCTTTGCGCCTCCAGGACCGCCATCGCAAAGGCCGGCGCTGTCGTCTCGAACCCGACCGCAAAACACACCACCTCGCGATGGGGGTTCGTACGTGCCAGCGCCAGTGCGTCCAGCGGCGAATAGATCACCCGGACATCGGCTCCTGCCGCCTTGCCGTCGAACAAACTTCCCTTCGACCCCGGCACGCGCAGCATGTCACCGAACGAGCACAAAATGACACTTGGGCTGGACGCGACCTCCATGGCGTGATCGATGAGCGAGATCGGCGTGACGCAGACGGGGCAGCCGGGACCATGCACGACAGTGAGCTCCTCCGGCCAGAACGCATCCAGACCGAACCGCACGATAGCATGGGTTTGTCCGCCGCAGACCTCCATGACAGTCCACGGCCTGGTCATTGTACGGCTGAGAGCTCGACCCAACGCCTTCGCGGCGTTCGCATTACGGAATTCAGTTACGTACCGCATAAAAACTAGCGTGCAGTTCCTTTTAAGTAAGAAATGGCCATTGACGACTCAGAACTGTTCGTCCTGTTGCTCGAGAGATGCCAGCGTCTCTAGCGTGCGATTGGCCGCCTCCTCGTCGAGCTTGCTGATCGCAAACCCCACGTGAACGAGGACAAAGTCCCCCACCCCGGCTTCCGGCACAAGTGCCAGGGACACCTGCTTCTTCACACCGGCGAAGGACACCATTCCCGTCCTCATGGGATCGTCACCAATCGATAGCACCTCACCGGGAATTGCTAAGCACATAAAAGTCTCGCCGGGGTACGTGGCCCGGGGCATGTGGCTCGGGGTAGAAATGATCTCAAGAGATTCTTACCCGTTGCCACTGGCCTCGGGCCCCGCGCCTGCCGCGCCTTGCGCGGCGGCCACCATGACCTGCCCCAGGGCCAGGCCTCCGTCGTTGGGCGGAAT
>JBFGRM010000140.1:0-6771 GCA_041563675.1 Nitrospiraceae bacterium | reverse complement strand
GCTCACCAAAGTATAGCAGCCCGTCGACGAGGGGCCAGGCGGCTGGATGGCCTTCCGGGGGGTGACTTTCGCGAGAAAAAACGGGGGGGGACCGCGTAAGGAGGGGGGACCGGCCGGTCCCCCCCTGAGATCAGGCGTATCGGCGATTTTCCGGGCGGGCTAGGTCTTTTCGAAGGCAGATTTCAGGAGAGGCTCCACCTCTCCTTTCTTCTCCATGGGGTCCAGGATATCGGTGTCTCCGTAGAACTGGCCGTCGATGAAGACCTTGGGCAGAGTCGGCCAGTTCGTCATGCGGGTCAGGGTCTCCCGCTTGGCGGGGTTCTGGAGCACATCGATGACCTCATAGGGATAGCCGTACCGGTCGAAAAACTGCATCGTTTCGCGCGTGAACCCGCACATCGGCATGGCCTTCGTGCCCTTGCCGTAGATGAGGATCTTATGCGCGCTGATCTCTTTCTGGATTTCCGCTTCGATCTGATCCGCCATATAACCCTCCGTCATCGCCGATCGAGCACGATCGGGCTGACTTAAGACCCATCGGTGGTGACCGCGGTGATCTCCAGCGCGTGGATGCGCCCATCCTTCATGGGCTCGTCCAGCGCTTGATAGATCATGCGGTGCCGATCCAGGAGATTTCTCCCCTTGAATCCGTCCGATACCACGCGCACCATCAGATGATCCATCGTACCCGTCCGATCGGTGACGGAGACGGTTGCATCCGGGAGCGCGTTTCGGATGTAATTTGTCAGTACGTCGTTGGTGATCATCGCCCTCAAGCCTCTGGTCACGCAGCGAAAGCATACGACAGGTCCGGTCGGAAAGGCAATTCGCTGATGGAGCTTCACACGGCCGCTCGTCCCCCTCACGCTGGCCCTCTCTTCGGGCACCCGTTGCTCTGCCGATTGCAACGGGTGATGGGGAAAGGGAGGAAAGAGGGGGATCGCAGAAGAAATTATCGCAGGAACTTCCGTAACGCCAGCCTCGCGACGGTCGCCTGGCTTCTGCTCTGCCTCCCGCTCCTCGCATGGTCGAGCACGCGGGCGGACGACGGCCGCCGGACGCTGACGATCCTGCACACCAGTGAGCATCACGGCACGGCGCTGCCCATCGAACGCCGCGGGGCACCCCGGGTGGCCGGCCTGGCCGCCCGCGCGACGCTCGTCGAGTCCATCCGCGGGGAGGTCGGCGATCTCCTCTTGGTGGACTCCGGCGACATCCTCATCGGGTCCGCGATGTCCTCGTTCTTCCGCGGGAAGCCGGACATCCTGGGCATGAATCTCATCGGCTACCACGCGATGGCCACGGGGAACCATGACTTCGATTTCGGGCTGGAGCATCTTGCCGGGCTGCAAAGCCTGGCCGACTTCCCGCTCCTGTGCTCGAACCTGCGGGCGCCGGAGCAGACCCTGCCCTGTCGCCCCTGGGCCGTCGTCCCGGTGGGCGACCTGACCGTCGGCCTCCTGGGTCTTCTCGGGCACAGGAACTTTCCCGACAGCTTCAATCGTGACGTGGTCTCCCAGCTTACGCTGACCGATCCCATCGAGACCGCGCGACGGCTCGCGCGGTTGCTCAGGGCTGATCACGGTGCCGAGGTCGTCGTCGCCATCACGCACCTCGAGACGCCGGAAGATCTGGACCTGCTGGCCGCCGATACCGGCGTCGACGTGATCGTGGGCGGGCACACCATCGGCTTTGACGGCCTGTGGTCGCGGAGCGGCGGCGGGGCGGTCGAGGAGCAGGCGAACCCGGGGCCGGTCTTCGTCAAGACCCATCGCCAGGGACGGACCGTCGGCAGGCTCGACTTGACGCTCACCCCGAGGGACGGCGGCATGGTCGTCACGCGCGCACAGGCACGGAACCTTTCGGTCAGCGAGGCGCTCGAGGCTGATGCCACCGTCCAGGCGATGCTCGACTCTTACAGTCGCAGGTTGCAGGCGGAATCGGGCACCGTGGTGGGCCGGTCCCTGGTGAGGCTCGACGGCGAGAGCGAGCGTGTGCGGTCGCGGGAGACGAATCTGGGGAATCTCCTTGCGGACATCCTGCGCGGCCGGTACCAGACCGACGTGGCGCTCGTGAACGCCGGGCAGATTCGCGACAGCATTCCCCCGGGCCCCGTGGACAGAAAACGGGTGGCGAGCGTGCTGCCCTTTGATTCTCCCACCGTGACCTTCACGATCTCCGGGGAGGCGCTGCGTCTTGCGCTGGAGAACAGCGCGAGCCGATTGCCCAGCCTCAACGGACGCTTCCTCCAGGTCTCCGGGCTGACGGTGACCTATGACCTCGGGGCGGAGCCGGGTGCGCGCGTCCGGCAAGTCCTCGTAGGGGACCGGCCCTTGGATCCGTCACGGGCCTACTCCGTGGCGACCGACTCGTTCCTGGCCGACGGCGGGGACGGCTACACGATGTTTCAATCCGCGACGAACCGTCACGACCGCCAGCTCCCGATGCGGGACCTGCTGCTCGAGGCACTTGAACAGGGCCCGCTCAAAGCCTCCGTTCGCGATCGGATCCGCTTTGTCGATTCGTCGGCGGTTGGTGCTCATCCACAGGATGGGGCGACGGATGGGGGTTTTCGCTTGGCGGGAATAACCCCTAATGGCGGGAAACTGTTGTGGCTCCGGATCAGGCCCGACCTTATGTCTGGCTGGATCGTGCCTGTGAACACCTTGTCATGATAGTTTTCCACAGGCTCCACACAGTCTGTTCACACAATATAGCCTAGCCGCCTGACCGGAAACTACCGTATCTTGTGTTTTTCACTTGACTATCGCGCGCGGGCTCTGCTACGAACCCACAACTGAGAGGCAGCTCACAGGAGAGCAAACCTTCCATGGGCCCAACAGAGTCTCAAGTGACACGACGCGCAGACCGCATGCTTCTCATCCGCCCCTGCCCCTACGAGATGACCGAGTCTCACGAGGGCCAGCCCTTGATGTTTCACGAGGGAACCGCGCTGTCGGTCAACGTGAGCGACCAGGGCATGCTGCTGCTGATGCCTCAGCCGGCACAGGTCCAGCAGGTGTTCGAGGTCCTGGCGGCGACGCCGGCGGAGGAACAGCCCTCGCCTCACGTGGTCGAGGTGCGGTGGACGAAGCAGGTGGTGGCGGACGAGGAAGGCAGCTTGTGCTTGGCCGGGGTCAGGTTTCTGGCTGCACCGTCGCGTCCGCAGCTCGCTGATTCAGTCGGTTGACCGCCCTACCAAACGCCCGCTCACTCCATCATGCCGCGGGCGTCGCACCCGGTTTCCCCTCACCCAGCTCCTCAAACTGCGCGGTGAAGTGTCGCAGGACCGGCGCTTCGTAGGTCATGCGAAGCCCGCGGATCCCGTCACGCTGCCTGTACAAGTCCGCGATGGATTCCGCGACATAGGTGATCTGCATGTTCGTGTAGACCCGGCGGGGGATGGCCAGGCGCACCATCTCGAGCTCGGGATGACGGGTCTGGCCCGTCTTGGGGTCCCGGGTGCCGAACATCACGGTGCCGATTTCGACCCCCCGTATCCCGTACTCGCGATAGAGCGCGACCGTCAGGGCCTGGGCGGGAAACTGATCCGGCGGAATGTGCGGGAGAAAATCCTTCGCGTTGAGATAGACGGCGTGGCCGCCGATCGGCTTTAGGATCGGCACACCCGCCGTGTCCAGCAGCTCTCCCAGGTAGCGAACCTGCCCGATCCGGAACCGCAAATACTCCTCGTCCAGCACCTCGCGCAGCCCGCGCGCCATCGCCTCCAGGTCCCGGCCCGCAAGCCCGCCGTAGGTTGGAAAGCCTTCGACGAGGATCAGCATGTTGGTAATGTCCTGCGCCCACGTGTTGTCGTTGAGGCTGAGGAAGCCGCCGATGTTCACGAGGCCGTCCTTCTTGGCCGACATGGTGCAGCCGTCGCCGTAGCCGAACAACTCCCGCGCAATGTCCAGAATGGGCGTCTCCGCGTACCCCGCCTCGCGCTCCTTGATGAAGTAGCAGTTCTCCGCGAACCGGCAGGCGTCGAAGAACAACGGGATGCCGTAGCGCTGCACGAGCGCGCGCGTCTCGCGGATATTGCGCATGGAGACGGGCTGCCCGCCGCCGCTGTTGTTGGTGATGGTCACCATGACGAGCGGAATCTGCTCCCGCCCAACCCGATTGATCGTCTCCTCCAGGCGCACCAGATCCATGTCCCCTTTGAACGGCATCTCGCAGTGCGGGTCGTAGGCTTCCTTGATGACGAGGTCGAGCGCGCGGGCCCCCTGGTGCTCCACGTTGGCCCGGGTCGTGTCGAAGTGAATATTGTTGGGCACGCACATGCCCGGCTTCACGACCGTGGAGAACAGGAGATTCTCCGCCATCCGGCCCTGGTGCGTCGGGATGACGTGACGGTATCCGAAGATCGACCGGACGGTTTCCTCGAGGTGAAAGAAATTCTTGCTCCCGGCGTAGGATTCGTCGCCCAGCATGAGCCCGGCCCACTGATGGTCGCTCATCGCGGACGTGCCGCTGTCCGTCAGGAGGTCGACGTAGACGCCGTCCGCCGGCACCTTGAAGAGGTTGTACCCGGCTTCCCGGAGCAGGCGCAGGCGCTCCTCCCGCGTGGTCCGCCGGATGGGTTCCACGACCTTGATCCTGAAGGGCTCCGAGGGAAATTTCACGGCCTCGCCTCCTCCGATCCCGACAGAAACGCATCCAGCTCCGAGCGGAAGGCCTTGGGCCCCTCGTACTCGAAGACATACCGCGTCATGTCGAACAACGGCGCGGGATTCAAATCCCGGATCACGTCCGGTCTCCAGATGATCTCGAGCCGGTTGATCATGGTGATCGGAATCGGCGTGCCGACGACGCCGAGCGGCACATCACTGTAGGCCCGTGAAAAAATCAGAATCTCCCCGTCGAACATGGCCGCGTTGATATCCTCCGCCGCGCCGTACTTTCGAAAATCCTCCTCGAGCCGCTGAAAGGTGGCCGACTTGGCGAGCGCCTCGCGAAAGGCAAAGTAGATCTTGATGCCCGCCCGCGCCTGGTCATCCATGACATCGACGGCCTCGTCCACCAGCGCCGGGTCCTGCATGTGCGCCCGCGGCAGGATAAGGAGACGCCGGATCTGGACCCCGCGGCGGGCGGCCGCCTGGTTGGCCAGCAGGTAATTCGGATAGAGCGCCTCCCCTTTTTTCCAGATATTCCAGCGCTCCATGATGGCGTCGACCGACGACTGGGCCATCTCCATCAGCCGCACCGCCTCGGCATTCGCGGAGGCTCCTTCATAGGTCAGTGTCTGCGACTCGAGCTGGCGCAACTCCCGCCCGATCTCCTCGACCTTCCGCGGCAGATAGCGGGGCTTCTTGGGGACGTGCAGCATGACATCGATCGCCGTCAGCGCGAGGGTCCAGTATTCCTTCGCCTTGGCCGGCGCCTTGTCACGCTGCGCGACGAGGAGGAGCTCGACCGGGTTGCGGTCCAGGAGCTTGGCGATCTTGATGCAGAGCTCGGGCTTGGGGACCTTGATGCCCCGACGGATGAGGTTGGCTTCGGGTTGCGCGATGCCCAGCTTCTTGGCCAGGGCGTAGTCGCTGCTCAGGCGGTATCGATCTTTGAGTGCTTCCAGGTAGCGTGGGAACTCAGGCATGAAGGCTCCGGCAGGCCCCATCTTAGCACGAGTGCACAGGCCAGGACAGCCGTCGACGCGGCTTCGATCGTGCAGGTTATGTGGGGATCAGCGGTTGGCGTGGACGGTGCCCAACCCCATCCAAAAACCTTCGAGATAATCCAGGACCTTCTTGACCCCCGCGCGAAAGTCCTGGCGTTCCTGGTCGGACATCCGGCCCTGGCCGCCCGGCTTCCCGTCCATCACTTCCACGGCTTTCTCCATCGCGTCCTCATGCGTGGATTCGAGCTCGCGGTGGAACGTGAAATAGGTCATGTCCATGTTGGGATAACGCTTCGCCTTGAGCACCGTGAGGCCGGGAATGAGGTGGTCCCACATGGTGATCGCCATGTTTTCAAGACCGAAGGAGGCACCGAGCGCCTGGCAGTGATTGCCGCTGCTGTACAAGGACTCCATGCCCTCGATGTAGGCCCGGGTGGACGGCAGCATGGGACGGCTGATCGCGGCATGGACGTCGATGTTCACGGAGCGGAGAAAATCCCGATACAGCAGCTCGTGCCGATTCTTGGTCCGCCCCCCGCCCAGCTCCGAGTAGAGCACGTTCGTCAGCTCGTCCGCGACCGCCTCATCCTCGGTATTCACGAGCTGAGCGACCAGAATTTTCGGAAAGAACCGCGCGAAGCTGTAGAACTCGATCGCAAACTCCTGAAAGTCCTCCTCGGACACAGCGCCGGTTTTGAATCGATCGAGGTAGGGATTGTTGATTGCGCCGTGCCGCAGCACGTATCGCCGCATGTCCTGGTAGAACGACATGGCGTACCTCCTCACAAATCAGCAGCACCCGTACACGTTATCAGTGTATTAATGATACACATTCTCTATTACCCCTGCAAGCTTTGGATGATGTCTTGATACCCACTGTTTACAGCATATTTATGAGGTCACTCGTAAGTTGCGGGGAAATTTAGAGGCCTTCGGCGCATGTGTATAATAAAAAAACTCTATTGCATGATAGGATGTCTTTGTTATACTGAAGGCGTTCGCAAAGCGCGCAAATCGCAAGCGGCAAACTGATTTCGGGCCGGGTTTTTTGGAGGGACACCATGAAGGAACCGATGGGCATTGATCACGTGACGCTGTGCGTGAAAAACCTCGAGGCGGCGGAATATCTGTTCACCAAAATCCTCGGATTCGAG
>JBFGRM010000139.1:0-6801 GCA_041563675.1 Nitrospiraceae bacterium | reverse complement strand
CTGAACGATTGACAAGAGCGAGTCCAGCCCGCGCAAGTGCTCGGTCGGCATGGGGACCCCGATGACCGGAAGGTGTGTTTTTGCGGCGAGCATGCCCGGCAAGTGGGCGGCCCCGCCCGCCCCGGCGATGATCACCTCGATCCCGCGGTCGGCCGCGTGTTCCGCATAGTCGAAGAGGCGATCGGGCGTCCGGTGCGCGGAAACCACGCGGAGCTCGCAGGGGACACCGAGCTGAGTGAGGACCGCGACGCACTTTTCGAGAACGGGCAGATCCGTTTTACTCCCGCCCACTACGCCGACCAGCGGCCCCGCGCGCGCCGGCTCGGGCTCGTCAGTCTCAACCCCGCCGGCTTTTCTCCGCTCGCTCACCCGTGCTGTCTCCATAATATTTTGATGGTCTCGGCAGCCGCCGTGCCGCGCGACCCCGTCACGTCCTGGCCGGGACCCCGCTCAGCCCTGCCAGCGACGTCCCCGCCGCACCCGGCCGAGGATACGGTAAATCAACCGCGCGACCGCGAACTGCGGCGCGACGAAGCCGTCGATCGGGGCGATCTCACTGACGTCCATGCCCACGAGGCCGGGGCCCTGCGCCACGGCGTCAACAAGCGCCAGGACATCGTACCAGCCGAGCCCTCCCGGCTCCGGCGTCCCCAGGGCGGGCACAATCGAAGGATCGAGCCCGTCGCAATCGAAGGTGAGGTAGACGGGGCCCGTGCAGGCCTTGACGACCTCCGGAATCCAATTGGCCGCTCGGCCATGGTAGCGACCCGAAGGGTCAAGCAGATCGGCCGCAAAGAAGGTCGAAATGGCCCTCGACGTCCGGATGCGCTCGATCTCCTCAGGCGAGATCGAACGGATCCCCACTTGAACGAGCGGCAGGCCGTCATCGGCCACGCGCGCCATCACGCTCGCGTGGCTGAACGGGTTGTCCTGATAGGCCCGTCGCAAGTCCCCGTGCGCGTCGATCTGCAAGACGCACATGCCGGGGTAACAGCGTGCGTGCGCCCGAATGGCCCCCAGCGCGCCGGTGTGCTCGCCCGTCAAGGTGACGAGGAAACGCCCCTCCTGGGTCAGCGGCGCCACGTAGCCGTTGATGGCCTCGACGGCCTCGGCATCCACGCGTCCCCCCAGCTCGAGGGGCACCTTGGTCGCCACACCTTGCCACTCGCGATAGGGCTCCACGGCGAGGGTTTCATCGTACAGCTCGACCTGCTGGGAGGCCTCGATAATGGCGGCCGGCCCTCGATCGGACCCCTTCACATAGCTGGAGGTATGCTCGTAGGGAGCGGGGAGAATGTAGACGCCGGCCTGGTCCGGATGGCACCAGGGCTCGGGAATTCCCAGAAAGTTGTCGGCGAGCCCCAACCAGCCCGGCGGCAGGCTCATGCGCGTTGCCCCCTCGGTGGCGCCACGTGCGTCGGGCAACGGCTCGTGCTGGCTCGTGCCGCGACCCGCACTGCTACCGACGTCGCCGTGGCTTGTCCGGAATGTTCTCGTTAGGGATGAAGACGCCGAGTGCGACGACCGTGGTCCATCGACTCGCTTTGCCGATCGCGGATTGGGTGATGTGCATGGTGCGAACGATCTTCCCGCCCATCTTGAACACTTGTTCCCGCTGCTTCCAGGCCGTGTCGGGATCGAACGCGATGCCCAGGGTCGTGGCCAACATCTGCGCCGCAAGGTCCTCGGTATATTCGCCCGCCTCCTCGTCTGTTTCCCCATACGCGTGGTGCTCCGAGAGGTACCCGTAGCTCCGTCGATCCGTCGGGATGGCGATGCCGACGGAGGCCGAGACCAGGCGGCTGCGCTCGCTCGTCTCCGACCGCGCCATGACGCAGTGAGTGATTTGCCCGGGTTTGAGAAGCGCTTCGCCGCGTTTACGGGGGATGATTTTACAGCCGGGAGGAAGAATGGAGGACACACTGACGAGGTTGCAATAGGCGACGCCGGCACTGCGCAGGGCCTGCTCGAAGGAGGCGAGCTTTTCCCTGTGCACGCCGACCCCTCTGGTCAGAAACATGTGAGTCGGAACCATCTCACCTCCCTTGCGGGCCACGCGCGCCCGAGGCGCGCGACCTGCCTGACCGTTCGCGTGGGGTGCCACATGTTTCGAATTGCTCCGGCTGCAGCCGGCGCCGCCGCGACTCTCGCACGGCACAATCAGGGCGCAGTTGTATCAATTTGTCGATGAATCCGCAATATTATCAAGAGATTTTTTTCGGAGGGAGCATTCAGCGCTCTTGGGGGTCGCGAAGATTGAGCACCAGGAGCTTGAGCTCGGTCATCTCCTCGATCGCATAACGCACGCCTTCCCGACCCAGACCGGAGCCTTTGACACCGCCATAGGGCATGTGATCCGCACGGAACGTCGGGATTTCGTTGGCCAGCACCGTTCCGACCTCGAGATCGCGAAATGCGGTGAAGATCCGGTCGATGTCCTGCGTGAACACACCCGCCTGGAGTCCGTACTCCGAGTCGTTCAGCGCGCGAATGGCGTCCCCGAACCGCGCATAGGGCGTCACCGTCACCAGGGGTCCGAAGACTTCCTCTCTCGAGACCTTCATGTGCGGGTGGACGTCCGACATCACCGTGGCCTCCAGGAGCGCACCCGACCGCTTGCCGCCGAGGAGCACCCGTCCTCCCTGGGCCACTGCCTCGCCGATCCAGCTTTCGATACGGCAGGCGGCGGCTTCATTGATCAGCGGGCCGACGACGGTGCGTTCGTCAAGCGGGTCCCCCGCCTTGTAGCCCCGGACCCGCTCCAGCAGCGCCTGCGTGAAGCGATCCACGATGGATTCATGAACAAAGACCCGCTGAACGGAAATGCACGTCTGGCCGGCGTACCCGAAGCCGCCCGCGGCGCAGCGGGTCGCTACGAGCTCCACGTCGGCGTCCGGCTCCACGATGACCCCCGCGTTACCGCCCAACTCCAGCGCGACCCGCTTCTTCCCGGCCTTGCTCTTGAGCATCCATCCGACCGGAGCGCTCCCGGTGAAGCTCAACAGCTTGAAGCGCTCGTCCGCCACCAAGCGCTCGGCGACGGCATTTTCGCAGGGCAGGATATTCAGCGCACCGGGCGTCGCTCCCGCCTCGGTCACGACTTCGCCAAGCAGGAAGGCGGTCAGCGGCGTCTGCGGCGCGGGTTTCAGCACCATGGTGTTGCCGGCAGCCAGGCTGGGCGCCACCTTGTGGGCGACGAGATTCAAGGGGAAGTTGAACGGCGTGATACCGAGCACGGGGCCGATGGGGAAGCGGCGGGTGACTCCGAGGTAGGAGTCGCTCCCCGGGGTGAGGTCGAGCGGGACCACCTCGCCGGGAATGCGCTTCGCCTCCTCCGCGGCAAGGATAAACGTCTGCGTGGCGCGAGATACCTCGCGGCGGGCGTCGGCAATGGGCTTGCCGGCCTCACCCGCAATGGTGCGGGCGAACTCTTCCTGCCGGGCGACGAGAGCCTCCGCGATGCGGTGAAGCACGGCGGCCCGGGCGTGGGCGGGAAGCCGGCGCGAGGCCTCAAACGCGGAGGCGGCGGCTTGGACAGCCTCCTCGGCTTCCTTGGGACCTCCCTGACAGACCTCCGCGATGAGGCTGCCGTCGAAGGGGTTGGTGATCCGGGCGGTTGCCGAGGTCGACTTCCACTGCCCTGCGATGAGAAGTGGGCGGCTGGATGCCACTGGGTAGGTTCCGATGAGGTCCGATCGCTACTCGGTGGTGTCGGGAGCGGGAACGCCGCTTGGCTGGGGGGAAGGCGCCGGGGCCTCCGACTGGGCGGCGACCGCCTTGGCGATCAAATCCTCCGTCCCCCAGTCACGGATCGAATCGAGGGAAAAGGCTTCGTAGGTGGACACGCCGTGACAGGCGGGGCAATCGGGCATGGGGACTTTCCCCCGATAGGCCTCGCTCAGGCACGACATGCAGACCCACAGGTCGGGCTGTCCCTCCTCCGATTCAATCGCCCAGAATGTGATCTCGTGTGCCATGGGAATACGTCCCGTCGAGAGCGGGCTGTTCACCGCCTAGGCCGTAGCATAGGCGGGCCCGCGGGCAAATTCAACCCCCGTCTCACCCCTGATCGTTTGCCAACAAACGTTCGATTTGCTCCTCGAAGACGTCGTACGGCAACGCGCCCGGAATGCCGATCATCGGCGCCTCCCCCGATGCCTGTTGCACGCGGTCGGGCCGCAACAAAATAAACCCCGGCGTGCCGCGGAAGCCGAGTCGCAGCGCCTGCCCTTTCTCTTGGAGGATCTCGTCCACGTGCCCCGGCGCGAGACGGCAGGTGGAGAAGGCCGTGAGATCGAGCTCGAGCGCCTGCGCATGCCGCTCGAACGCGGCCTCGTCGAACCGGCCGCCCCTGCTCAACAGTCGATCATGCATGGGCCAGTAGCGGCCCTGTTCGCCGGCACAACGCGCCGCGATCGCTCCCTGCATGCCCGGCCCGGCGTCGGCACGCGGATAGTCCTTGTAGACGAACAGCAACCGCCCCTTGTCGACATAATTGGCCTGGAGTTTCGGCCAAGTCTCGCGGAAGAACTTCTGGCAGAAGCCGCAGGTAAAGTCCGAGTATTCGATGAGGACCACCGGGGCGCTGGGGTTCCCCCGGGACCGGTCCTCGTCCCAGCGCAGCACATCCTGAACGAGGTCGGCCGCGAAGACGGGGCTCGCAAGCACTGCGAGCAGGATCAGCACCGAACCCATGCCCGGGCATCCGCGTGTCAGCCGCAAGCCCAGATCGGCTCGACCCCGACTGGCGAGGCGCATCGTCGTCCCACGGACCTTCGCCCCCTCACCCTGGCCCTCACCCCCGCTGGGGGAGAGGGGAGGGAGAGGGGGATCGCAGGATGAATGATGGAAGGAATTTACCCGAGACATCACATCAGCTTGGCGACGGAAATCGCTCGAGGAGACCCATCATGAGGAGTGGCCAGACCACCGTGGCATCGCTGAGCACTTCGGCGAAGCGCCCGCCCTCGTGAGCCGGCACGAACTTGCCCCATGAGATCCCTTCCTGGTACGTGCAGCCGCTCAGCCCGCCCCAGTAATCAGGCTCGGGGCAGATCCGCACGCCGTACTGAAAACGCGGCGGCTTGACGTTCAGCCCAAGCCGAAGGTTGCTGATCTCGACATAGGGAGCAATTTGCTGCGCCCAGTTCCGGGGCACGCCGCCTCCGATCGTAAAGATGCCCAGTCGCTTCGCCGACAGCAAATGCTCGGTGTAGCTGTTGAGATCCTGATACGGATTGAAGGAGGGGCACGCCTGGTGCAGGGCTTTGATGACGCCGAGATCGCCCTCCTCGCGCTTGGCCCGCCCGCGCGCCCAATCGAGATTTTGCCCCATGGCCCAGGTGCCGAGATCGAGCCCCACCTCCGAGTCGGTGAAGGCCGGGATATAGACGGGCACGTTCTTGAGGTAGGCGCTCTTGAGGATGCCGGCCCCCTCGAACTCCTCCGCGAGAGTCTTGCCCAGCTCTTTGGTGAGCATCGCCGAGGAGAGTACCTGATCTTTTGGGAGACGTTTCAACGTCTGCCCCACAACGTGCTCGACATAATTCAGGTTGGCTTCCATCTCCAGCGTGTCGTACACGCGGTTGTATCCCTTTTGAAACAGCTCTTCGTCGCTCATGGAGGGGTGATGGCGGTAGTGCACCTTGCCGACCGATTCGCTGAGGCCGTGTGCGATGAGGGCCCCCGTGGAGACAATGGCGTGAACCATGCCGCGGTCGATCATCGTGCTGATGATCTTTCCCATCTTGGCGATGGTCATGGCACCCGACAAGGTCATCACGACCTTGCAGCCCTCATCCCCGATCATCGCGCAGAGCACCTCGAAGGCTTCGCCGAGCCGCCTCCCGCCGAAGGCCGTCCTCTTCATGGCAGCCAGAAGGTCGGAGAACGAGCGGACCCGTTGTGGGTCGAGCGCCTCGAGGGGGTCGAGGCCATCCTGGGCGCCGTCATGAAATTCACGCTGGGTCATTGCGGATTACCGTTGGGCAGGAATCCTACTCGCTGGGGTTTCTTATACACAACCTGTTTTCGTGGCGTCAAATCCGGAGGGGGAAAATTCAATCGGACGATCAGTGAAGACGCGATCCTAGCGCCGGCGATGCCAGAGCCGCCGCGATTCAGGTGGTCGGTCCTCTCCTGATGGGGATTACGAACTGGTCGGCGTGGCCTGGGGAAATTCCGAGTCCGTCAACGCTTGATAGGCCCGGCGCACGGTGCCGACGGGTGAGACATGCAACATGAACGGAACGTTCCAGTCGGCATCCGCCACGTCGTACTCTTCGGGAACCAGCACGAGGTGGAGATGCTGGGTCGAGGCAGCCTGGAGCTTGAGCCCGATCCCGCTGACGGGACCGATGTGTCCGTCACGGGTGATCGTCCCGGTCACGACGCGATCCGGCTTGACGAAATCGCCTTGAGCCAGGGCGACCACCGTCAGGCCGACCATCGCCGACAGGCTCGTGCCGTACACCGTCACCCCGCGGTAGGGAACTCTCAGCGAAATGGCCAGGGAATCGGTGCTCATGTTGGCGGCCCGCGCCACGTGGAGAATCGCCGCGACCACCGCAACCTGGGCCCTGCGCGAGAACCGGCCTGGTTGACTCTGAAAGCGCACGCTCATGCCTTTCTCGTCGTGCCGGTCCTCGACGGCGATCTCGAGCTCGGCCACGAAACCGATCGGTTGATCATCCTGGTCCAAGGTCGTCGCCAGGATCGGAATCAGCTGCACGCGAAGGTCCTGAGGCCCTTGTGCCCGGACGGGCGAGGGACCAGCCAGCGCGACCAGCAGCAGCCCACAGG
>JBFGRM010000138.1:0-6808 GCA_041563675.1 Nitrospiraceae bacterium | reverse complement strand
CCCGCATACACCGTGGTCGGCGTCTCGGGGTCGAGCGCCAGGCAGACGACCATGAGCACCTCCTTCATCCCCTTCATGCGCTTCTGCCAGGAGTCCCCGCTGTCGCGCGATTCGAACACGCCCATGGTCGTCGCAACGAAGATACGCCGGCTCTCCGCCGGGTCGAAGACAAATTGGTTCACGACGGAGGTAATCGTGACATCGTCCAGCCCGTTTCGCTTGGGCACCCACCGCTGGCCGCCATCGAAGCTCTTGTAGACGGCGTCGCCTTTCGTCCCGGCGTAGATGATCGCCGGATAGGTCGGGTCGATCGCCATCGAGATCACCCGGGAGTGGCTCATGCCCCGCGAGATGTTCTCCCAGGTCCGCCCTTCGTCACGAGACTTGTAAATGTAGTCGTTCGTGGCGATGTAGACGATGCGGGGCTTGGTCGGGTGGAGCGCGATGACGACGATGGCATCCGTCCTCGAGCAGGCACTCACGAGCAGCAGACAGGCGGCGAGAAAGGTCCCCCAGGCGAGGCGCGGCAGGCAAAGCCGAGATCGAGAACATGCGCGATTGTCGGCTGGCAACGAATGTGTCGCTGGTGGACTTGGTTGATGAAAGAACGCGATCATGATTTGGACGATGAATGTGAAGACGCCCCCTCACCCTTGCCCTCTCCCCCACTGGGGGAGAGGGGAGGGAAAGGGGGATCGCAAGACGAATTCGAGGAGTGAATATCCGACAAACCCCATAAACGGTATTAGCGGTAATTGATGAATTGCAGGTCGACGCCGAAGTCCTTCTGTTTCAGGAACGCGATCGCGCCCTGAAGCTCGTCTTTGCTCTTGCTTTGGACACGGACCTGATCGCCCTGGATCTGCGCCTGGACCTTCAGCTTCGCGTCCCGGAGCTCCTTCGAGATTTCCTTGGCCTTCTCGGTCGTCAGACCGCTCTGAATCTTGATCACCTGGCGCACGGTCCCTCCCAGCGCCTCCTCGACCTTGCCGTAGCTCAGCGCCTTCAGGGACACGTTGCGCTTGACGCACTTGCCTTTCAGGATGTCGAGCACGGCTTTCAGCTTGTACTCGTCATCGGAGACGACGACCAGCTCGCTGTCCTTCTCGTTGAGCGTGATCTCGGACTTCGAGTTCTTGAAGTCGAAGCGCTGGCGAATCTCCTTCAGGGTCTGGTCCAGCGCGTTTTTCACTTCTTGCATATCGACCCGCGAGACGATATCGAATGAAGATTGATCAGCCATCCTGCTCCTTATAAAAAGGTTAAGTCAGTTGAGTCAGTTGAGTCAGTTCCGTCCGTTCTGTCAGCTTTCTTGCCTGTCAGCTTCTTCACCCTGTCAGCCTTGCTCCTTGTCAGCCCATTCTCCTCAGCAGCAGCGGCCCGGAAGGTTGATCCCGTTTGGGGATCCGGCTGCTACGCCGGCCGGCGCCCCCGCCAGACCCAACACTTCCGTCGTCGTGTAGGGACGCCCCTGGACGAGATAGCCGTACCATTGCCTGATGCTGTCGATGAGGACGACCGAGGCCAGGAGGGCCACGATGGCCACGAGCGCGGCATCCAGATAGAGTGCAAAGACCTGTGATCCTGACGTCGCTTGCCCGGCCTTGGCGAGGAAGATAAAGAACAATTGGTAGCAGCCCGTCAGCGTGATCGCCCCCACGAAGACCATCGGCAGGGCCGTGACCCAGATGTAGCGCGCCTTGCCCATCTTGATGAGCACCGTGGTTCCGACACAGAGGGCCAGCGTGCCGAGCAACTGGTTGGCCGCGCCGAACATCGGCCAGATCGTCGAGACCGTCCCCGCGGCGATCAAGTACCCCCAGGATCCCGCCACGACGGCACTCGTGAGGACCACCCCCGGCATCCAGTTGATCTGCCGGAGCGGCGCGTAGAGCCTCCCGCTCATCTCCTGGACCAGGTAGCGTGCGACGCGTGTGCCGGCGTCGATGGTCGTCAGGATGAAGAGAGCCTCGAAGAGCAGGGCGAACTGATACCAGTAGGCCATCAGCCCCGCCATGCCCGGCAGCCCCGCGAAGATCGACGCCATCCCGACGGCCAGCGACACCGCGCCGCCGGGCCGCCCCGCCAGCTCGACCTCGACCATGCGCGACAGCTCCTGGATCTGTGCAACGGGAAAGCCCATCGCGGCGAGCGTCTCGAATGACAGGTGCGTATTAATCGCGAAATAGTCGCCGGGGATCAGCACGCAGGCCGCGATCAGGGCCACCACGCCCACGGCGCTCTCCATCAACATGGCGCCGTACCCGACGAGAGCCTGGGACTCCCGGGCGAGCATCTTCGGGGTCGTGCCGGACGAGACGAGCGAATGGAATCCCGAGATGGCGCCGCAGGCGATGGTGATGAAGAGAAACGGGAACAGCGTGCCGGGAATGATCGGCCCGCCCCCATGGATGAACCCGGTCACACTGGGCATCTCGATCGGCGGCGCGAGCACGATGACACCGCCCGCCAGGAGCAGGACGACTCCGATCTTCATGAAGGTGGAGAGATAGTCCCGGGGAACCAGCAGCATCCACATCGGAAGTACGCTCGCCACGAATCCGTAGCTGGCCAGCAGCCACACGAGCGTCGTCCGCTCGAAATGAAACCATGCCGCCGCGTCGGACTGCGCCACGCCCCGGCCGAGCGCAACGGCCAGAAGGAGCAGCGTGACGCCGAGCACCGTGACCTCGCCGACCCGGCCGGGACGGATTTTCTGGAGGTAGAAACCCATCAGAAACGCGATCGGGATCGTCATGGCGATCGTGAAGGTGCCCCAGGCGTTGTGATAGAGCGCGTTGACGACGGCGAGCCCCAGCCCCGCCAGCGCGACGATGACGATGAAGAGCACCGCGACCGCGGTCGCGGTCCCCGTGACGGCGCCGATCTCGTCGTGGGCGATCTCGGGCAGAGAGCGCCCGTTGCGCCGCATCGAGGCCACGAGGATGATGAAATCCTGCACCGCGCCGGCGAGGACGGCCCCGATCACGATCCAGAGAAATCCCGGCAGGAAGCCGAACTGCGCGGCCAGCACCGGTCCAAGGAGCGGCCCCGCCCCGGCGATGGCTGCGAAATGGTGGCCGAACAGGACGTAGCGATTGGCGGGATAATAATTGGTGCCGTCCTCCAGGCGATGCGCCGGCGTCACGTAGCGATCGTCGAGCTGGACGACCCGGCGGGCCAGAAAGCGCCCGTAGAACCGGTACGCGAGGACGTAGAGGCAGGCCGCCGCCACGACCAGCCAGAGCGCGTTCACCTTTTCCTGCGGGCGGACGATCTCCGTCACGAAGGCGAAGGCCAACGCGCAGAGCAGGGCGACCCCGCCCCACGCCAGCTTCATGCCCCATCCCATACGACCCTACCCTATCAACCCGGGTGCGGCTTGTAAACCAAACGCGAGCGCGGGGGACAACCGAAAGCCCCCTCGCCCAACCCTCTCTCCCAAGGGGAGAGGGAGAAGGAAACAAAGGGGGACTCATCGAGTGGGACGCTAGGACGGCTTGGGGGTTTCCTGACCGGCGACCTGGCCCCAGCCCCCCAGGGCGGCGAGGCAGAGGAGACCGATACAGATCCACACGATTTCGCGGAGACGACGCAGGAGGGCGAAGGTGATGCCGGTGATGTCGGGATAGCCGAAGGCCAGGAGCAGCGCAAGGTTCCCGGCCTCCTGGGCGCCGAGGCTGCCTGGGATGAAAAACGTGCCCCCCTTGATCAGCACGGAGAGACCGCAGATCGCAATGGAGGTGGCGACATCGACGGGCACGCCAAGGTAGTACAGGATCACGTAGACTTCGAGCGCCTCCGCCATCCAGCCGAAAAAAAACATGCCGGCCGAAAGGGCGAAGCGGCCGCGCTGCCGGGTGTAAAAAGTCGAGATCGTCGTGTCGAGGTCACGGAGCTTCTGTTCCCGCTGCTCGAGGTAGCCGATCCGCAGACGGACCGCACGGAGTAGGCTCAGAACCGTGGTGAACAAGCCGCGGCTCTGCACCAGCACGAACGTGCCGGTCCCGAACGCCAGCAACCCGATGCTCAAGGCGGCCGCGAGCCCCATCTGCTGGGATCCGGCTCCCCCGAGAATGAGCAGGGTCAACCCGATCGCCAGGAGGATGAAGAGAATCAACGTGATCGTCATGACCGTCCTGGCCAAGACGACCGACGCCAGCCCGTCCACCAGCGAGATGCCGTAGGGGCGCAACAGGTACGCCTTGAGCGGCTCGCCGCCGACGTAGGCAACCGGCGTCGTCAGGTTGACGACCTCGCCCGCCGTGCGGACGCCCCACAGCCTGAAAAACGACAGGCGCGCGGCCTGGACGCCGAGGGTGAGTCGCCAGCCGTAGGCTTCCAGGAGGTACATGAGCACCGAGGGAAGCAGAATGGCGACGATGGCCATGGGGCCCAGGCGGGCGGACGCCTCGACGATACGGTCCGCGCCGATGTGCCAGACGAGACCGATCAGCGTAAGCAGGCCGAGCAGGAGGAGGACGAGTCTAAGCACGTGTGGTGACGGACATTTCGAGAGTGGGTTTGCTCATACAACAAGACGCCCCGGGGCGAGGGGCAGGGGGCAAGGGGGATGATAACCCACACGATTCATGATCTTAAAGCCCATGGCATGTCGCGCATAGCCTTTTCTCATTCCAGCTTGGGCAGGATTTCCCGCTCGGCGCGGGTGACGTCTTCGGGAAAATCAATCTCGATCCACGGAAGTCCGCCGATCTTTTCGTAACCGACCGGGGCGTGCTCGAAGAACTCCAGCAGCGCATCCTCGTACTCCATGTCCCACGCGCCCGTCCGGACGTATCCACCCAGCGAGGCGATCAGGTGCTCGAGGTCGCGGCGGCAAACCTTCAAGAACCCCACGCCCTCGCCCGCGAGATCGTACGAAGCAGGGACCTGCTTCGTCAGGGCGACCACCCGATGCCCGCGGACGACCGCCATGCATTCCTCACCGCGCTGGGCCACCGTTTCGTCGAGACACAACGCATTGCCATGACGGGATTGGACCAGGCGTCGGAGAATATCCTGATGGAACAGCACGTCCGCGTCCATGATCACGACATCCTCGTTCAACTCGTCGCGCGCGGTCCAGAGTGAGGAGATGCTGCCCCGCTGGTAGGCCTCGTTGACGAGGTAGCGGACGGCGACGCCGTGAAGCCCGGCGCCGGCAGCCTCACGAATCATGTCCTGCTTGTACCCGACGACGAGCACGCTTTGCTTCACCCCCACGCCGGCAAGGGCCTCCAGGGAGCGGGTCAGCAGGGATCGGCCGCCGAGCTCGATCAGGCATTTCGGGCGGTGCTGCGTGACGGGCCACAGCCGCTTGCCCACACCGGCCGCAAGGATGATGGCTTTCATGAAGGGACGGGGGTCGTCTCCAGGACGTTCTGGAAGGCCGCGAGAAATCCCTGAATGTCCTGCTCCGTCAACGCGCCCATGTTGGCGATTCTGAAGATCTTGGACTCCAGGTGCCCTTGTCCGGCGTAAATGACGTAGCCCTGCTCCTTCAGCCGATCGTGCAACGTCTGATAGGTCAGCCCGGGCGGCAGGTGGTAGGAGGATATCGTATTGGACTGCACGTCGGCCGGCAACATGGGTTTCAGGCCGAGCTCCCCCAGACGCGTCCGGATCCTCGTGGCTGCTGCGCGGTATCGTTCGATGCGATTCGCCACGCCTTCCTCGAGCAACTCGCTCAGCGCTTCATCGAAGGCGTAGCAAATTTGGACGGCAGGCGTGAAGGGCATCGCCGCCTTCCCGGGCGACTCGAAGTAGTTCGGTAGATGGAGGTAGACCGACCTCTTTATGTACGCCTTCATGCGGTCGAGGAAACCCTTGCGAATCAGAACGAACGACGCGCCCGGAAAGCCCTGAATGCATTTGCCGGCGGAGCCTGCAACCATATAGACGTAGTTGCCGGCGATATCGATGGGCTCACCCGCCAGCCCGCTCACCGAGTCCACGACGAAGACGCGCCCCAGGCCGTCGACCACCTCGGCGATCTCCTTGACCGGATTGATCAGCCCGGTGGTGGTCTCGTGGTGCACCATCGCGACGACCTGGACCTCGGGGTGCTGCCTCAGCGCGAGCCGCAGTTTTTCCGGATCGGGACGAGCCTGCCAGTCCAGCTTGAACTCCGCTGTCCCAAGCCTGTGGGCGCCGACGATGGCGGACATCCGCTCGCCATAGACGCCGTTGTTGATGACCAGCGCCCGCTTTCCGGTCGGAATCGACGAGAGCAGCGCCGCCTCCACCGCCGCCGTTCCCGACCCGGCCAGGACCACCGCGACGTATTCGTTCTCGGCCCCCGGCACGAAGGCCTTGAGCAGCTTGTGCCTGATGCCCTCGAGCAGCGCCGCGCCCTCGGGCTCGCGGTGACAGATGTCGGGCCTCATGAGCGCTTGACGCACCCGATCGGAAACATTGACCGGACCCGGGTTCAAAAGAATCAATGCGATGCCTTTCGGTTTTAAGTCAGAAGTTTTGAGTTCTTATTTGGCATAGGGGATTGACCTGTTGGCCGCAACTCAAAACTAAGAACTCAAAACTCAAAACTGCGCATTACCGCCCCACCGCGGTCACTTCTCAAGCGACTTTTTAAAGCGCACGGTCATTTCCGGCGGCTCGATCATCACCCGTCCGGCGTCCTCGACCAGCTCGTTGACCTTCACCAGAAGGAGGCTCGGGCCGTCCTTCCCGAGCATGTCCTTGAACTCATAGACCAGGTCTTCGCGCTCCAGGACACGCTCCACGTTGACGTAGCCGGCAGCCTTGGCCACGTGGTCGAGACGGACCACCCGCGAGTAGGTCGGCT
>JBFGRM010000137.1:0-6867 GCA_041563675.1 Nitrospiraceae bacterium | reverse complement strand
GCGCTTCACCCGATGCATACAAGACCAGTGTGGGAATCCTGTCGTGCCGCGGCGTCATGTGACCTCCACACACTTGCCGGCCTCGGTCTTTCTCCGATCAGGATGCGCCCGTGCCGCGTCGCGAGCCGGTGGTCCTTTCGTGGCCAACACGACCAGCGGTGTCACCGCCAGATAGGCTGCGGCACGACCCGCTTCACAGGACAACGCGATCCGCCTCGCGAGCCTCTTGAGGAGCCCCGCCCGGGTCGCATCCATGGAGTCGAAGCGATCACGGACCGTCATCCCGCGCGCCTGCAGAAATCGCCGGAGACGAAAATAGGAAAACCAATGCAGGGCCGGTCGCGAGGAGTGATTGGCAAGCGCGGGGTACCGCTCCGCCAGACGGACGATGAGGCTCTTGAGCGGGCCGGGCCACCAACTGAAGAGCGGTAGCCATCGGTACTCGCCCTGTCTGGGGCAGAGCACATTGGTCGTCTCGATCCACAGGAGCCCCCCCGGCGCCAGGACCCTGATCCATTCCTGCAGGCAGGCCTCCCAATTCGCGACGTGCTCGAGAATCGAATTCGCGAACACGATGTCGAAGGAGGCGTCGTCGAACGGAAGGCGGTCCGCTTCCGCCCTTTCATAGCGGATCGACGCACTGTCGAATTGTGCCCGCGCCCGCGCAACGGTGACCTGTGATTCGTCGGCGTCGATCCCGGTGACGATGGCGCCGCGCGCATGCCAGTATTCGGTGTACAGGCCGACACCGCAGCCGATATCCAGGAACCGGGGGTTGTTCCGCCAGTTGTTCGTCCGCCGCATCTCTCTTGCGATGGTCTCGAACTGTCGCGCGCAGGTGACGGTGTCCGGTCGATGCACCTGCTTGGCCCGTACGTACTCGGGCGACTGATGGAGGATCGAATCCCTGCTCATGGCCTTCCCCCCCTCACCCTTGCCCTCTCCCTCCTGGGGAGAGGAGGAGGAGGGGAGGATCGTTCCCATTCTGTCAGCATGCTTCTCGATGCACGATTCGATGAGCGAGAGATGGCACCGCGTCCAGTCGATCGTGCGACCGATGCCCTCCTGCAGACCCACGACGGCCTCGAACCCCAGGATCCGCTTCGCCTTTTCCGTGCTTCCGACACGCCTTCCGGCGCGGTCCCAGTTGCGTCCGGGGACGAACTCGATCGGGGCGTGGCTCCCAGCCAGGTCATTCACCATCCTGGCGAGGTCCGCGATGCTGGTCTCGGTCCCGCTCGCCAGGTTGTAGACGTCCCCGGGGACACCGGAGTCCGCGCATCGCAGCAGGCCCTGTGCGATGTCGTCGACAAAGATGAAGTCGCGGCTGGCCTTGCCCTCGCTCTCGACCCGCAGCGCCTGCCGCGTCAATGCGCGATAGACGAAGCTGGGGACGACGTTTCGCCAGACCGTGGCGGGGGTGCCGCGCCAGGCGCCGGCGCCGAGGATCTCCCAGGGACCATAGACGTTTTGAAAGCGGGCACGGACCGTCGGGAGCCCGTGCTGTTTGTGGTAATAGACGGAATAGAACTCCCCCACGACCTTGGAGATCTGGTATGGACTGTCCAGGTCCAGGGGCACAGGCCCGTCTTCTCGAACCGGCTCCGCCCGCTCGAAGGTATGCGGGGCGAGGGTACAACCCGACGCCGCATACACCACCTTTCGAACCGTCGGTAACTGCTTCAGGTGCTCGTAGAGCTTGAGCGTCGTCACCAGATTGTTCTGATGGTCCGCCAGCGGGTCGGCGATGGAGTTCTGGTTGCCGTGAAAGGTCGCCAGATGAAAGACGGCCTCGTGGTCGCCGCGGATCTTTGCCAGCACACGGTCATCGGCGATCGAGCCCTCGATCACGTCCACACGCGGATCGTGTGGGAGCGCGGTGCGCTCGGATGACAGGAAGTTGTCGACCACGAGCACGCGCCGGCAGCCTCGCTCCAGCGCGGCGCGGACGAGGTTGGCCCCCACGAACCCGGCCCCGCCGATGACCAGCATGCTCTGCATCATCCGGTCCACGTCGTCCTCGCTGGCTGCACAGACTTGCCGGTCACTTTCCGGCTCCCGCCGGCTTCAGGTGTGTGAACGTTTCCTGGAGGCCGTGCTTCCGGTACCACTCGACGGCCAATCGCACGCCCTCTTCGAGCGGTGTGGTCGCCTTCCACCCGAAGTCCGCGTTGGTGCGACTTGGGTCGAGGAAGATGGTGTAGACGTCATCGGGGTTGCGAGGTCGCACTTCCACCTCCTGGTCCGGCGACACGCCCATGGCCCGCACGGTCGCGTCGTACAGCTCCTTGATGGCAAAATCGCGGCCGGAGGCGACGTGGTAGGCCCCCGGCCGCCCCTGCCCCTGCAAGGCCTGCATGACGACGCGGACCAGGTCGTCGACGTACAGGAAATCGCGTCGTGTGTCGGCCACGAAGCAGCCTTTTTGGGCCGAGAGGCGTTGATAAAAGGTCGGGAGCGGTCCGCTCACGTTCCGGGGGCCGTAGGCGTTGGCCAGCCGGAACGAGACGGCGTCCAACCCGCTGAGCATCACGTACTGCTCGCCCGCGGTCTTGCTGATCGCGTAGCTGCTTCCTTCGGGACGGATGGGGTGATCCAGCGTGATGGGCTGCTCCATCGGCTTCAGGCCGTAACAGAGCGAGGTCTGGAAATAAATCACGCGCGAGACATTGTGTTGGCGGCTCGCCTTGACGACGTTCGCCGTTCCGACGACGTTGGTCAGTGCGTCCTCGGTCCAATTGTTGGGATCCTTGTAGGAAGCTGCCGCATGGATCACCCGATCGGGTCGAAACGTCTCGAAGGCGCGATCAACCAGCGACGCATCCGCGATCGTTCCCTCCACGATCCGCAGCCGCGGATGCGGGGTCAGGTTGTCCCGCCGCCCTGTCGCGTAATTGTCGATCACGCAGACCTCGTCGTCCTGCCCGAGGATGCGGTCGGCAAGATGAGAGCCGACAAATCCCGCTCCACCCGTAATCAGCACTTTCATCGAGTCACCTCCGCTTTCACCATCTGCCGGAAACTTGCGGCACGGTCATGAAAGGCCTGCTGCCACAGCTCGAGGCACAGCAGACCCCACAACTTGCGGCCGTATTGCCCCTCCCGCTCCAGGCCCTGGAGCACCTTCCTGTTGTCGACCAGATCCCTGGTCACGGCCCGGCGGGTCGACAGGACTCCGTGCGTAAAGTCGCGGACGACGCCGGGCCGTGTGACCCATTCGTGGAGGGGAACGGGAAAGCCCATCTTGTCGGTTCGATTCAGGATGGATCCCGGCACCACGTCACGGCTCGCGTTCTTCAGAAGATTCTTGAGACGGCCGTCCCTGAACTTCACGTCCGACGGTGCCGTCGCCGCCAATTCGATGAGCGGATGATCGAGAAACGGGACGCGTGACTCCAAGCCGTGGGCCATGCTCATACGGTCTTCCACATGGAGGAGCGCCGGCAACAGTGTCTTGAAATCAAAATGCGTCATGCAGTCGAAGTAGGACTCCTTGCGCACGTTGCGTCCACGAAAGATCTGACAGAAGGTGTCGTAGGGCGCGTACTGCCGGATCGCCTCCCAGTTGATCTCATCTCCCAGGTCCCGGGCACGATTGACGAGGCGGAAGTAGCGTCTGTCGAGATCCTCGAAAAGCCCCTTGCGCCAAAATTCTTGCAGCAGGGGTTTGTACTGCCTCAGAACGCTCAGATTCGGAATGATCGATTCATAGGTGACCACGAAGTTGCCGTTGTGCATCGTCCCGTCGATCGCCGCCTTGATGCACTGCTCGAAGTAGGCGATCAGGTAACGCGCGTAGCCGCCGAAAATCTCGTCGCCGCCCTGACCGCCCAGGACGACCTTGCGGTGCCGACTCGCGCTCTGGGCAACCATGTACTGGGGAAACGAGCCGGGACCCGCGACGGGATAATCGAGGTGATACACGACCCGCTCGAGATGCGTGACCAGGTCTTGCTCGTTGATGTCGGTCTCGTGAAGCTCACAGCCGGCGGCCTTCGCCAGCTCCCGCGCGTAGTGGCTCTCGTCGTATGCCTTGCCCTGTGAGAATTTTCCGGTGAAGGCCTTGACGCCCGGGCCTTGCCGCTCGGCCGCGAGGGAGGTCACCACACTGGAGTCCAATCCTCCGCTCAAGTAGGCGCCGACCGGGACGTCGCTGCGCAGGTGAAGGTCCACCGAGGTTTCCAGGAGCCGGCGAATCTCATGCTCGAAGTAGGGACCGGTGTGATCGAAGTCCAGGTCGTAGTACACCTCCCAATAGCGCCGCGTCTCGACCATCCCACGGTGCACCGTGAGCACGTGACCGGGCTGGAGCTCGTGCACGTTGGCGAAGAGCGTCTTGCCCGTCAGACAGAATTGAAACGTCAGATATTCCTTGAATGCCTCGGCATTCGTCTCGACGCTCGGCATGAAGGGGAGGAGCGCCTTGACCTCCGAGGCGAAGTAGAGAACCCCGTCGACCGTCATGTAATAGAACGGCTTGATGCCGAACCGGTCCCGTGCGCAGAACAGAAGATCGTGTTCTTCGTCCCAAAGGGCGAACGCAAACATGCCGCGGAGATGTTGGACGCAGTCAGGGCCCCACTCGCGATAGGCGTGGAGAATCACCTCCGTGTCCGAGCGGGTGACGAAATGTTGGGCGCCCAGATCCTTTCGCAGCTCGATATAGTTGTACACCTCGCCGTTGTACGTGAGGCAGTTTCCGCCCCGATCGCTCATCGGTTGTTGTCCCGCGGCGAGGTCGATAATGCTGAGCCGTCGATGCGCAAACCCGACCCGTCCACTGGGATGACACCACACCCCTTCTCCGTCGGGTCCGCGGTGCTGCTGCATCCGGTTCATCACGCCGAGGACGCGCGGGAGCCCGCCGATTTTCTCAGACGACAGATGGAGCGCGCCGGCTATTCCGCACATAGATCAGGTCCTGTTCCCGATTTGATCGTTGCCCGGGGTCGCGCCGTTCCCCAGCCGAGCCCCCGCGCTCTGGTCACTGTTTCGCGGACTTGCGTCGCCGTCCCATCCCAGTATTGATGAGAGCAGGCGTACCGCCTCGTCCGGGAGCAGCGAGGCAAGCTCCTCCAAGGCACGGAACCGATGAAAATCAGTGGCGCCGAAGTCTGTCGAGAATTCCTTATAAGGAAGGAAGGCGTACCGCACCTTTCCCCCGATTGCGCTGTGATCCCAGACGATGGAGCGCAGCTGCTTCGAGCTGACCCACGACTCGAGATCGCGCCAGCAGGACGCGGTCCGAGCCTCCCCTCCCCCGGGTGTGCTCTCGAACGTGAGCTGCCGCTCTTCGCCCTGCAGCCGAATCTCGACGGTGAACGGCCGTTCTCCCTTCAGGCCTCCCTCCATACCCTGCTTCACCAGCGAGAGGCGGAAGACGTCTTTCAGCAATTCGGCCAGACTATTCTGCGGCACTCCGTCGCGGCGGCCGACAAAGCGGCGCACGATGCGACTGCCCCCGTGGATGGAGAGAATTCTCCTGAGCGCGTAGCCGCTCTTCGCCGTCGCCACGGCACGCCGCGTCCCGATCGAGAGCAGCCTCCGTACGTCCCGCGCGCCGAACCGCAGCGATCGCTCCACATGGGCAAGCCGGTAGCGAGTCAGGTGCCCCGATCCCCGCGGAGACGCGCACCGCTCCAGGACGGCGTCGACCTCATCCATGAACCGGCGATAGGAATACCGCCCCGACGCGATCAGGTCCCGATGGGCGGTCTCGGTCATCGTGGCGAGGAACGCCCGATCCCGCAGGCGGGCGTTTACCTCGTCCAGATTCGAGAAATCCTTCGACAGGGGGATGTAATGGACCCAGGGCTGGATGACGCCGGAGTATTCCCCGGGAAACAGAATCAGCGCCGTCCGCAAGGCCACCGCTTCGAAGATGCGCGGAGAAACGGCGTTGAATTGAACGTTCCCCTCGTGCGGACGCAGGACCGCCTCGAACACCTGCTCGAAATCCGCATCGGGATGTGCGGCGAGGTACTGCTTGGTGCGCCTCTCAATGGATCCGTCGTAGTCCGTGATGCTGGCCCCGCTTTCCGTTCCCAGGGTCGCCTTGCAGGAGGCCACGAATCGAGTCCAGTGCGCGCCATAGATACGGTCCCCCTCACTCCACCCGATGTCGCACTTCCACCCGTATCGCCCGGCGGCCCCCAGGATCCCTTGCCCGATCCAGGCCTTCTCCTGCGCCACACGCCCCAGCCAGAACGGAAGCGTGCGCCCGCGGTACCCGATGTCGATCGGGCGTGCCTCCAGAAGGGGCGCGGACACATCCTCCAGGGATTCCGGCACGTACCCCGCGAGGGAATGGACCAGCTCCACAGCGGGCAGATGCTCCACGCTGTACACCTTCCGAACCTCTCCCCTGGGAAGCAGCGTGAACAGCACCTGGATGCCAAGGTGGCGCATCATTTCCGTCATCTGGTCCACACGGCGGTGCTCGTCCTGGATGAACTGCACCTTCAGCCCCTTGTATTGCCGGACCTTGTCCCGAAATCGAGGTGACAAATAGTTCTCGGAGATGACAAAGATGGAGTAGTGCAGGATGACCACGTCGAACGCATCCAGATCCAGCAGCGTCGAATCGGAGACCAGCCGTGGATTGAACAGGTGCACGTCGTGTCGTGAATAGCGCCTGAACGCACCGATGTGGTCGAGCACCGTGTTCGCATGTCCTTTGAAATCATCACAGAGAAGCAAGACCGACAGCCGTTTCGTAGTGGCCGCGCGTGGAGTCGACGCGTGTTCCCTGCCGGCGACGCCCGCCCCGTGCTCCTTTGCCTGACCGTAGCCGGAGAACGGCGAGAGACCGGTCACCCTGCTCTCACTTGCATGCTTCAACATACAGATCCAGTCCGACCACCCGTC
>JBFGRM010000136.1:0-6894 GCA_041563675.1 Nitrospiraceae bacterium | reverse complement strand
CCGCCCAGCAGGCCGTCCGTGGTGCTGGCGTAGAGAAGGATGGTTCCGAGAACCGGTCCCACGCAGGGCGTCCACCCCGCGGCAAAGGCGACGCCGATCACGAAGGACCCCAGGTAGCCGGCCGGTTTGTTGCTGAAATGGTACCGCTTCTCGGTCTTCAGAAAGCTCAGATTGATCACGCCGAGGAGGTACAGGCCAAAGATCACGATCAAAATCCCGCCAAGCTTTCGGATGACGTCCTGATACGTGATCAGCAGCTGACCAATGAGACTGGCTGAGGCCCCGAATGCGATGAAGACCGAGGAGAAGCCTCCGATGAACAGCAGGGAGTTCAGGATGATGACACGGCGGTAGCGATGCCGCTCCTCCTCACTCGCCAATTGCTCGACCGAAAGCCCGGTGATGTAGGAGACATAGGAGGGAACGAGCGGCAGGACGCAGGGGGAGATGAACGAGAGCAGTCCCGCCGTAAACGCTGCGAGGAGCGAGATCTGTTGGATCGACTCCATTACGATGACCTCGCCTCGGCCAGCAGCATCTCCACGAGACGCCGGGCCTCGGGGCTGTGCCAATCGCGGGCGCCGAAGATCCGGTGCCGGATGATGCCCTGGCGGTCCACCATGAACGTCATGGGCAGCGTCCGCGCTCCGTAGGTGAGGCCGACCTGAAAATCCGAGTCATGGAGGATCGGAAACGTCAGCCCCAGGGAATCCGTGAAGGGTCTGGTGACGGCAGCCCCCTGGGCGTCCGTTGACACGGCCAGAATCTCAAACCCCCGCCGGTTGAACTCTTCGTAGAGCTGCTGCATCGCCGGCATCTCGACCCGACAGGGCCCGCACCAGGTCGCCCAAAAATTCAGCAGGACGACCCGCCCGCGCTGGCTCTTGAGCGACACCGGCCTGCTGTTCAGATCCCACAGCACGAAGTCCGGCGCCAGCGCCCCGATCCGGGCGTCCATACGGGCCTGCAGCATCTCGTTGGCAGCTGGCTCGGCCGGAGGCGCTTCGCTGTAGCCGGCCTCCTGGCAGGCTGCTCCGGTCAACAGGAGGGCTCCGACGAGACCGAGCCGTAACCATGTGGGCATCACGATAGGGCCTGTCGTTGCTCAGGTTGTGGGTGCAGGCTGGGGGGACTTGGCGCGTGCATCAAGCAACTGTGTGACCACCTGCAGATTGTCGAGCCTCGTCCAGTCCCGTGGGCCGATAATTTTCTCCCTCAGCACCCCCTCCTGGTCGATGATGTAGGTTTCCGGCACGCCCATCAGCTTGTATCGCTTGTCGGTCTGTCCCCAGGAGTCGACCAGGACCGGGAAGCTCAGATCCATGCTCTTCACGAACGGGGGAATGTCGTCTTTCGTGGTGACGCGGTCGATGCTGACGGCGAGGACCACGAGCCCGTCGTCCTTGAATTCGCGATAGAGCACTTCCATCGACGGCATCTCTTCCTTGCACGGCTTGCACCAGGTGGCCCAGAAATTCAAAAACACGACCTTCCCGCGGTAATCGGACAGTCGGACCTCCTGTTCCGTGAGGTCGGGGAGCTCGAAGTCCGGCGCGACTTTTCCCACCGTGAGCGGCTCATATTTCGAGCTTTGCAGCCAGACCATGGCGAAGGCGCCGGCGAAGATGACCAGCGACAGCAATCCGATCACCAGCTTGGAGGTGCCGGACTTGCCCGGCACGTCGGCCGAATCAGCCGCCGCTTGTGTCGTGAGCGGTTCAGACATCAGGTCGGACTCCCCGCACTTTCCTGGTCACGCCTCAGGCGTAGGCGTGGAGACCAGAGAGGAGAAAGTTCACACCCCAGAAGCAGAAGACGACCATGAGCAGCCCGAAAATGGCGTAGATGGCCGCGCGGCGGCCTTCCCATCCCCGGGTCATGCGCGCGTGGATGTAGGCGCCATAGATGAGCCACACGATGAGCGACCAGGTCTCCTTGGGATCCCAGCTCCAGTATCCGCCCCAGGCGTAATTCGCCCACATCGCGCCGAGGATGATGCCAAAAGCGAGCAAGGGGAACCCGACCATGATGGCCTTGTAGCCCAGCTCATCGATCGTCTCCAGATCCGGCAACGCATTATAGAGCCGCGAAGGCTTGCCGAGACGCTCCGCCCGCTCCTTGACGAGATACATGATGCCCAGACCGCCGGCCATCGCGAAGGCCGCATAGCTGAGGAGCGTCACGGACACATGGATGTAAATCCAATAGCTGTTGAGCGCGGGCACGAGGGGCTCCGCCGTCTGATATCGATACGGCAGGAGCGACGCCGCGCCCATGGCGATGAAGCCGATCCCGACCACGAACGCGCCGACTGATTTGATCTTGTAGCGCGCTTCGAACAGCAGGTAGCCGAAGATGATGGCCCAGGAGACGAACGCCATCGCTTCGAACTGATTCGACCAGGGGGCGAAGGTCCCCAAATGCTCCAGGCGTTCGTAGGCTCTCGTCCCCAGCGCCACCGTGTTCATGATCAAGCCGAAGATCGTCACGATGGTCGCGACTTGGCCGATTTGCGCCGCCCACGCACCGTCATTGAACCCCATGCTCGTCGGGTGGCCCGCGGGAGCCAGCTCGAACGATGCCGCCGGGCGCCGCGCGAATACGTAGCCGATGTAGAGGCTCAGCGCAGCGAGGTACAGCCAAAAGGTCATGTCAAAGAGGAAAAGGGACCGTATCATAGCGTCCTCCGCTTCTATTCAGACCGGCTCGATCACATCCCCACCGTCCGGGGCAGGGGTGGTCGGGTCAGGTCGTGAGCGTTTTCAGGCGTTCGGTGATTCGACGGAACTCCTTCTGAAAGTCGATCTGGCTCTTATGAGTGTTCCCTCCGATGTGCACCACGGACTGGGCTCCATTGGCATCGGGCACGATCTTCACCCAAAGACGTCGGTGGTAAATGAATGAAGAGAGCGTAATGCCGACGACGATGAGCGTGGAGCCGACCCAGACGATGTTCACCCCGGGGTCCTTGCTGATCTGGAGCCCGGTGAACTGCTTGGGGCGGTATCCCACCAACTCAAAACGATACTGCGAGTCCTTGATATCGAACAACCCCGGGTAATGGTAGAAGATCCACGGCGTCGCCGCGACGCTGTCCCGCTCCCAGATCGCCAGCTTGATCGCGGGATTCTCATGATCGACGGACTTGGAATAGACCTTTTTGTCCTGCGAGTTGAACCCGAAATCGGCGACGAAGTCGGTCACCGCCAGCTTGAGCCCCAGCTCGTTCAGCGCCTTTTCCTGTTGCCAGTCGAGATCCACCGTGTGCAGCACCTCGTCCGTCTTCTTGTCCTTGATGTTGAGACGGACCACTTCCACGCGATCCCACGCGTTCCCGTAGCTCGACTGATAGAACCAGATATCCTTGTAGACCAGGGGGTCATTGACCGTGATGGTTTTCGTCAGCTTCGCGTCTTCCCCTTCGAGCACGGTCAGCGTGCTGTTGTAAGATTTCACCGCTCCGTTGTCGTGGTAGTCGATCCAGAACTTGTCCACCCGCAGATCGAATTGTCCCTCGGGGATGTGATAGGTCTCCCCCTCAAGGCAGACCCCGAATTGCTGGAAGCCCCACAGGCTGCCCACCAGCCCGCCGAGGACGATGACGGTCGCGCTCAGGTGCGCGACGTGCGCGCCGACGCGCCCCAGGATGCCTTTGGTCGCGTAGACGGTCGCTTCCTGGGGGCCGTTCTTTGCGAGGACCTGATACCCTTTTTCCGCAAACATCCGCACCAGGCCCTCCGCGACGCGGTCTTTCTGTCCAGGGACCGCCACCTCCGTCGTGTATTTCAGATTCTTCACGAAGGGAAGCGTGACGCTGACCTTGTCCTGCTGCATCGAGCGCCAGATGGCGGGAAACCGTTTGTAGAAGCAGGTGAGTGAGTTGATGCAAAGAAGCGCGAGGAGGCTGGTGAACCACCAGGTGTGGTACACATCCGTGAAACCGAGGAGCACGAACCATTGGTATACCTGCTCACCGTACTCTTTGATGTAGACTTCCGCCCGTTCATTCTGCTGGATGACCGTGCCGATCGTCGCCGTGATGGCCAGCACGATGAACAGGAACATGGCAAGCTTGATCGAGGCGAAAAATTCCAGCAGCTCGCGCTTGACCTGGTCCCAACCAAGGCCAGGGGTCGCGGCCGGGACACTCTCGCCCTCAGCCATGGCGGGCCGATTTCCGTTCATACCTACCCATTCTTGAACAGTGCACGTTCAGATCAGACCTGAAACGTGGCCCCACAGCACGGGACTCGCACCGAAGGCGCCAGCTGCGTCGAGTGTTGGACGGTAATGACAGCAAGAACCTTGCCTAACCCGCTAAATTTTAAAGAGATTAAGGCAGGAGGGCGTTGGTTCGAGCATATCTTACAGGCGGCTTCAGAAGGGTGTCAAGCGAAGGGATGGCGAGCGCGGATGGCCTCTTTCCCGTTGACAATGTGGATTCGGTAGGTTAAGACCTTGAAGCGTATATTCGACCTGTGGCAGGCTCCCACGTTACGGCCAGGACCCCCACACGGCGCACGTGAAGGTCATTGCGGCACCCACCGCAGCACCGTTCCCTAAACCAGACAGCATCGCCAAAAGGAAGGCAATATGAAAAAGGGCAATTACTTGTTTACGTCCGAGTCCGTCACCGAAGGCCACCCCGACAAGATCGCGGACCAGATCTCGGACGGCATTCTCGACGCCATCATCGCCAAGGACAAACATTGTCGCGTCGCCTGCGAGACGATTCTCACGACCGGTATCGCCTTTGTCGCCGGCGAGATCTCCACCAAAGCGTATGTGGAGATTCCCGACATCATCCGCAGCGTCATCCGTGACGTCGGCTACACGGACGCCTCTTGGGGGTTCGACTTCCACACCTGCTCGGTCCTGACGGCCATTCACAATCAGTCATCGGACATCGCCCAGGGAGTCGACTCGGGCGGCGCCGGCGACCAAGGCCTCATGTTCGGCTACGCGTCCAATGAGACCGCGGAATTGATGCCCACCCCCATCGTGCTGGCCCATCGCCTCACCAGACGCCTCGCCGAGGTCAGGAAGAAGAAGATCCTGCCGTGGGTCCGGCCGGACGGGAAGTCACAGGTGACCGTGGAATATCGAAATGGAACTCCGGTGCGGGTCGACACCATCGTGGTGTCCACGCAGCACGCTCCCGAGGTCAGCAACAAGAAGATCGAGCGCGACATCATCGAGAAGGTGATCAAGCCCGTCATGCCGGCAAAGCTCTTCGATCCGATCAGCGTGAAGTATTACATCAATCCGACCGGACGATTCGTGACCGGCGGGCCCATGGGCGACACCGGTCTGACGGGACGGAAGATCATCGTGGACACCTACGGCGGCGTCGGAAGCCACGGGGGCGGCGCATTCTCCGGCAAAGATCCCTCCAAGGTGGACCGGTCGGCTTCCTACATGGCCCGCTACATCGCCAAAAACATCGTCGCCGCCGGGCTGGCGGCTCAGTGCGAGGTCCAACTGGCCTACGCGATCGGCGTGCCGGACCCGGTCTCCATCCTGATTCACACGAACAACTCCGAGAGGGTCTCCGTCGAGGTCATCGACAAGCTGGTGCGAAAGCATTTCCCCATGACCCCGCGCGGCATCATCGATCATTTGAAGCTGCGGCGCCCGATCTACAGGGCGACCGCCGCCTACGGGCACTTCGGCCGAAACGAGCCCGGCTTCACCTGGGAGCGCACCGACAAAGCGAGGCTTCTGAAAAAGGAAGCCGGCCTGTCCTGACCGATTTCCGACCCAACCTAGCAAGACGGATCATTGGGGGACGGATGAGTGGATCTGTCCCCCTTTCTTGTTTTACTTTCGGATTCCAATGAGAAAAGAGGGAGGACTCGTGGATTACGACGTGAAGGACATGCAACTCGCAGAGGAGGGGCGACTCCGCATCGAATGGGCGGAGGTGACCATGCCCGTGCTCCGACAGATCAAGAAACGGTTCAAGCGCGAGAAGCCCCTTTCGGGCATCCGGGTCACGGCTTGCCTGCACGTGACGACGGAGACGGCCAACTTGATGAAGACGCTTCAGGCAGGCGGCGCGGAGGTCCGTCTCTGCGCCTCGAACCCGCTCAGCACCCAGGACGACGTGGCCGCGTCGCTGGTCCAGCACGACGGCATCGCCGTCTTCGCCATCAAGGGCGAAGACAACAAGACGTACTATCAGCACATCACCTCTGCCATCGCCCACAAGCCCCAGATCACCATGGACGACGGCGCCGACGTCGTGTCCATTCTGCACAGCAAGCGCAAGGACCTGGCGAAGCACGTCATCGGCGGAACGGAGGAAACCACGACCGGTGTGATCCGCCTGCGGAGCATGGCCGAGAAGCGTGTGCTCAAGTTTCCGGTCATCTCGGTGAACGACGCCGATACGAAGCACCTCTTCGACAACCGCTATGGGACCGGGCAGAGCACGATCGACGGCCTCATTCGCGGGACCAATCGGTTGATCTGCGGCACGAAGCTCGTCGTGGCCGGCTACGGCTGGTGCGGCCGGGGCGTCGCCATGCGGGCGCGGGGCCTGGGCGCTGACGTGATCGTCACCGAGATCGAGCCGGTCAAGGCTCTTGAGGCGGTCATGGACGGATTCCGCGTGATGCCCATGGAGGAAGCCGCTTCCATCGCCGATTTCTTCATCACCGTGACCGGCAACATCCACGTGATCAGCGCGGACCACTTCGCGCTGATGAAGGACGGCGCCATCGTGTGCAACTCCGGCCACTTCAATGTGGAGCTCGACCTGCCAGGCCTCGAGAAGCTCAGTCGCAAACGGCGGATGATTCGCCCCGGCGTGGAAGAGTTCTCCCTGCGCAGCGGGAACCGGGTGATAATTTTGGGTGAGGGACGGCTCGTGAACCTGGCCCTCGCCGAGGG
>JBFGRM010000135.1:0-6936 GCA_041563675.1 Nitrospiraceae bacterium | reverse complement strand
TCCAGGTCCCGGACCTCGCCGATCAGAATCACGTCGGGGGCCTGCCGCAACGTGTTCTTCAACGCGTTCTGGTAGGTCAGCGTGTCGAACCCCACCTCGCGCTGGGTGATGAGCGAGCGCCGGTGCTCGTGCACGAACTCGATCGGATCCTCGACCGTGATAATGTGGCCGGCCTGGTTCTTGTTCCGGTGGTCGATCATGGCGGCCAGGGTCGTGCTCTTGCCGGAACCGGTGGCCCCGACGACGAGCACGAGCCCGCGCTTGCTCATCACGATGTCCTTGACCTGGGGCGGCAGTTCGAGCGCGTCGATGGTCATGATCTCCGCTTTGATGTGCCGAAAGACCATGCCCACGTTGCCGCGCTGGCGGTAGACGTTGACACGAAATCGGCCCAGCTCCTTGTAGTACAGGGCCATATTCATTTCCATCGAGGTCTCGAACTCGCCGCGCTGCTGGCCCCGCATGAGTGAGATGGCGAGGCTCTCGAGCTGCTCGTTGGTCAGAGAAGGATCGTTGGTGGGCACGGTGGAGCCGTGGACGCGGTAGGTCGGGGGTCGTTCGACGGTCAGATACAGGTCCGACGCCTCGCGCTGCACCATGCCTTTGAGCAATTGTTTGACATCCATGCTCTGCCTCCTACGCCACGC
Source organism: Nitrospiraceae bacterium (assembly GCA_041563675.1). GTDB lineage: Bacteria > Nitrospirota > Nitrospiria > Nitrospirales > Nitrospiraceae > JBFGRM01. Next base: position 6,289 of record JBFGRM010000135.1, on the reverse strand, counting down.
CCGCGCCCGCGGCCGCCCCGAACAGGTTGGGGTTTGAGCTCCTGCTTTGGGCCTCGCCCTTGGTCACCAAACCACGGGTGGCCAGGTCGACCAGCGCCATGTCCAGGGTCTGCATGCCTTCCCGTTGGCTGGCTTGCATCACGCCCGGGATCTGGTGCAGCTTGCCCTCGCGCACCAGGTTGCGCACCGCGGTGGTCCCCACCAAGATTTCCAGCGCCACACAGCGGCCGCCCGTCTTTTTCTTGAGGAGCGTCTGCGTCAGGACACCCTCGAGCGACTCCGCCAGCTGCGTGCGGATCTGCGCCTGCTGGTTCGGGGGGAACGCGTCGATGATGCGATCCACGGTTTTGGGCGCGCTGGAGGTGTGCAGCGTGCCGAGCACCAGGTGGCCCGTCTCCGCCGCCGTCAGCGCCAGCCGGATGGTCTCAAGATCGCGCATCTCGCCGACCAGAATGATGTCCGGGTCTTCCCGGAGGGCTGAGCGCAGCGCCGCCTCGAACGACAACGTGTGCTGACCCAGCTCGCGCTGATTGATCAGGCACTTCTTGGACTTGTGCACGAACTCGATGGGATCCTCGATCGTGATGATATGGCCCTCGAACGTGTTGTTGAGGTAATCGATCATGGATGCCTGCGTGGTCGATTTGCCCGATCCGGTCGGACCGGTCACGAGAATGAGGCCTTTTTCCCGGTCGCAAATTTGACGGACGACCGGCGGCATGTTCATCGACTCGAGCGGAATGATCTTGTTGGGAATCGTCCGAAAGACGGCCCCCAGTCCCCGCTGCTGGACAAAGACGTTGACCCGGAAACGCGCCAACTCACCCATCTCGAAGGAGAAGTCGCATTCGTGCGTTTCCTCGAAGCTCTTCCGCTGGCCGTCGCTCATCATGTCGTAGACCATGCTGTGCACTTCCTCCGCCGTCAGGGCCGGGGCGTCCAGCTTTTTCAGGTCGCCGTGAATGCGCAGCATGGGCGGCTCCCCCGCGCTGAGGTGGCAGTCCGATGCCGCTTCCTGTACGCCGAAGGTCAGCAGCTGTGCGATGTCCATGCTTCCTCCTTCGTGTGCCGCTGCCCGCTGCCCCCCGATCTATCCGCGACCTGCATCACCTCCGCAACGGGAAGCGTCTGGTCGAACGGCGGGGGAGTGGTGGGGGAGGGGCCGTTCCATTGCCATCGGGCAACGGGCCAAATGCAGACGAGGGCGGGTCGGACGACCCGGTCGGACGGCCAAACGCGGCCGCCGGAGCGTGCCCGACCGTGATTCAAATATAGCATAGGGTGCGGATACGGGCAGGCGGGAGAGGCCCCGGGAAGCGGGTCTGTCAGGGCTCAGGGCACGAGCCGAAGCTCTTGTCCAATCTGGGTAAATGCCGCCAGGACGTGATCCAGGTCGCCCGTGCTGTGCTCCGAGGTCACCGTCAGGCGGATCCGGCTGGTGCCTTGCGGCACGGTGGGGGGGCGGATGGCCGGGGCGAAGACCCCCTGTTCGAGCAACCGGCGGGCCGCCGTGACCGCCTGGTCGGGATCCCCCACGAGCACCGGCAGAATGGGGCTCACGCTGTCGGTCATGCGGAAGCCCGCCGCCTTGAGGCCGTCGTACAGGTAGCGCCGATTCGTCCAGAGCCGCGCGCGTCGCTCGGGCTCGGCCTGGACGACCCGAAGCGCGGCCTGCGCCGCGGCCGCCATGGCGGGGGGGAGCGCCGTCGCGTAGATGAAGGAGCGTGCGGTATTGACGAGGTAGTCGATGAGCGCGGAGGATCCCACGACGTAGGCGCCGCTCGTGCCGAGGGCCTTGCTCAAGGTTCCCATCTGAATCAGCGAGCCCGGGGCGAGCCCCATCCATTCGACGGTTCCACGGCCCTCGCCCCCCATCACGCCCGTCCCGTGGGCATCGTCCACCAGCAGCCGCGCGCCGTGGGCCTGGGTGACTCGCGCCAAGTCGCCGAGCGGCGCCGCATCCCCATCCATGCTGAAGATCCCCTCCGTCACGACGACCACGCGACGGCGGGTCCCGTTTCGCGCGAGCAACCGTGCCACCTGCGCCACATCGTTGTGGCGGAAGACGCGCAGCGCGGCGCCGCTGAGACGACATCCGTCGATGAGGCTGGCGTGGCAGAGCCGATCCGCGAGGATCAGGTCGCCCGATCTCGCGAGCGCCGGGATCAGTCCAAGGTTGGCCAGGTAGCCGGAGCCGAAGCACAGGGCGGCTTCGCAGCTCTTAAACCGGCTCAGCTCCCGCTCGAGCTCGACGTGGGGAGTCTGGGTGCCGCAAATGAGACGCGAGGCGCCCGCCCCGGTTCCAAAGCGCTCGATCGCCTCCACGGCGGCTCGTGTGACCTCGGGGTGCGTGGCGAGACCCAGGTAGTTGTTCGAAGCCATGAGGATCACGCGTCGGCCGCCGATCGAGACGGTCGTGCCGCAGGCGGTCTCCACGACGCGCAGCGATCGTCGCAGGTGACGGCGTTCCAAGTCGTGCAGGGCCGCGACAAAAGGATCGCCGGCCGCGTCGCTCTGTGGCTTCCTCTTCATGGGCGGGTGCACATCCCGTGTATCGCGGCGCACGGTATCCCTTCCGTGCAGGCATGTCAACGCGGCGACGAGGCCGGAGAGGGCGTCGCGTTTGACTTTCGCGCGGCGGGCTTAGTATAAGCCTCAAGGTTAGTGCGACGCGCGCGGCCGCGGGCTCGCGCCGCTTCCAAGGGGTGTTATGTCATACCGCATCAGGACGCCGCCCAGGAAAAGCCCGGTCGGTGAAGCACAGCTCATGAGCTCGATGGAACGGCTGTGGCTCTCGGCGGAGGAGCACCGTCGCGGCATCCTGGCCGGGCTGGTCGTCGTGCTCCTCGCGATCGGGGTCGTGATCGGGGTCGTGTGGTATGACATGGAACGGGCCCAAACCGCGATGAGTCTGCACGTCGAGGCGAACAAGCATTTCGCGACCCGGCCTCCGGACAAGCCGGAGCAGGCGCAGAAAAATCTCAAGAAGGCCATTCTTCTGTACCGTGAGGTGGCGAAGGATTACCCCGGGACCTCCGCGGCCGCGCAGTCGCTCTTTCGTCTGGGTCTCGCGCTGGAGGAGGACAAGAATGTTCCCGAGGCAATCGAGGCGTATCAAAAGCTGGTCACGAGGCACGGGGACAACGACGCGCTGCTCGGGCTGGCCTATCAGCGGCTCGCCTACGCGTACCTTGATCAGGGGGACGGGGCGAAGGCGGACGAGGCATTGACGGCCGTCCTCGCGGTGCCGGGGGCGATCAACAAGGACCATGCCCTGTTCGAATTGGGAAAGCTCGAGGAGGCCCAGTCACGCCCCGAGGGCGCGCTGGCCCGGTTTCAGGAGCTGATCGACCGGCACCCCTATTCCCCCCTGGCCAACGAGGCCTCGATCCGCATCAAGGCCCTGGCGGCACAGCAAGAGCCGTCGGAGACAGAAGCCCAGCCATCGGGCAAGGAAGACCTGCCGGCGGAAACCGAAGCGAAAGAACCCGATTCGAAGTAGAAACGGCGGAGCGTCCGTGGCGGTGGACTGAGTGGCGGAGGATTCGGGCTAGGGGCGGATCGCGAGGAGGTCGCCCGGCTTGATCAGGATGCTGCTCAGGTTGTTGATCGCCATCAGCTCCCGCACCGAGGTCCGAAACCGCCTGGCGATCTTCCAGAGGCTGTCTCCCCATCGCACCCGGTACCAGCCCTTCGGTACTTTTTGTCCCTTCTTCAAACGGGGCGGGGTCGATTTCTTGTAGGTCGGGATCTGATCGAGAACCGCGATCACCTGCTCCTTCGTCCCCACCGGAACCTTGAGGTGATACTCCTTGTGCTTCGGCGGTGTCACGTAGCGGCGCAGCTCCGGGTTCAGGCCGCGCAGCTCCGCGAAGGAGATCTTGGTGGCCTTGGCGATGTCGCGGAGGTGCAGGGGCCGGGAGACGATGATTTCCTCGAATTGATGGGGATCGGGGGGGAATGAGGGGAACCCGTACTGGTCGGGATTCTTCGCGATGATGGTGGCGGCCATGAACCGCGGCACATACTCCTTTGTTTCCCGACGAATGTACCGGCTCCGCGCGATTTCATAGAAGCTCTCGCCGTCCGTCTTCCGCAACGCCCGCCCCACCCGGCCCTCGCCCGCGTTGTACGCGGCCATCGCGAGCGGCCAATTTCCGAACAGATCGTAGAGGTCGCGCAGGTAGCGGGCCGCCGCGACGGTGGACTTGATGGGGTCTCGACGCTCGTCGACCCACCAATTCACCCTCAATCCATACAGCCGCGCCGTGCCCTTCATGAATTGCCACGGTCCGGTGGCACGGGCTCGCGAGTAGGCGCGGGGGTTGAAACCGCTCTCCACGAGTGAGAGATACGCCAGGTCCAACGGCAGTCCGAATTCGGCGAAGACGCTCTCCACCATCGGCCTGTAGCGCCCCAATCGGATCAACCACGTGTGGAAACGGTCGCGGATGTCGCCGTTGAAATACTGGATATGACGGTCGACCTTGGGGTCCCGGACGATCAGGATCGTGTCCAGACGTTGCTGCGCCACGACCAGGGCTTTGGACTGATGGTCCTCGGCGGGTTCCGCCAGCAAGGCCGAGAATCGCGGCGGGAATGTCTCACCACCCCGCAGGCTGGGTACGACCATATGGTCCATATCGACTTGCAGTGCGGACTCCTCAATCGAGGGCTCGAGGTCCGCATCCACCTCGGGGGCCGACGCGGTCTGGCTTTCCCCAGCTGGCTCCGCCTCGGCAGACGAATCTAAGACGGCGTCCGTCTCCACGACGGCCATCTCTTGCGACTCCACCTCCGGGCCCTGATGAAGGCCGGCTTCCTCCACATCGACCTCGGCCTCAACATCGAATTCTTGGCCCTCGATCAGAAGGTCTTGTGAGGGGGTATAGGGCTCGATTGAGATCGTCAGACGGTCAGCGGCAGCCGGCGAGAGGTGAAGCAGAATGGCGGTTCCAAAAACGAGGCCCAGGGCGCATCGGGACAGAGCCCCGCCGCGCCGGGCTTGAAGGGGAGACAGGTCTGCCTCGGGCCTGTTGCTCGACATACAGGGGCTAGGCTACAAAGTGCGCGCGTACTTGTCAAGAACCGTCGGGAAAAAACAGTGCTAGGAAGGATCAATCTGGGGCCCTCCGACATGAAGAGGTCGTACCTTCGTAGGTCCCTCGGACGGAGTTGTGACGCGTCCTCGAAACGGCGGTCGGTTGCCTTGACAGCCTATACCCCGCATGGTAGCGTACCTCCCTTTTCGTAGGCTGTTTCCCACCCGCCTTCGCAGAGAGTCACGAATGGGAAGTCGTGTATCAAAGCGAGACGGGTGCCCGCCGAAGCCTTTGCGAAGGCGGGCTGCTTCGGCGGGTTGCGCCGAAGCTCTGATAGGTCCCACGGCTGTCCAGCCGTGGGCTCCAGCCGTCAACCTTCGCTGACGTCCAGCGCATAACGAAGAGAAGGATATCCCGCAATGATCAAACGATACCTCCTTGCTCCAGGCCCGACCCCAGTCCCCCCCGAAGTGCTCCTCGCCATGGCCCAGCCGATCATTCACCACCGGGCTCCCGAATTCGCGGAGCTGTTCGGCCAGGTCCGGGAGGATCTCAAATGGTTGTTCCAAACGGCCAGCGATGTGCTGATCCTGGCCTCCTCGGGAACCGGCGGCATGGAAGGGTCGGTCGCCAACTTCCTGTCCCCCGGCGACAAGGCCCTGTGCGTGAACGGCGGCAAATTCGGGGAGCGATGGGGCAAGCTCTGCAAGACCTTCGGGGTCCAGGTTACGGAGCTGAAGGTGGAGTGGGGGCAGGCGGTCGATCCGCAGGCCGTGGCCGACGCCTTGAAGAAGGATCCGTCGATCAAGGCGGTCTACGTTCAGGCGAGCGAGACCTCCACCGGCGTCGCGCACGATGTCCGCAAAATTGCCGAGATCGTCCGATCCTATGAGGACACGATCGTGGTGGTCGACGCGATCACGGCGCTCGGCGTCATGGATCTCAAGACCGACGACTGGGGCCTGGATGTCGTCATCACCGGCTCCCAGAAAGCACTGATGTTGCCTCCGGGCCTGGCCTTTGTCAGTGTGAGCGACAAGGCCTGGCGCCTGGCCGACAAGGCGAAGAATGCCGCCTTCTATTTTGACTTCAAGAAGGAGCGGTCGTCGCAGGCCAAGAATCAAACCGCCTATACCCCGGCCGTGTCCATGATCCTCGGGCTGCAGCAGGTCCTGAAGATGCTGAAGGCGGAGGGACTGGAGGCGGTCTTCTCCCGTCAGGCGAAGCTGGCGCAAGCCACGCGGGAG
>JBFGRM010000134.1:0-6960 GCA_041563675.1 Nitrospiraceae bacterium | reverse complement strand
GGACGGCGTCCGCAAGATGAGCAAGACCTTCGGCAACTACATCGCGCTCGAGGATCGCCCCGGCGACATGTTCGGCAAGCTCATGTCCGTCAGCGATCAGCTCATGTATCGATATTACGAGCTGCTGACCACGGAGGACCTGGGGCGGGTGAAGGCCGCGCACCCCATGCAAGCGAAGATGGAGCTGGCCGAGCGCATCGTCACCCGATACCACGGGACCGAGGCGGCCCAAGTGGGGAAGGATGAGTTTCAGCAGAAGTTTCAGGCCCGCGAGTTTCCCGCTGAGCCCGACGCGCGGCTCTCGCTCACGCGGGCCGACCTTCCGGATCCCGCCGCCCCGAGCATCGGGCTCGTGGATCTGGTCGTCCGCACCAAGCTCGTGCCGAGCAAGAGCGAGGCGCGCCGCCTCATCGTCCAGGGCGCCGTGGAGATCGATGGGGCCAAGCACCAGGACCCGAACGCCTCACTGACCCTGGAGTCGGGACGGCAGTACCGAATGCGAATCGGACGCCGCAAATTCGCCCTGGTGGCCTTCCATTCCTGATCCCTCGTCTGGGCTATCTGAGACGCCTGCCATCCATTGGGACCACGTCCCCCTCCCGATGTGGAATAGACGCACCGAACAGGTTGGCGTAGGATCGGCTTAATGTGGCTCCGTGATCTGAAACGCGAAAACGACGGCAAGCCGGGCTCCGCTGCCTCTCCTTTCTCCGACGCGCAAGCGCTCCACAGACAGCGGCATGGACTCAGCCGGCAGGAGATGGACCGCCTGGTCCAACGGACGCAGGAATTGCGCGACGAGCTCACCGCCACCATCCACCATGTCGATCCCTCCGAGTACTCGGACGAACGCATCCAACAATTGCTCGCGCAGGCCCGCAAGAAATAGCCCGGTCGAGGCCCTCGCCTCGCGCCTCGGCAACATCACCCAAACAGGCTCCCTCCTTCGGCTGAGACAGGTCGGTGCTGACCGTGCTGTGACAAGCGTTCCACCCGCCCGGAGCGGCTCCTGTCAACCAGCCAAAGGTAGGGAATTCATTGTCGGAATCGGCAATGCGTGATAAACCTGAATCACTAGTGTAAGCAGGAGGCTCGCTATGATTCGCTGTCCGAGTTGCAAGACCGGACTGGTACGGGTGGCGCCCCTACAAGGGATCCTCGAGCGGCTTTTGGGCCTCCTGACCATCTATGCCCATCGCTGCCAGCTGTGCGGATCCCGCTTTCTCGCGTTCCGGGGTTTTCCCGCCATCATTCCACGGCGGGACTTCCGGCGTGTCCGGGTCGATTACCCCGCGATGCTCCGCTCGGCCTTCTACCGGAAGGAAGTGCCGGCCCAACAGGCCATGCTCGTGGACCTCTCGATCGCCGGCTGCCGGCTGGAGGGCCTCATCGAGGCGGCCGACGGCACGCGCCTCCGGGTCGAATTCACGACTCCCATCTACGAAACCCCGGTCGTCGTCGACGAGGCGGTGGTCTGTGCCCACCCGACCAACGGCGTCGGCCTGGTGTTCACGAAAGTGCGGCGGGATGAACGGCGCCGCATCGCCCGTATCATCCGCGAGCGCTCTCCCATGTTCCCAGCAGAGGACGTGCCCGTCGGATCTTCCCAACAGTAACATCACCGTCTGCAGGCCTCGACAGTCCGCCTCCCTCCGCTTGACTCCGCATGATCAACCCGTTAGAGTTCCGACATCACAAGCCTGAATGAGCGGGAGTGGCGCAGGGGTAGCGCAGCGGCTTCCCAAGCCGTCGGTCGCGGGTTCAAATCCCGTCTCCCGCTCCAATACAAGACTTCAGGCGTGAGACGTCAGGGGTGAGGCGTAAAGGGGAAAGAGAAACCTCCTGCCACTCCGCTTTCCAACAGCTTCCTAAACAACTCGAACGGGATTTGAACCTGCGACCGGGGGTTCGTGGAGGGGTGTGCTTGTTCGGAGAGTGCTCAGGGGAAAGAATCCAGAACCTACATTCTGAGACGACCCTCTTGCGCCACGTTGGCTTTGAGCCGGAATTTTCGATCCGCCATCGCTCGGCGTTGTTCGAGCGATGGGTAATAGAAGACTTTGCGTTGGTGAGCGAATCGTTTCTCAAACTGGTTGATCACCTGTAACGCCACATCGGCGCCTTGCGCCTGCGCAACCACTTCCGCTAATCGGAGAAACGCGGGCACGACCAGCCGGAGGTCTTTGGCGCCCTTTGCTTCCTCGATCACCGTCCGATAGCGACCAATCGCCCACTCAGGGTTCTTCGCTTCCAGGTGCAGCCCTTGCAGCAACTGCATGGTGAGTCGGTCACCACCGACCTCCACACTCTGCGAGGATGATGTATCGATCAGCTCGAGCAGATGCTCCCGCGTGAGTTGCAGCGGCGTCTCTCGTGCCTGCCGGCGCAGTAGCTGAAGGATGCGGTTTGCCTCGGGCCAGCCCCCGTACAGCCCCAGCACGAGGCACCGGCAGCCCAGGGGACTGGAGCATGGGCGGGGCAAGACCGACAAGCGTTTTTTGGTCGCCAACGACGGGAGGAACAACGTGCCATGTGACCCGCGACAGACCGAGCAGGCGCGGCCGTCCTGAAGACTGACGTGGAGAAACATCCGCACGCCAGAAAAGTCCCAAAAGTCGATCGCATAGATGCGCCCTTTGAGGACCAGCGCCTGGTGGTACTGCCAGACCAGCAGCAGGCCCAGAATGCCGACCAGGTACTGGGTCAAATGCGGTACCAGGATGTGATCGAACAGGAGCGTGACGTCAGCCATATCCATTGCGTTCCCCACCCCCTCAGTTTGCCCGTCCTATAAATGTAGCAGAGCCAGGAGGGCCCAGGGCCGCGAAACCACGCGGTTGAACGCCTCGGGGACGGCGAGGGGAGCGTCCCAATCTCGGTGCCCCCATGCAAAAAAAAGAGCCCCACGCCCTGAGGGCGTGGGGCTCGCTGTGCGGGGGCCGGTTCCCCCCGTCAGAATTGCGGATACATTCGCCGTGAGAGGTACTCCTCGCAGATGTTCGTCGCCGTGACGATGCGCGAGAGGGCCAGCCACTTGCGGCTGTTCTCCGAGGTTTCCATGTCGAGACCGCCGTCAGTGCCAAGATTCAGATCAAGCCAGAGCGCGCAGGCATCGGTCAGGACTCTCTGCCGGCGCTGGGCAGCCGGCGACGGCCGCTCGGCCAGCTTCAAGGCCACGGCCCACTCCACGTCCGCCCAGGTCGAGCCCGCCGGCACCGTGATGAGCTCGGCTTGGGGCTCGTAGGCCGGGCACTGACGGGCGGCATCGTCGGTCAGCAGCACGGTAGTGCCGTCGTCGCAGACATACAGCAACTTGGCTTGCGCCTCCGCGACCAGAGCGATGCACCAGACGAACAGCAGAGATACAATCAATCTCATCATCGCCATGACTCCTTCCTCCGTGTGACAAGACCAAAAAGGACGATGGTCGAGACGGGGAGGGAGTAGCCTAGGCGGCTTGGCGACGGCTGTCAAGACGGGCAGGGACGATCCGGCACGGTGGCAGACAGTGGTTCACGCTTGACTCCTCGGGCCAGTGCCCGTAGCGTAATCGAGGATGATCAGAGACGGCTCGAAGGTCAGGCAGGGTCCCGTCCCGTGACCGACTCCCCTCAAAAACGCTACAAACGGATCGCTCAATATGTCGGCGCAGCCTGCTGCACGGCGTGGGTCGTCATTCTGCTTGCCTTTGTCCTCGACCAGGGATTTCCGCCGCGTTACGAGGGCATGTACGTGCCGCCCATCCTCACCTCGCTGATCGCGTTTTTGCTGCCCTACTGGGTCGTGCGGGGCATCGGACAGTTTGTCGAGGAGACGCAGCCACGGAACGATCGGTCCTGACCACCGGGGGTTTGCGCCGAATCTCGATCGGCGCGGCAGGGGAAGGGTAAGGGGATGGGGGAAAGATGAAAATACGACCGGAAGAGCCTACGTCCTTCTGAGCATGCTGCGCGGCACGGTCACGACAATGTCGAAGGTCGGATCGCCGCCATCATCGAGACCGTCGGCTCCGACGCTGTAGATCGATCCCTGTCTCCCGTTCCACATCACCGGCAATCCGGTGAACGGATCGTAGTAGCCGGTACCCAGGGTGGCGATGCGTGCGTGCACGTCTCTCAAGGATCCCGCCTTCCGTAACGCCGCCTGGAGCCCCGCCAGCCGCAACCGTGCATCGGTCTCGAGGACCCGGGCCGTGATGAGGTCCCAGGCCGGCTCTTCCTGGACCGGGCTGAACAGGGTGTCGGTCAAGGTGCGGGAGGTCGTCGCCTCGACGCTCTTGAGGGTCGGCAAGGGGCCAGCGCTGATGTCGGAGGTGTGGATGACCGCCTGATAGTATTTCGCATACAAGTTCAACGTCCGCTGATTCGAAAAATTGAATCCGAACAGGCTGGACATGAGCGGGCGCTGGACTTTCTTGAAGGCATCCTCCTGCATTCGGGCCACGACCGCGACCCAGGCCGCGTGCCGCGCCGCCTCGCTCGGCTTCTGCGTGATTTCCGTGGAGAGGCTCTCCTCGGCCCGGTCCATGCCCACGACGAACTCGTTCCTGACCGGCCAGCGGAGGGAGCGCTCGTTGGGGGTCAGCGGCCGCGCAAGCAACCCCGCGCGGATGACGCTGAACCGATCCATGCTCGGGCGGCTCAAGAGATCGGATAACAGCTCCGCGTCTTCGCTCACGATGGTCGCCGCCACGACTTTCATCGGGAGCGTTCGGGACTTGGCCAGGATCGCCCGCCAGACCGCGAGCTCCTGTTCGATGCGCCGCAGCCCCCGTTTGGTGCCCCGTGCGAATCCCTCGCCGAGATACAGACGGTGCGCGAGAAACAGCTCGGCGAATCGAGGGATGCCCACATGTCCGTAGCCTCTGTCCTCAAACGGCATGCTGAGCCACTGCTCATAGCGATCGGCCAGGATCGACGCATGCGGCACCTGTCGGCGTACGGTCGCCGCATCCTGGCGAACACGCCGGACGGTGAGCGGGCCGTTGTGCTGCTGGAATCGGTCCAGCACGTGGGCGGAAACCCGGAGATCACGACGCGCCTGTTTGGCGTACTCGAACGGTCTGCGGGTCGGATTCAGTTCGGATTCGAGCCAGGTGTGGAGGCCGATCTGAATGGGGTCGACGCTGGGTGATGCCGCAAAGCCGAGCAGGAGAAAATAGCCATTATGCTTCAGATTCTGAATCTGGTGTTGGGGCGGCTCCAGGAGGGTGACCATCGCTTCGTTCGGTTTGTCGTGCGAGCTCGAGAAGATCACGCCGGAGATCTCCAGGAAGATTCCGACCAAACACAGGCTGATGAGGATTCGGCGCACGATGTCTCCTCTCGGAACAAGCCGTGGTCTCAAACCGCGGCAGGCGCGACAAAGTGGACAGACCACGGGCGTTTTTTGTCACTCTGTAGAGGAGCAATCGGAATGCCATTCTGGTGGTTTCCGAGAAGCCCGGATAAGTACCTGTAGTCCCGGCGAATCCAGTCCACAAGCTTCCCAGAGCGGCCCCAAAGACCCCTCAAAAAAGACAAATCGCGCACTTTCGAGCTACAAGTTGGGGCCACTCCGGTTCCACCCGCCTACACCCCTCGAAAGGGTTCCACCTTGACAACGGTGCGAGCTGTCCCCTATAAGTCACGGCTTGCGACATAACGGAGCGGTATCCGGAGCACAGGGAAGAGGGTGCGAATCCCTCGCGGTCCCGCCGCTGTAAGTGGGGACGAAACCTGCGGACACCACTGGTCTCGGAGGTAAGGAGTCAGGCGTAAGGCGTCAGGGGATGTAGGAAGATTTTTTTCCTACCAACTCACGCCTCACCCCTTACGCCTGACGTCCGGGCCGGGAAGGTGCAGGGAGTAGGCTAAGAACCCACGAGCCAGAAGACCTGTCCGGATCAATGACCTTCATTCCCTCGAGGGCTGGGGAATGGGTGAGGGTGAAGAAGCGGGTGCAATCCTCAGGGTCTCACAGGCTCTGGGGATTTTTTATTTGGGCACCGGACGGTCCCAAGGTGCGCGGACCGGGGGAGGCACCAGGCGCGTGCTGGTCACGATCTCGTGGCTGCTGCTGTGCTTGTTGGCCATTCCCGATCTGCGCGAGAATGAGGCCATGGCGAAGCCACGCCGTCAGCAGGGCATTCTTACGGGAATGCCGTTCATGGCCAATCTGGCGCCGCGCACCTTCGTGGATGCGCTGGGCCGGAAGATCTACCTGGCCAAGGCACCGATCCGCATCGTCTCGCTCGCCCCGAGCCTCACGGAGACGCTCTACGCCATCGGCGCCGGCGACCGCGTCGTCGGTGTCACGCCTTTCTGCAACTATCCTCCGGAGGCGCAAGCGAAGCCGAAGGTCGGCTATGTGCGCCCGAACCTGGAGTCGATCCTGGCGCTGCAGCCTGACCTGGTGGTGTCCCCCCTGGAAGTGCTGCGCGGCGACTCACTCGAGAAGCTCGAGCGGCTCAAGATCGCCACGTTTCTCCTTCAGACGAAGACGCTCGAGGACATCTTCTCGCAGATCCAGACGGTCGGGCGCATCGCCGGCCATTCCGCGCAGGCGGACCGCCTTGCCACGGACCTTCGCACACGCGTGGCGGAGCTGCGGGCGAAGACCAACGGCTTGCCCAGGCCACGCGTCCTTTACGTCCTCAACACCGAGCCCTTCATTACCGTCGGTCCGGGGAGCTTCATTCATCACCTCATCGAGCTGGCGGGCGGGGCCAACGTGGCGACGAGCGCGGGCGCTCCCTATCCGCGCCTCAGCATCGAAGCCGTCCTGAGCGAGGACCCCGAAATGATCATCTTTCCCGTGGGCGAGGCGGAGGGGATTCCTGAAGCCGAACAACATCGCTGGCGCCGATGGACGACGCTCTCGGCGGTCCAGCGCGAGCAGTTCTACCAGATCGAAGCAGACCTTCTGAACCGACCCGGTCCGCGCATCGTCCAGGGTCTGGAAGCGCTCGTGCGGATACTT